>DKGK01000058.1:0-12692 GCA_002453265.1 Flavobacteriales bacterium UBA6772 | reverse complement strand
CGATCACGGTAAAACTACCTTAGTCGACAAAATCATTCACGAATGTCAAATTATGGACCCTAGAAAAGATACTGGGGAACTTATTCTTGATAACAACGATTTAGAGAGAGAGCGTGGAATCACGATAGTTTCGAAGAATGTTGCCGCGAATTACAAAGGTGTTAAAATTAACATTTTGGATACTCCTGGTCACGCCGATTTCGGTGGTGAGGTTGAGCGTGTATTGAAAATGGCTGATGGTGTTTTACTTTTAGTAGACGCTTTTGAAGGTCCAATGCCTCAAACGCGCTTCGTATTAAGTAAAGCCATTGCTTTAGGTCTTAAGCCTATTGTAGTAGTAAATAAGGTGGATAAGGAAAACTGTACTCCAGACATCGTTCAGGAGCAAGTATTCGATCTTATGTTCAACTTGGAAGCTACCGAAGATCAATTAGACTTCGTTACTATTTATGGTTCTTCTAAGCAAGGATGGATGAGTACTGATTGGAATAAACCAACTACAGACATTATTCCTTTATTAGACGCAGTTTTAGAAACTATTCCTGAAGCTCCTTACAGAGAAGGTACTCCACAAATGCAAATTACTTCATTAGACTTTTCTAGCTTTAAAGGTAGAATTGCTATTGGACGTGTATTCCGTGGTGACTTAGAAAAAGGAAAAGATTATATGCTATGTAAAGATGGCGTAAATAAAAAGGTTCGTATTAAAGAGCTTTTCGTATTTGAAGGTCTTGGTAGAACTGAGGTTGATACTGTACGTTCTGGTGATCTTTGTGCAATTATTGGTTTAGACGAATTCGAAATTGGTGATACATTAGCTGATTTAGAAAACCCTGAAGTAATGCCAAGAATTAAAGTAGATGAGCCTACGATGAGTATGCTATTTACAATTAACAATTCTCCTTTCTTCGGTAAAGAAGGAAAATATGTTACTTCTCGTCACTTAAGAGATCGTTTGTATAAAGAAACTGAAAAGAATTTAGCTCTTAGAGTTGAAGCTACAGATTCTGAAGACAAATTCAATGTATTCGGTCGTGGTATTCTCCACTTATCCGTATTAATTGAAACTATGCGTCGTGAAGGTTACGAATTACAAGTTGGGAAACCACAGGTAATTGAGAAAATTATTGACGGTAAGAAATGTGAGCCATACGAAACACTAGTAATTGATGTTCCTGAAGAATTTTCTGGTAAAGCAATAGAATTGGTAACTCAGCGTAAAGGTGATTTATTAATTATGGAGCCTAAAGGAGATTTACAACATTTAGAATTTGATGTTCCTTCGAGAGGTTTAATAGGTTTGAGAAATAATATGCTTACAGCTACTTCTGGTCAAGCTATTATGACACATAGATTTAGAGAGTTTTTACCTTATAAAGGTGAAATTATCTCTAAATTTAAAGGTGCTCTTATTTCTATGGAACAAGGTGCAGCTACAGGATTTGCTATTAACAGATTACAAGATAGAGGTCGTTTCTTTATTGCACCAACCGATATAATTTACAAAGGTCAAGTTGTTGGTGAACACTCTAGAGATAACGATTTAGAAGTTAACCTTGTAAGAGGTAAGCAACTAACAAACATGCGTAAGTCTGGTTCTGATGATGCAATGAAAATTGCTCCGAAAATTGTTTTCTCTCTTGAGGAAGCGATGGAATACATTAGCGATGATGAGTATTTAGAGGTAACTCCAGAAAGTTTAAGAATGAGAAAGATTAAATCTTAATCTTATTTTAATATATAAAAAAAACGACCACATTAGTGGTCGTTTTTTTTTTGCAAAAATTTCGAATTTGTTTTAAGAATTGAGTAATTTGTTCAAGAAATAATTAGACTGAATGCATCAAGAAAAAGTATGCCCAAATTGCGATAAGTGGACGAGTACATCGTCTAGTCTTTGTAGTTATTGTGGTAAGGAGTTATTTGAAAAGGAACGACTGACTAGGGAAGCTCTAGACGCTCAACCAGATCCATTTAAAATGCCTTTAATTAAAATATATTCTAAAGATGGTTATCTCATTGTTTTTGGAAAACGCATTATTCAATTTGTTCAGTTAGTATTCTTTGGAATCATTTCACTTTTAATATGGATCGCAAGTCTTTTGCCTGGTTAATAATTACCAGACCATTTTTTTTAGTAACTCTCATTGTGTTCTTTTTTAATGAGCATAATTGGGGCTTTTCCAAACCGATTTACGTTCAGTATTATCTAAACGATTTCTTAGCTCCCACCGTTTTATTGACTTTAACATGTCTGTTTTTAACCCTTATTTATCGAGATTTATTTATATTTTCAAAAGCTCAACTGCTTTTCTTTTTTCTGTATCTTTCCTTCGTTTTCGAACTACTGTTACCCTATTTGTCAAGCTCATTTACTGCCGATAAATACGATTTGCTAGTTTATGCTATTGGAACTATACTTTTTCAGTATTTAATAAATCTAAAATTAAATGAATTTAAACGAGATTATAGAACATCGAAGAAACGTAAAGCCTAAATTCTTTACTGGAGAAACGATTCCAGATAGTACTGTTTCAACTTTACTCTCTTCTGCAAATTGGGCTCCAACGCATGGATTTACCGAACCCTGGCGGTTTGTAGTTTTTTCTGGAGATTCTATAAATTCTTTAGCTTCCTTTCAATCAGAACTATACAAATCGTCTATTTCAAAAGAACTATACAAAGATCTTAAATACGAGAAGCTCAAGATAAACCCACTTTTAGCATCTCATATTATTGCTTTAGTAGTAGAGAAAAGTGTTGGAACTAAGATCTCTTTAGTAGAAGAAATCGTTGCTACTTCTTGTGCTGTGCAGAATATTTTACTTTCTGCTTCAACTCAAAACATTGCAGTTCATTGGACTACCGGAGGAATGACTTATATGAATGAAATGAAAACATTTTTAGGATTTACCGAGAAAGATCAAGTTCTTGGTTTTTTATATTTAGGTAAATCTCCTGAGCATATTAAGAAAGAGGGTAGAAGATTATCTACTATTGAGAATAAGGTAATCTGGCGAAAATGAAAATATTAATCACAGGAGCTACAGGTTTTGTAGGAGCACATTTTTTGAGAAATTTAACTCCTATTTTCGGAATAGAGAATGTACATGGAACGGGTAGAAATCGTGAAAAGTGTGAACTTCTTAGAAACGAAGGTTTTATTATTAAATGTGGTGATCTAAATAATATTTCTTTTGTTGATTCACAACTCATTGCCTATGATGTATATATTCATTGTGCCGCTAAATCTTCTATTTGGGGAGCTTACGAACCTTTTTATAAAGCCAATGTTCAGGCTACTAAAAACCTTCTTAAGGTTACTTCTACCTCTAGTCAGTTTATATATATTTCTAGTGCAAATATGTACTTTAGCTTTACCGATCGAACTTCTATTTCCGAAGTCGATGATTTGTGTTTAACGAATGCTTATTCTAAAACTAAACGTGAGGGAGAGCTTTTAGTCCTTAATTCACCTAATATAATTCCTACTATTCTTAGAGCAAGAGCCATTATTGGAATTGGAGATACTGTTGTTTTTCCGCGTCTTATAAGGGCATATCACGAAAATAAATTACGTATTATAGGTTCTGGTAAAAATACCATTGATTTTACCTCTATTAATAATTTGTGTCAAGCTGTTTTACTTTGTATTAAAAAGAAAAATATCGCAAAAGGAAAGATTTACAATATTACAAATGGTGATACTATTGTGCTTTGGGATGAAATTAATGCGGTTTTGAAAGGTTTAGGCTTCACTAATAAATTAAAGTATATCCCTTATAATATAGCTTACCTTGTGGCTCGATTCCATGAATTAAAAACAAGTGAAAATTCTGAAGAGCCAGCTATGACTTGTTATGGAGTAGGTGTTTTAAATTATTCCATCAGCTTAAATATTACAAAAGCAATTGACGAATTAGACTATATACCTATAGAGAATTCTAAGAAAACCCTGAGCGATTTTGTGAAATGGTATAAAGAAGTAGCTTTAAGAGCCTAAATTTCAATCTCTGTTTTTAAAAGAAAAAACAAAGACTCAAAATTCCAGTAAATATTATAAGCTTATTGAGTATCGAAACTCTATCGTAATCCTTGTTATTTTTGGCTTTGTATATCCAAATATTTAGTAAAAACAAAGGCATTACTAGTGTAGTAAATGCATATAAAAGCGCATAAATGTTAGTGCTAAATTCGTAAAATGAAACGCTTATAATCATAAATGCCAGCAAGATACTTAGCCATTTTAAAAACTCTTTTGTTTTAGTAATTCCCCATTCTGTTGCAAGGGTCTTTATGTTAAATGCTTTATCGCCTAAAGAACTTTTTAAATCTTTTATAACCTCATGCATTAAGCTACAAATAAATGTAAATAAAGCATATACACTCAATATTGTAATTAAATGAATACTTGCTGGGTGATTTAATTTAGGTGCTATTTCGAACATAGCTATAGAGACCGTAAAAACAGCTGATAATGTTATAATTACAAAATTACCAATAAATAGTTTTCTTTTTAACTTTAAACTGTAAATCCATAATAAATAGGCACTAATAGCTAAAATAGCACCCAATAATAGATAGCCTACTACATAGGCAATATAGAACCCTAATATTACACCCGTAAACGTTAAGAACACATGTAGTAGTAAAGCTACTCTACGCTTAATTTTTCTACCTACTAAAACATTGTTATTTGCGGTGTCAACTTGAATGTCGAAGTAATCGTTTATAACATAGCCACCTGCAGCAATTAAGAGGATGCTAAATACTAATAAACTAAACGCAACATTACCTAAAACTGCATTTACTCCATAAGCAGGTATTAATAAACTATAGCGTATTAAGTACTGTATTAGTGCCATGGCAACTAAATTCTGAAAACGAATTAGTTTTAAGTATTTCATGATCTACACTGTATTTATCAAGTTTGCAAAATACCTACATTATAGGCTTCTTTAATCGGTGCTTTATTAGCCATTTCAATTCCCATAGAAATTACTTTTCTTGTGTCTAGAGGGTCAATAATACTATCTACCCATAATCTAGATGCGGCATAATAAGGGCTCATTTGTTTATTGTAGCGATCTGTAATTGTTTTTAAAAGTTCGGTTTCTCTCTCTGGAGTAATTTCTTCTCCTTTAGATTTTAAACTCGCTTTTTCTATTTGCAGTAATACTTTAGCTGCTTGCTCTCCTCCCATAACTGCTATCTGAGCCGTAGGCCAAGCAACAATTAATCTAGGGTCATAAGCTTTTCCGCACATTGCATAATTTCCTGCTCCAAAAGAATTACCCGTAATAATAGTAAACTTAGGTACTACAGAGTTTGCCATGGCATTCACCATTTTAGCTCCATCTTTAATAATTCCTCCATGTTCTGAACGTGAGCCTACCATAAATCCAGTTACATCCTGTAAAAATACAAGTGGAATTTTCTTCTGATTACAATTCATTATAAAACGAGCAGCTTTATCCGCTGAGTCAGAATAAATAACACCACCAAACTGCATTTCACCTTTTTTAGATTTTATAACTTGTCGCTCGTTAGCTACAATTCCAATAGCCCAACCTTCAACACGAGCTAGTCCGCAAATAATACTTTGCCCAAAACCAGCTTTGTATTCGTCGAACTCTGAATTATCTACTAAGCGAGAAATTATTTCACGAACTTTATAAGGCTTGTTTCTTTGTTCTGGAAGAATACCATAAATTTCTTCAGGATTTTCTTTTGGATCTAAAGCTTCTACACGATTAAATCCTGCAGTTTCGCCATCACCAATTTTACTCATTATTCTGCGAATTCTTTCTAAGCAGTCTTTATCGTCTTTGGCTTTATAGTCTGCAACACCAGATATTTCGCAGTGTGTAGTAGCTCCACCTAAAGTTTCGTTGTCTATGTTTTCGCCAATAGCCGCTTTTACTAAATATGAACCAGCTAAGAAAATAGATCCTGTTTTATCTACAATAAGCGAGTCGTCGCTCATAATAGGTAAGTAAGCTCCACCAGCAACACAAGAGCCCATTACAGCAGATATTTGTGTTATCCCCATAGAAGACATACGAGCATTGTTTCTGAATATTCTACCGAAGTGTTCTTTATCAGGAAAAATCTCGTCTTGTAAAGGAAGGAAAACTCCCGCACTATCTACTAAATAAATAATAGGTAAATTATTTTCCATGGCAATTTCTTGCGCTCTTAAATTCTTTTTTGCTGTTATAGGAAACCAAGCACCTGCTTTTACAGTAGCATCGTTTGCAACAATTATACATTGTTTTCCCGAAATGTATCCTATTCCCATTACCACTCCTGCAGCCGGACAACCACCATACTCTTGGTACATGTCGTTCGCTACAAAAGCACCCAATTCAATAAAGTTGGTTTTTGGATCTCTTAGGTATTCTATACGTTCTCTAGCAGTAAGTTTTCCCTTACTGTGTTCTTTTGCTATTTTCTTTTTTCCGCCACCAAGACTTATCACAGCAAGTCTTCTTTTCATTTCTGCAATTTTTAATTTAATTGCATCTTCGTTTTTGTTGAAGTCAATATCCATTATATAAAAATTTAAGGAGCGTAAATATAAGTGTTCCTAGCGGAGTATTTCTGTATTGCTAAAAATTATTGTGTAGTATAGAGTATGTTGTTTTTTGAATTGTAGTATCGGTCTCTTTTAGTACTGTAATTCACAGGTATTAGTAACTTTTATTTGGTAACCTCTTCCTGGAAGTAAATCTCCAATGCCATTAAATCCCCATTCTGGTAAAAGAGCATTTCCTATATAATCTTTAATAATAACTACATTTTGTGTTTCTAATATTGATGAAAATGCTAAATCAGAATTTATTGGTGAGGTTTTATAATTAGCTGCTAAGTTCCATCCTTCGTTTAGCGTAATACTATTCTCACTTGCAATTAATTGTTCGCCTACAACTGCTAAACTAGATGTATTTAACATCTTAATTAAATAGGCTTGACCCTCTCCTAAATCTCCAATTCCGTTATAATCCCAATCTGGTAAATAGGCGTTACCAATATAATCTTTCGCAATTATTAAATTGTTTACCACTGGTGCTATAAAATTTGAAAAGTTGATGTTAGTCGGATTCACGTAAGTTGAAATAATTGACCAACCTTCTTCACAAGTTACTTCTTGGGTAATAGAATTTTCAGAATCGCAAGTTATATTGTGTGTAAATAGGGAAGCCGTTGTAGGAACTTCTATAATAATAGGGCAGTAGCAGTTGTTGTTTACTAAGTATTTCTTTAACCATGACAATGCTAAAACTCCAACTTCTCCATTTCCACCTGTAGGGTAATTTGCTACGGTATGACCTGCTCCAGCAATTTCATAAATTAATTTTGGGGTTGTCTCCGGTGTTAGTGCATAATGTTGATCTGCATGTAAAGTATGGTTTGCTATAGCATCGTACTCTGCACTGAAAATCAAAATAGGGGTTTCATGATTTAAAAATTCTTCAGAAATAAGATTTGTTTCCAACCAAGGACACAATGCAATTACCGCTTTAATTGTTGGGTCTATGGTGGCAGCTATTTGTGCTCCACCACCACCCATAGACCATCCTCCTAAAGCAATGTTCGAGGTGTTTAATTTACCTTTTAAAGGCGAATTAGCTCTCGTATTTTCTTCCTTTAGACTTACCATTGCATCTAAAAGTGCCGAAGATCTTGCTGCTGGTTGATCAAAAAGACCATTTGTTCCTATGGTCATGGTTACAATTCCGTGTGAGGCTAAAAAAGGACCCCATGCTGATATACTAGATTCTAGACTTATAAAACCGGGTACTATTATAATACTTGCTAAAGCTTCATCCTCGTTGGTAGGGTAGTAAATAGTAGAACCAGAATAATCTGGGCCATTTCGAACACCATTCCCCTCTGTTAGTGTGGAAACACCAAATTGACCAGGATTAGTAATCGATTCACTTGTGATGGTTTCGCATTGCGCATTTACTTGAATACTAATGCAGAATAGTATGATAAATGTTACTAAGTTTTTCATTGGTTTTTTTTCAATGTATGCATTGCAAATACCGTGCCTCACCGTTTATTTATTCATGTTAAATATAGTCACAATTTTGTGTAATAGAACACCCCATAAATATTTATGTTTATGGGGTGTGTTGTTAAGATTCCTTCAAACAAAATCAAATCTAAAGTTGTAATTATTAATTGAATTTTTAGACATAGTCAAGTATCAATTGTTGGTGAGCATCATTTTTTCGGTACTAAAGCTACCGTCTTCAAAAATAGATTGTTGTAAATATAGTCCCTTTTTGGTTGGGTAGTTTATAGCTTGACCCATTATATTGTAGTACAGTCTATTTACGATTCTTTTATTTGTACTCGTATTTTCTGCAATTCCTATTTCATTTCCTACATAGAAGGATTTAATAAAATGCTTTTGAAAATCAAAATTAGCAATAAGTGTATCTTCACCACTAAGAATATTAAAATAGCCCTCTCCAAATGAGCAACACAAACCATCACCAATATTATCGATAATAGAAAAAGTATAACAAATGTCACTTTCTAGCAAGATAGTCATTTGAACTTCTTCGTATGGACTGTAGTTTGCTCCCATGCCTTCAAAAATAACAGCATCGTTAGCATTGGTTAAAGACCAAATTAAGTCAGATGGGTAGTTGTCCATTTGAATAATTAAGGTAAATTCAGTGTTTTCGGTACTCAGTCCATCATTTAAATTATGACTTATACTGTTGTTAATTGTATTAATGTCGTCATTTATTGCCATCGAAAATTCGATTAAATCACCCTCAATATTGCTGCTTTCAAAAATGATAGGATAGGGCGTTTCGTTAGTATTTGAATTTGGAGGTAAAGCATGATCCCAAACGATACTATTATAGTACACAGAATCTACAAATACATCAATGGTAAAAGAATTAATTAAATTAGTACCAACATTTCCAACGACCAGATCAGCACTAATATTTTGTTCGCAATGGCTTATAGCATTCGCCAAAATATTGGCATCTGTAATGTTATTTCCAAAATTGCAAATGTTTAAATTTTGTTCCCAAGACAAAATAGTTTGTGGGTACTCGAAATCAATTAATGGAGTCATCGATTTGTCTGGACAAACTACTAAATAGGTGGGGTACGATTGAATAAATGGAGCAAAGCCACTTGGTGTTTCATCAAGATTTACAATTGGGTTTCCGATACCCCATTCCGCAGCAATATCTTCCGCCTGTTGGTTTGTGGCATTGCTAACTTCCAAAGAAATAACTTGAATTTGTTCAGAGCCATTAGGTCCGTAAGTATTCCAAAATTCATCTAAATATGGTGCTCCATCCTGGCAAGAAGTACAGTTAATAATAAAGAAATCTAAAATCACTGTTTTGCCCTCATCTAAGTAGTTGTAAAGATTGTGGGTAGTACCGTTTAAATCTGTAACTATTAAATTTGGTGCTGTTTGTGCAAACAAAACTGTTTGAACCAACATAAAAATCACAAGTAATTTAGTCGTCATTTTATAAGTTTTACGAAAATTATTTAGCAATAACCATTCCTATTACAGCTTCTCAATTTTCTGCAAAGATAACTGAATCATCTGTTCAATAGATTTCTGTGGCGTTTTACTAAAACTACCTGTAATCCTGTTGGCTAATACAGTACTTATACTTACTACCTCATGGTCGAATATTTTACCAAAGGCATACAAGCCAGCTGTTTCCATTTCTAAATTGGTAATGTTGAATCCATTGTAGAATACCTTTTTAAAAGATTTTGTTAGTTCAGGATACTTTAATGGTATTCTTATCTGTCTGCCTTGTGGGGCATAAAAACCATTCATGGTTAAGGTAATTCCCGCTTTAAAACTCGGGTCGAATAGCTGTGTCCATAAACTAGAACAAGAGGCTACTGCATAAGGTTTAGCTAATTCTTTTGGCCAATTTGTCTGCTCTGTAAATGAGTCTGTTAAGGTGTTTTCGAACAAGTCCTTATCAAAATTGTAGTGATGGGGAATTCCATCAATGCCAATAGCATATTTAGAGCATAAAATGGAATCTAAAGGGATTTCATCAGAAAGAGAACCTGTCGTTCCTAATCGGATAATTTTAAATTTTCTAGGCTGCTTTTTTAGGCTTCTATCGTAGAGGTTTATAGAACTCAAAATGTCGAGCTCATTAAATACAATGTCTATATTGGCAACTCCAATACCTGTAGAAAGTACAGATAGTCTCTTTTTTCCAATAAACCCAGTGTGTGTTACAAATTCTCGATTACTTTTTTTGAGTTCAATACGGTCAAAATGTTTAGAAACATCTGCAACTCTATTTGGGTCACCAACAACTATAATTACATTGGCTATATCTTCTGCTAATAGCTTAAGATGATAGACAGAAGAATCCTCATTTAAAATTAATTCAGATGGTAGAAAATTATTCATATACTTTTAGTATTTTGGACCGACGATTTATTCTTCAAATATACAAATATGAATTCTACTACATACAGTATTTTAGTCCCGATTGGATTCTCTGAACAATCGAAGATTGCACTAGAACAAGCTGAGCGATTAGCAATACTCACTAATGGTGAAATAACCCTGTTAAGCGTAATTGAAACTTCCGGAATGTTAAGTCGTTTATTTGGTGAAGACGACGAAAAGTACACCGATTTAAAAATTGTACTTCAAGAAAAACTAGATAATATTGCTTCAGAAGTGAGTGCTAGAATTGGCTTAAAAGTTAATGCGATGGCAGCAAAAGGGAAAGTTTCTCAGAAAATTATTGAAGTTTCAGAATTAATTAATGCAAAAGTAATCGTGATGGGTACAAATGGTGCTCCTTCAGAATTTGCTAAAAAAGTTATTGGTTCTAACGCTTTTAGAGTGGTAACTCACTCAACCTGCCCAGTAATTACTATAAAAGGAAAAAATCATTTTAAAGGATGTAGAAACATAATTTTACCCTTAGATTTAGAAAAAGAAACTAAAGAAAAGGTTTCGCACGCACTCATACTTGCTCGTTTGTGGGGTGCTATTGTAAAAGTGGTGTCTATTTCTAAAAGCAATGACGAAGAGACTACTGCAAAATTAAGGGCGAATTTAAAGCAGGTTAAGAAGTTTTTAACTGATGGCGGTGTCTCTACAGAAGCTGAATTAATTAAAGCAGAGGGTAGGTCTTTGTCACAATCGGTATTAGATTACTCTAATAATAACGATGGAGACTTGATTATGATTATGACGCAACAAGAAAGCGATTTTACAAATCACTTTATTGGTTCCTCAGCCCAATCTATTATTTACAATACAGACACACCTGTAATGAGTGTGCGACCAATGGTTACCATTGGTAGTGTTTACGATTTACCTTAATTTATTCGCCTCCCTTTGGTAGGCTTTTTATTTATGAAAATTTCTATTATTACCATAGGCGACGAGATCCTGATTGGTCAGATTGTGGACACTAATTCTGCCTGGATAGCTCAGCGCCTAAATGAAATTGGTTTAGAACTCAACAAAATATATTCTATTTCTGACACCGAATCGGCCATTTTAAGGACTTTAAATAGAGCAGAAGAACTTTCGGATATCGTTATTATTACAGGAGGTTTAGGGCCTACAAATGACGATATTACTAAAAAGACGCTCGCCAAATATTTCGATGATAAATTGGTTACAAATCAAGAGGTTCTACATCATATAAAAGAACTGTTTAAAAAGTTTGGTGTAGGTGAGATTAATAAACTCAACGAACATCAAGCCGATTTGCCAAGTTCATGTAAGGTTTTGTTTAATAAGTTCGGTACAGCTTCTGGAATGTGGTTCGAAAAAGAGGATAAACACTTTATTTCTCTTCCTGGTGTGCCTCACGAAATGAAGAATTTAATGAGCTCTTATGTATTACCAGAACTCCAAACTAGGTTCTCTGTGGGTGCTTTTGTTCATAAAACCATTTTAACACAGGGAGTACCCGAATCTATTTTAGCAGTAACAATTGCTACTTGGGAAAATGAACTACCAAAATCTATAAAGCTCGCTTATTTGCCTTCAGAAAATAGAGTTCGATTAAGGTTAAGTGCAAGAGGAATAGATAAAGAATTATTAAATGAGCAAATTAAGGAGCAAATAACTAAGCTGAAAACGATAATTCCAAATTTAATATTTGGTGAAGAAAAAGATAAACTTGAACAAAGGGTAGGTGCGGCCTTGAAAAAAATAAACGCAACTATTGCTACTGCCGAAAGCTGTACAGGTGGTTATATTGCTCATTTAATTACTCGAGTTCCGGGTTCTTCTGCTTATTATAGAGGAAGTGTTTTAGCTTACGATGATTCAATTAAAGAATCGTTATTAGGTGTAAAAATAGATTCTTTAGACACTTTTGGAGCAGTAAGTAAACAAGTTACTGAAGAAATGGCTTTGGGAATACAACGTATAATGAAAGTAGATTATGCTATAGCTACTTCTGGTATTGCAGGACCAACTGGAGGCTCCGAAGAGAAGCCCGTTGGGACTGTTTGGACAGCTATTGCCACACCAAATGGAGTGCAATCTGTTAAGTATAAAATGGGGACTGAGCGACTTTGGAACATTAGACGCAGCGCAAGTACTGTATTGCTTGATTTGTTACATATTTTAGAGTATAACGATAATAAAGTACAATAGTTTTTGTGAATTCAATAAAAGGCTTATTTTTGCA
>DKGK01000036.1 GCA_002453265.1 Flavobacteriales bacterium UBA6772 | reverse complement strand
CCATGGTAAAAAGAACTGTGATAGCCTTGTTTGTTTAATACAGATGCTAAACTATTTGTTTTTTGAGCACCGTATTGAGAAAGTATAAAAGGTTTTTCTGACAAAGCAGGAATACCCGATAGAATCGCAGGAATACCTTCAATAGATTTTTTACCGTTTGCATAAGCATTTCTACAAACCGTACTGTATTGGATCAAGCTGTCTAAAAAGGGTGTATATCCATCAAAACTATTAAGAGAACCTATATATTCTTTTGAGAAACTCTCTAATATAATAACTACTATATTTTTGTTTAAAACAGAATCTACTCTAATAGAATCCGCTTTAAAAGAATGAGCAGCATTGAAATAAGACTTAGCTACGGATTTTGGAAAATACTTTTTTTCGATTAATCCTTTTTCAGAAAGCGTACTTAAAATACTAAATGGTGTATTTAATATTAAGGGTACATATTTTCCCTGAGCATAATAACTCGCATGAATATTTTTAATGGGTCTAAGCTGCGTTCCACCTCGCATCGCTAAAACGGTTAATCCTAAACAGAATATAGAGACTACAAAAGACTGCCAATTATTTTTCGATTTTCGTAAAAAAAACAGGTTGTTTTGAATTACTGAGAAACACTTATAGAGAGCAAAAATTAAAACAAAAAAGATCAAAAACAAATACCAATTGTCTTTCAAAAAATCTCCAGCTACATTATTAGCATCGTCTCCTTGAAAGAGAAAAGATAAAATATCTGCAGTCATTCGTTTTCCAGTAAACTGAACATTTACAATATCAGCTAAATTTAATAACAAAGCCAAACCATTAAATCCTAAAAACAGACCTTTTAATGTTTTTTGATAAACTTCTGACTCTCTTTTTCGGGTCGGAAAAACAGTTAAAAGAATAAAAAATACATTTAAATAAGCAAATGCAGATAGGTCAAATCGTACACCTTGTAGGAGTGCACCAAATAAGCCATCGCTAAAAATATGAGGAAACTGAGAAAAGGTAAAACATAAGAATATCAACCTACTAACACTTAAAAACAGGAGTGAAAGTAAGACCGATTGAACTAAAAAAAGCAGATGCTTTAAGTGGTTTTTCATAAATGTTACGTACTGAATATTATTTAATGCATAAAATAAGGCTACGATCATGCCAAAATACGTATTTATTCAATATTTTGGCTCTCTCAAATTATCGAATTCAGATGAAAATTAAATACAACCGTAAAGGTTTTTCAGATATACAACTCAAAGATCTTTATAAAGCACTTGTTAAACCAAGGCTTATTGAAGAAAAAATGCTCATTCTATTACGTCAAGGTAGAATTTCTAAATGGTTTGGTGGTATTGGCCAAGAAGCCATTTCTGTAGGAGTAACAAATGCACTAGATCAGGATGAATATATATTACCGATGCACCGTAATTTAGGTGTATTTACAGGTAGAAACATTCCATTAAGTCGTTTATTTTCTCAGTTTCAAGGAAAGGCAAATGGCTTTACTAAAGGTAGAGATCGCTCTTTTCACTTTGGTACAAAAGAACATAATATTATAGGAATGATTTCTCATTTAGGTCCACAATTGGCCTTAGCAGATGGAATTGCCTTAGCCAATAAACTAAAAGAAAACAAACAAGTATGTGCTGTTTTTTCTGGTGATGGCGGTACAAGTGAAGGAGATTTTCATGAAGCTCTAAACGTTGCTGCTGTATGGGATTTACCAGTAATTTTTGTGATTGAAAACAATGGCTATGGCTTATCTACACCCACAAACGAACAATTTCGTTGCGAACGTATAGCAGACAAAGGTGTAGGTTATGGAATGGATGCTTACCGAATAGATGGAAATAATATTCTTGAGGTATATTCTACTATTACCAAGCTTGCCGAAGAAATAAAAAAGAATCCAAAGCCAATACTTTTAGAGTGTTTTACCTTTAGAATGCGTGGACACGAAGAAGCCTCAGGGACAAAATATGTTCCAAAAGAACTCATGGAGGAGTGGGCAGAAAAAGATCCTGTTTCTAACTTTCAAAACTTTTTAATAGCAGAAGGAATTCTAGATACCGAATTTATAGATGAATATGCTAAAGAAATAAAAATCGAAATTGAAGAAGCATTAGCGATTGCTGATGCAGAAGAGAAAGTAACCGCTAATACCGAGCGAGAATTAGGAGATGTTTACGCACCTTTTGATTTTACGGAACATAAACCTGCAACTTCTACTACCCAAAACATCCGTTTGGTAGATGCTATCTCTCAAGGACTGCGTCAGTCTATGGAGCGATTTGACAATACTGTTATTATGGGGCAAGACATTGCCGAATATGGTGGTGTTTTTAAAATTACAGATGGATTTATAGAGCAATTTGGAAAAGATAGAATTAGAAACACACCTATTTGTGAGTCTTCTATTATTAGTACAGCCTTAGGTTTATCTATCTCGGGATATAAAGCTATTGTAGAAATGCAGTTTAGCGACTTCGTTACTTCTGGTTTCAATCCAATAATTAACAATTTGGCTAAAACACATTACCGCTGGGGCGAAAACGCAGATGTTGTCGTGCGAATGCCTTGTGGTGCAGGAGTTGGTGCAGGTCCCTTTCACTCTCAAACAAACGAAGCTTGGTTTACACATACTCCAGGTTTAAAAGTTGTTTATCCCGCTTTCCCAAGTGATGCAAAAGGATTATTGGCTGCTTCAATAGAAGATCCTAATCCGGTTATGTTCTTTGAGCATAAAGCAATATATAGAAGCTTATACCAAGAAGTACCTGAAGATTATTATACACTCCCTTTAGGAAAAGCGAGTTTACTTAAAGAAGGTACAGACCTTACAATTGTATCTTACGGAATGGGTGTGCATTGGGCTTTAAAAGCTTTGGATGAAAATCCAGAAATAAAGGCCGACCTTATAGATCTAAGAACCTTATTGCCTTTAGATAAAGAAGCAATATTAAGTTCAGTAAGAAAAACTGGGAAAGTAATCATTCTACACGAAGACACTATTTATGGTGGTATTGGTGGAGAGTTGTCTGCTATAATATCTGAAGAATGTTTCGAATCGCTCGATGCACCCATTATGAGATGTGGTAGTATAGATACACCAGTACCATTTGCTGGAGCTTTAGAAGATGACTTTTTGGCAAATAAACGATTTACAGAAAAACTAAATAAATTATACAATTACTAAGTTGTAATCAAAATATAAAAAGGGCTTTTTGTTAATCAAGAAGCCCTTTTTTATGTTCAAAAAACAGACTCATATTTAAAATTAGTAGGCTTTAGATATAGTTTTATAGAGCGACTAATAATCGCTAAGTTTTTGCTAATTTGGACGAACTAAATTTAGAGACCAAACGCCAAGAATCGTTTGGTTAAATATTTAGAAACAAAAACACAAATATGACTTTTAAGGAGCTTAATTTTCACCCAGATATTCAAGAAGGATTAGATGCCATGTATTTCGAAAAGCCTACTCCTGTTCAGGAGTTAGCGATTCCTGTGATTATGAAAGGGCAAGATATTATTGCCTGTGCACAAACAGGAACAGGAAAAACTGCAGCCTTCTTATTACCTATATTAAATGAGCTCCATAAAGTAAAAAAGAAGAAGATTAGAGCTATTATTATTGCTCCTACGAGAGAATTAGCTCAGCAGATAGACCAACAGTTTGATGGTTTTGCATATTTCGCTGCTGTTAGCTCTCAA
>DKGK01000022.1 GCA_002453265.1 Flavobacteriales bacterium UBA6772 | reverse complement strand
AGGACTATTAGATAAGCCCCCTTAGATAAGGTAGAGAAATTAAGTGGATTGGCACCTTTATTAAGTAGAGTGCGGGATATTAACTTCCCTGAAATATCAGTTATTGAAACTAAAGTCTCGTTTTCTTCTAAATATATATTCACTAAACCATCGAATGACGGATTTGGATATATATTGATTACAGTACTTTCAGTATAAGCAACAGTTAATTCTGTTTCTGTAATTAGAAATTTATCAAATCCAGCTTCAACGAGGTGACCAGAATCATCGTAATCCATAGTTTCGACGATTAATTGCATAGTATTATTTAAGATCAGCTCTGCTGGGACTAGTATTTGTTGAGTTTGCCATTGTGCAGATGAGTTTTGAGAAGTTCTACTATACAATAGTGTCGTTTGACTTCCATTGGTAAGTTTAATAAGTAATGAATCGTTTGGAAAACTTTGTCCACCTGAGTTTTGAAACCAAGTACTAAAACTTAAACTAACAGTTTGGAAAGAGCTTAGATCCATAATAGGAGAATATATTGAGGTACGTCCACCGTCTAGATCGGCTTCGTAAAAACTTGCATTAGCAGCATTACCTGTGATATAAGCTTCAGAACCACAATCGCCAGGTGCATCAGAATTAGGATTCATAAGTTCTCCTTGATAATCTGTTCCATTTGGTATTCCTCGCTCCCAAGCTCCAGCGGTCAAACTACTTTCATTTTCTACTATCCAACCTAAATCGATAGAAAAATCATCAGAATAACCTTTATCTAATTCAAAAGCAATTTCTACTTGACTAGACTCGATTGTAAATTCCGAACAAATAGTTTGATAACCCCAAATACCAATTGCTACATTATAAGTACCCGATACTAAAGTACTGGTAACAAATCCGTCTTGAGCAGAAACCCATTCGAAATCGAAATCATCATTATAAACATGAACAGAAGCTGAAGAAAGACCTATTAAATCCGTTGCATCAACAACAGAAATTTGTACAGCAAAAGATTCGAAAGGAATCAACTGAACAGAGAAGTCGAAAATTTCTCCGCTAGCAAGTGTTACTTCAATAATTTGATCTTCGTAACCAGGGCTAGTAAAAACAACCGTATAAACTCCCGCATCTGCAGTACCTGTTTCATAAGAACCATCTAAACTAGAAAGAGAAGTGTAATTCTCTCCAACAATTTGAATTGTAACATTACTCATAGGTGCACTAGTATTGGCATCAGTAATAATACCTTCTAAAAAACTAGCATTTGTATATTTTGGTTCGATTACAAACAAACCATTTTCTATGTCGGTTACTAATATATTACCAGAGGGCAACCAAGGGTAAGCACCCCAGGCTCCATTAAACCCATCTCCACTAAAGTCATCTGAAGTATCGTAATAACCTACTTCAATTAAATTAGACGGATTACTGATATCCACAATAGAAACTCCATCTGTATAATAAGAGGTTATAATAAAATCACCATCAACATGGGTGTTATGTGGTATGACATCTGAATAGCCACTCCAAGCCTGAATTCTATCAACTTCTTGAATATCGTCTAAATCTGAAACATCGTAAGCTGCAACGTAAGCACCACTAACTTCATCGGTAGTGAATAAATAATCGCCATCGTCAGAAATCCAACAATTATGAGAAAATGTATTTGGTGTTGCATGCGAACCAATAATTTCAGGGTTTGCTTTATCGCTTACATCAATTACAGAAAATACACCTCCATAAATTGCTCCACCCCATAAAGTATCACCTCTAACCATTCCATCGTGAAAGTAGTAATCGTCGAAGACTCCTAAAAAAGTAGGATTTTCTGGGTCAGTAGTCAAATCATACATTTCACAACCTCCAGTACTATAATTAGAACCGAATACATAAAGAATCCCACTTTTATCAATAAAGATATTATGAGCAGTAGTAAATCCTAAAGTTGTATTCTCTATATATGTAGGATTTAAATCTCCACTTATTACCTCAGCTAGATTTACAATCTGTAAACCACCATTAGTTTCATTTATACAATACAAATAATCGCCCCAAGTTTTTAAATCTCTCCAAATAGATTCAGGTCCATCAAAGAATGCTAATTCTACGAGAGTTGACGAATTTGTAACATCTACAACAGAAATTCCATTGTAGACTCCAACTAAAGCGAATTCGCTCCCCTCTTTTTCGTAGCCCCAAACATCACTAAGCTCCTGAGAGTAAGATTTTTGTCCTAAAAACGTGGTATTTAATGATTGTTGTCCTTGAATCGTAAAACTTATTAATCCAATAATAAGAACTAGTGTTTTTTTCATGATTGTTTTGTTTTGAGCGAAAATAAGTGGCTGTTAATTAAACATGCCTCAAGACAAAAATTATGCCTAAAAAAAAGCTTCTCGTTAGAGAAGCGTTTCATTTAAAAATCTAAAATAATTTGTGCTTGGTCATCATCTTCATCATCCAATTCCTCCTCGATAGTCTCAATTGGAGGATTAATAGATTCTAATAGATTTATCGACTTAACTTTATAACTGGTCAATATGTTCCCGTGTGCTTTATACCCTTTAATAGAAATAAATTCTTCGAAATTGAGTTGTTCATTTGGGCGTTGGTCTTTATTGCGTTCTTTAGTGAACTCAATTTCTGCAACAGGTAAATAGTCTGTTGATACTACCTCTAGATGTGAACCTTGATAGTCTGAAATAAAACACACTTTTTTATCGGAAGCTTCAACCAAGAAGCGTTTAACATAATACTTGTCTTTCGAAGCATCCCAATATATAGCACTGATTGGTTTTTTAGGAGAAAACTTTTCTAATACAACCATATCAGAAGGGAAATGAGTTGTAAGTTCGTAAGCGAGTAATTGGTATTCTCCAGATTGAGAAACAACTAATATTTTATCCTCACCCGCAAACTCGCCAAGTAAATCACCTCTACCATCAATATTTAATCGTTGTACAGTATCGTCGAACCATATTTTTTGCGCTGCTAAAGTAGAAACACCTTTCGATTTAAGTTCTACTTTGCTTACAGCGTATTTAGAAACCAGATTCCCTTTAGAACCTCTTCCTTTAATAGCTAAATCTGCAAAATCAATATCAAATTTAAGCTTTTTGGTTTTAGCTTGAGATTTCAATACTACAGAAACAAGCTCTGCTTCGCCATTAGGATTAGCAGAAAAGTGGAACATTTTAGATCCTTTACTGCCTGCAGTTAAATCGTACTCTTTATCGCGTGTGATACTCTTTACAGAAAAACGTTTCATATAGGTATTCCCTAATTTTCCATCACGGTAAATTAAGTTATAAATGGTACGGACATCGTTTTTCTTAAAAAGAGCTAGATGAATTATTCCTTTACCTACAAAAGTTTTTGCAGACACACGAGTAATCAACATTTTACCATTATTTCGAATCACAATAACATCGTCGATGTCTGAGCATTCACAAACGAATTCATCTTTACGAAGAGAGGTTCCTATAAAACCTTCCTCTTTATTAATGTATAATTTTTGATTTCTGATGGCTACCTTAGAAGCTACAATTGTTTCGAAAGCTCTAATTTCAGTCTTGCGACTTCTACCCTCTTTGTATTTCTTTTTTAGATTCTTAAAATAGTCAACTGCATAATCGATAAGATTAGCTAGTTTATTTTTAAGATCAGCAATAGCCTCTTCAATGCGTTTTAGATGTTCGTTTGCTTTATCTAAATCGAATTTAGAAATACGCTTAATCTTTATTTCTGTAAGACGAACAAGATCTTCGTCTGTAACAGCTTCTTTTAAATACTTAATATGTGGATTTAATCCTTCACGAATTGCTACGATAACCGCTTCCCAAGTTTCACAATCTTCAATATCGCGGTAAATTCTATTTTCAATAAAAATACGTTCTAAAGAAGCAAAGTGCCATAAAGCTTGTTGCTCCGCTAATAAAATCTCTAGTTCTGCTTTTAGTAAAGCTAAAGAATGTGCTGTAGACTGTTTAAGTATATCAGAAACTGTAAGAAAATAAGGCTTGTCATTTTTAATGATACAGGCATTTGGCGAAATAGAAATCTCGCAATCGGAGAATGCGTATAAAGCATCGATAGTTTTATCTGGAGAAACTCCAGCGGGAAGGTGAATGAGAATTTCTACAAATTCTGCTGTATTGTCTTCAATTTTTTTAATCTTAATTTTCCCTTTTTCATTGGCTCTAATCACAGAATCTATTAGAGTAGAAGTTGTTGTAGCAAAAGGGAGTTCAATAATTTTTAGGAGCTTAGCATCTACTTGCTCTATTTTGGCTCTTACCTTTACTCTACCTCCTCTATGTCCATCGTTGTACTGAGAAAAATCTGCAATTCCTCCAGTTGGAAAATCTGGATATACTTTTTGCGACTTACCTCTTAATATAGAAATAGAAGCATCAATAAGTTCTATAAAATTATGAGGCATTATTTTAGTTGATAAACCAACCGCTATACCTTCTACTCCTTGAGCTAATAATAATGGGAATTTTACAGGAAGTGTAACAGGTTCTTTAGTACGCCCATCGTAGGTAGGAATCCATTCTGTGATTTTCGCATTAAAAACAACTTCTAAAGCAAACTTCGATAAACGAGATTCTATATAACGTGGAGCTGCAGCCCTATCGCCAGTAAGAATATTACCCCAGTTACCTTGCATGTCAATCAGCAAGTCTTTTTGTCCCATATTTACTAATGCATCGCCAATTGAGGCATCACCATGTGGGTGGTACTTCATCGTATTACCAATAACATTGGCTACTTTATTATAGCGACCATCGTCCATTTCTTTTAAAGAATGGAGTATTCGGCGTTGCACTGGTTTCAATCCATCGTGAATATCTGGAACAGCTCTTTCGAGGATTACATAAGATGCGTAATCCAAGAACCAACTTTCGTACATCCCATCAACTTGTGTAATGGTACTTACTTCATGCTCTTCTGCATTAAAGTTTTCATCCGAATATTCTGTTTCTTCACTCATAACTACTCTACTCCTTTTTCTACACGAAGATTCTCAATAATAAACTGCTGACGATCGGGTGTATTTTTACCCATATAGAACTTCAACATTTCGGGAATTGACTGTTCTTTACCAATCATTACAGGTTCCAAACGTATGTCATCTCCTATAAATCCTTTAAACTCATTGGGCGAAATCTCTCCTAAACCTTTAAATCGCGTAATCTCTAATTTACCACTTAGTCTAGTCATGGCATTGTTTTTTTCTACTTGGTCGTAACAATAAACAGTTTCCTTTTTATTGCGGACTCTAAACAATGGTGTTTGGAGGATGTATAAATGCCCTTCTCTAATTAATTCTGGGAAAAACTGTAAAAAGAAGGTTATTAATAACAAGCGTATATGCATACCATCAACATCGGCATCGGTAGCAATTACCACATTATTATAGCGTAATTCAGCTAAACCATCTTCAATATTAAGTGCTGCCTGAACGAGGTTAAACTCCTCGTTTTCGTAAACGATTTTCTTTGTTAAACCATACGAATTTAAAGGTTTCCCTTTTAAACTAAATACAGCCTGAGTATTTACATCGCGGGATTTTGTTATTGAACCACTTGCAGAATCCCCTTCTGTAATAAAGAGCGTGGATTCTAAGTGTCTTTCTTTTTTGACTTCGTTGTAATGAACCCTACAATCGCGTAATTTTTTATTGTGTAAGTTAGATTTTTTAGCTCTTTCTCTACTGAGTTTTTTTATTCCGGCTAAATCCTTTCTTTCTCTTTCTGCTAATAATATTTTTTTCTGTAGTGCATCTGCTACAACAGGATTTTTATGTAGGTAATTATCGAGCTGACTTTTAACAAAATCGTTTATAAAAGTTCTTACCGTAGGAAGGTCTGGTCCCATATCGGCAGAACCTAATTTTGTTTTTGTTTGCGACTCAAAAATAGGTTCTATCACCTTTATACTAATTGCAGCATTTATAGATTGACGTATATCTGCTGCTTCATAATTTTTTCCGTAGTATTCGCGTATTGTTTTAACGACTGCTTCGCGAAAAGCAGCTTGATGTGTACCACCCATTGTGGTATTTTGTCCATTTACAAAAGAATGGTAAGATTCTCCATATTGATGTCGCATATGCGTCATCGCTATTTCTATATCATCACCTAAAAGATGAATAACGGGATAATGAGAAGTACCTGCAGTAATTTCGTTATTTAATAAATCTAATAATCCATTATCGGAGTGAAATTTATCTCCATTGTAAACCATGGTAAGTCCAGTATTCAGATAGGCATAATGCCACATCATTTTCTCGATATACTCGTTTACGTATCTAAAATTTTGAAAAATAACTTCGTCTGGAATAAACGATACTCTTGTTCCTTTACGGATGGAGGTTTCTTGAATATCTTCTTCTAAAACAACTTCTCCTTGATGAAACTCTACAACTTTAGTTTTCCCATCTCTTACAGATTGAACTCTAAAATAATCGGACAAAGCGTTTACGGCTTTAGTTCCTACTCCATTTAGTCCAATAGATTTTTTAAAAGCTTTAGAATCGTACTTACCTCCAGTATTAATTTTAGAAACACAATCTATTACTTTCCCTAATGGAATCCCTCTACCAAAATCTCTTACTGTAACTTTTTTACCACGAACGCTCACTTCAATATTCTTACCGTGGCCCATTACGTACTCATCCACACAATTATCTACAACTTCTTTAAGAAGTATATAAATACCATCGTCTTGAGCAGTTCCGTCGCCGAGCTTACCAATATACATTCCGGGACGCAAGCGAATATGCTCTTTCCAGTCTAAGGACCTTATGCTATCTTCTGTGTATTGATTCTCTGCCATTAGAATTTATTGAATGTGTTATAAAAAAGAAAGTAGTATAGGGCAACCTATACTACTTTCTAAAAGTACTTATTTTAGTAATAGCTAAGATTTTACAGTCACAAAAAGCTCTAACAATTTTATCAACAATTAAACATTGAATCGAAAGTGCATAATATCACCATCCTGAACAATATATTCTTTTCCTTCTACAGATAATTTACCAGCTTCTTTACAAGCTAATTCTGACCCTAAAGAAACGAAATCGTCGTATTTAATTACTTCAGCTCTAATAAAACCTTTTTCGAAATCGGTATGAATTACACCTGCAGCTTGTGGAGCTGTAAATCCTTCTTTAATAGTCCAAGCTCGAACTTCTTTTACACCTGCGGTAAAATAAGTTTGAAGTTTTAATAAAGTATAGGCGGTACGAATAACTTTTTTTACACCAGGTTCTGCTAATCCCATATCTTGTAAAAACTCCTGACGTTCTTCAAAAGTCTCTAACTCCATTATATCTGCTTCCATACCTGCTGCAATAACAAGCATTTCTGCATCTTCACCCTTAATAGCTTCTTTTACCGCATCTACATAAGCATTTCCAGAATTTGCATCATCTTCGTTTACATTACAAATGTATAAGATAGGCTTATCTGTTAAAAGCATTAAATCTTCAACAATTTCTTTTTCTTTGTCGGTTAAGAGAATTGAACGAGCAGATTGTCCGGACTCTAAATGAGTTTTGTATTTTTCAAGAATCAAAAGATGCTTTGCGGCTTCTTTATCTCCTGTACGAGATTTCTTTTTGGTCGTATCGATTTTCTTATCTACAGATTCTAAATCTTTAATCTGTAATTCTATATCGATTGTTTCCTTATCACGAACAGGGTTGATAGATTCGTCAACGTGGGTAATATTATCGTCGTCGAAACAACGCAATACATGAATAATAGCTTGCGTTTCTCTAATGTTAGCAAGAAATTTATTTCCTAAACCTTCACCTTTACTTGCACCGCGAACTAAACCTGCAATATCTACAATCTCTACAATTGCTTGTTGCATTTTTTCGGGCTTCACCAACTCTTCCAACTTAGCCATTCTATCGTCTGGCACAGGAATTACACCTACATTAGGCTCTATTGTTGCAAAGGGATAATTTGCTGCTAATGCTTTGGCGTTAGACAAACAATTAAAAAGG
>DKGK01000015.1:6815-40685 GCA_002453265.1 Flavobacteriales bacterium UBA6772 | reverse complement strand
TCGCCGTATTGGTTTATAATAGAGTATTCATTTCCATTCCAGCCATCTCCATAAGAATCGTATAAGTTCATTTGAGCTACCCATTCTACTCCTTCTGCACAGTATTCGCAAGAACCATCTTCTGTATTGGCCTCTTCATCAAAATTTAAAGAAAAAGGATCTGTACAGCCTAGGTCAAGAAGTTCGCAAGAGCCATCGCTATAAGTAGCTAGTTCATTGAAATTTATTGCCAAGGAATCCATACAGCCATAAATTGGAAATTCTACGGTAACATTTATTGTAGGATTAAATGGTTCGAAAACCGAGTATTCTTCATCCAAAATAGCATCTACCCAAGTATTCCCACCTGCGTAAGGAAGTGCAAGGGTTTGTATATTTCCTTGATTGTCGGTAAAATATAATGTAGAGGTAATTGTCGCATCAAACGATCCTGTAAGTGTAGAGATTCCACTAATACCTAAACAAGAACTTCCGACTTGGAAAGAACACGATAGAGGTTCACAAGCCCAACTCAATCCTAAAGGTAGGTTAGAAATATCATTAACTACAAGAGAATCAATCGTTATTATTTCACCATTTAAATTTAATGTTTCGGTTAATAAAAACTGTACTGGCTGGGTATAATACTCGTTTAAAAATGCATTAGGCATTTGTACTTGAGTTCCATTAACCTCTACATTGTCTGCGAAATTATAGCCTAAATCAACTAAATCAATATTGGGTGTACATACATCGCTTATTGAAGATCCATCAAATTCTGAAGCAGCTAAAACTGTTGTTTCTCCCTGATCATTTGTTTCAATTTCAAATAATACATAAACAACGTTATTTGAAAAATCTATCTCGTACATTGGAACATAATTGTCTGTTTCCATATTCGAAGAAACCGCTAAAACATATTCTCCATCTTCTAGGTCTGTAACATCAACCCACTGGCAAGAAATTCCTGAACCATAAGTGTCTGAACATCCAGCACTAATTCCCATAATACTGCAACCATAGGTAAAAGTACAAGAAGGGTAATTTGCTCCTTCTGGAGCTTCACTAGCAATAGCTCCACCTAAATCCATTACACACCATCCATTTTTATGTCCAATTGTTTCGCTAGGACCCAAGCTTGGATATGTATAAATTCTATAGCTAGCATAACCTTCATAATGGGCGTGACCATGGCAGTCGTCCCAATAAAAATTATCGTTTAAGTTATCTGCTCCACCAGATTGACCTATGTAAAAATCTTCATTTCCATAATTTGAAATAGAAGTTGTAAAGCGAAGTGTTTTTCGTTCTCCTAAGCCTGTTATACAGCCTTCTGCAATTAAACATTCATCAGAACTTGTAAAGGAGTTTATTTCTAAAGAATTTAGAATAGTATTAACAGAAACTTGAAGATCTGGACCGTTCAAGCAACCATCATCAAAAGTAGCTTGAGGGTTGTAGTTTACGGCATTATCGTCTGTACATCCAGGAATTAAACCTAAGCATGTGGCCTGAGCCTCTGCAAAAGAATTACAGCCTTCCGCATTTTCTATAATATTTATTGCGAGTATAGTTCCGAAAGAAATGGCTTCTTGCCAGTCTAATGAGGCGCAACAAGCGACAAGTAAATCATTGTTGTAAATATTAATTTCTTCAGCATTCATTAAACCGTTTAAAGGATCAATGTTCTCTATTTCGGTATCGTAAATATAGATCGATCCTTGTATAATTAATAAGGAAGATAAAGCTTCGATATTTATAATACTGCTACCTAATATGTGAAGGTCTCCCTGAAAAACTTCACAAGAAGAGAGTTCATCTAAAGTTGCTTGACTGCTAATAAAAGTTTCGGTATCAGCAGTTCCACATTGTGCTTTCGCTAAGGGTGTTAGAAGTAAAAAAGTACTGAGTAGGATGAAGTATAAGTGTTTCATTGTTTTTGTTTAATCATTATTTGCTTTGCAAATATTATTCCACGAATATTTTTATATTGTTGGCGTCTTTGTACTTAGTCTAATATTCTAGTTTTTTAATTGTAAAAAAAAGCCCCTCGATTGCTCGAGAGGATTTTTAATATATAGTTTTCATAGTTGAAATTACGACCCACAAGAAACGCAATCGTCTGGATTCTCAATAGAGCAAGCTAATTGTTCTTCGGGCGTAAGCTCCGGTGTTTCTGGAGTCTCAGTTACTTCTGCAACCACAGGTTTCGTTTGAGCTTTAGATTGTTTTTGAACGGTAAACTTAATCGCATCAACTGCCGATTTTGTTCTCAAGTAGTACATACCAGTTTTCAAACCTTTCTTCCAGCCATAGAAATGCATAGAGGTAAGTTTTCCTAGGTTAGCATTTTCTACAAATAAATTAAGCGACTGTGATTGGTCGATAAATTGCCCACGTTCTGCAGCCATATCGATGATGTCTCGCATACTCAATTCCCAAACGGTTTTGTAAAGGTCTTTTATGTTCTGCGGAATAATATCGATATTTTGGATAGATCCGTTGGTGCGTAAGATTTCGTTTTTCAACTCATCATCCCATAAACCTAACTTCACTAAGTCTTTTAATAAGTGCTTGTTTACGATAATGAACTCACCAGAAAGGACACGCCGCGTGTAGATATTTGAGGTATAAGGTTCAAAGCATTCGTTGTTTCCAAGAATTTGAGATGTTGATGCTGTTGGCATAGGTGCTAATAAAAGCGAGTTACGCACACCATCAACTTTTATCTCTTCACGAAGTGTATCCCAGTCCCATCGACCAGAAAGGTCTTTGGATTCCACACCCCACATATCGAATTGGAATTGTCCTTTAGAAATTGGCGACCCTTTGAAAGTTTCATAAGCACCGTCTATTTTTGCTAAATCGTTAGAGGCTTTTAATGAGGCAAAATAAAGTGTTTCAAAAATATCTTTATTCAGCTGTTTCGCTTCTGGCGATGTAAATGGTAAACGCAATAGTATAAATGCATCTGCTAATCCTTGTACTCCTAATCCAATTGGACGGTGACGCATATTAGAGTTGCGAGCCTCCTGTACCGGATAGTAGTTACGGTCTATAACAACGTTTAAGTTTTTAGTTACTTTATAGGTAACTTCGTAAAGTTTTTGGTGGTCAAACTTCCCATCTTTCACAAACATTGGTAGTGCTATAGAAGCTAAGTTACAAACAGCAACTTCGTCTGGAGCAGTATATTCAACAATCTCAGTACAAAGGTTAGACGACTTTATAGTCCCTAAGTTCTTTTGATTTGATTTTTCGTTACATGCATCCTTATACAACATATAAGGAGTTCCTGTTTCAATTTGAGATTCTACAATTTTTTCCCAAACTTCACGGGCTTTAATAGTCTTACGACCTTTGCCTTCAGCTTCGTATTTCTCGTATAATTCAACAAATTCAGCTCCGTAAACATCGGATAAACCAGGGCATTCGTTAGGACACATTAAAGTCCATTCGCCATTAGCTTCAACGCGTTTCATGAATAAATCTGGAGTCCACATAGCGTAGAATAAGTCACGCGCACGCATTTCTTCTTTACCGTGGTTTTTTCTTAAGTCTAAGAAATCGAATATATCGGCATGCCAAGGTTCAAGGTAAATAGCGAAAGAACCTTTTCGTTTCCCTCCACCTTGATCTACATAACGAGCTGTATCGTTAAATACACGTAACATAGGTACAATTCCATTTGAAGTACCATTTGTACCGCGGATATAAGATCCTTTAGCACGTACATTATGAATACTTAATCCGATACCCCCAGCAGATTGAGAAATTTTAGAACATTGTTTTAAAGTATCGTAAATCCCATCGATACTATCGTCTTTCATAGTTAATAAGAAACAAGAAGACATTTGTGGTTTTGGTGTACCTGCATTAAATAATGTAGGTGTAGCGTGTGTGAAATACTTTCTCGACATCATTTCGTATGTCTCAATAGCCGCCGGAATGTCGTCTTTGTGAATCCCAATAGAAACACGCATCAACATGTGTTGTGGACGCTCAGCTACCTGACCATTTCTACGTAGTAAGTAAGAACGCTCCAGCGTTTTGAATCCAAAATAATCGTAGCTAAAGTCTCTGTCATAAATAATTGTAGAATCTAAAACCTCTTTATTATCTTGAATAATTTGGTGTACATCATTAGCAAGCATTGGTGCTTCCTGGTTAGTAACCGGGTTAACATATTCAAACAAGTCTGTCATCGTTTCGGAGAACGATTTTTTAGTTTTCTTATGTAAATTAGAGACCGCAATACGGGCAGCAAGCTTTGCGTAGTCTGGGTGTTTTACAGTTAGCGAAGCAGCAACTTCTGCTGCAAGGTTATCTAGCTCAAAAGTTGTAACTCCTTCGTAAATACCTTCAATAACTTTCATGGCTACCGTAGTAGAATTCACTAAGTCATCTAAGCCATAACACATCTTTTGGATGCGGGAAGTAATTTTGTCAAACTTAACAGCCTCTTTACGACCATCTCTTTTTAATACGAACATATAATTAGGGATTTATAGGGATTTAAAAATCAGCATCAAAAGTAAAACCTGCATCTTCTTCTTTTCCTAAGACACCTGCTTTTTGATATTCTGATACGCGTTTTTCGAAAAAGTTTGTTTTTCCTTGTAGAGAAATCATATCCATGAAGTCGAACGGATTTTCCACATTGTAGATTTTATCACAGTGTAACTCTTGTAATAACCGGTCAGTAACAAACTCTAGGTATTGAGTCATTAATTCAGAATTCATTCCAATTAAACGCACAGGCAAGGCTTCGATAATGAATTCTCTCTCTATATCTAAAGCCTCAGTAATAATTTGAGTAATTCTTTCTTTTGGAACTTTATTTACGATGTGATCGTTATGCAACATTACGGCAAAATCACAATGTAATCCTTCGTCACGAGAAATTAATTCGTTAGAAAAGGCTAATCCAGGTAACAAGCCTCTTTTCTTCATCCAGAAAATAGAACAGAACGATCCGGAGAAGAAAATTCCTTCTACAGCTGCAAAAGCGATTAAACGTTCGGCAAAACTTGGTGAGTCGATCCATTTTATAGCCCAGTCAGCTTTTTTCTTAATAGCATCGAAATGATCAATTGCATGGAAAAGTTTGTCTGCCTCAACCTTGTCTTTAATATAAGTATCGATTAATAAAGAGTAGGTCTCCGAGTGAATATTTTCCATCATAATTTGGAACCCATAGAAAAATTTAGCTTCTGTATATTGAACTTCAGAAAGGAAATTCTCAGCTAAATTTTCGTTTACGATTCCGTCGGAAGCAGCAAAAAATGCAAGAACGTGTTTTATAAAATGTCTTTCATTATCGTTTAGCTTCGTCTCCCAGTCGATTATATCTTGACTAAGGTCAATTTCTTCTGCGGTCCAAATACTAGCTTCTTCCTCTTTGTAAAATTTCCAAATGTCGTCGTGTACGATAGGGAAAAGTACAAATCGGTCTTTATTTTCTTGTAAAATAGGTTCAATAAATGCCATAAATATGCTTATTTTTAGTAAAACTCCTTAAAATTAAGGGCTTTAAAATGTATAGGTAATTCTACTCAATTTTTAAATTAAGGTTTACAAATATTTCAATAAAATTAATGGGAAACAAGCGGCTTTTTGAAATTGCTAATTTAGTTTTCAACAAATAGTTTATAACCTATTCAAATATCCTATTTACAAAGAGTTAAGCTTGTTTGAAAAGTGTTAAAAAGAAATATTATTTTACTTAGACACAGTCCGTAATTAGTAAATCACACTTTGTGAGTTATATGCTCTAAGGGACTCAAAATTCATCTAGTTTTGTACTTAAATAGGCATAAGTTTTAAGATTAAAACTTATTTAATAGCTTGTTGTGGCTTCAAGTGAAATCTTGAATGATAAATTTTTTAATTGTTCAGCAACCCCGCTTCATTACTATGTTAGCTATTTTGCTTTTCAGCGGCAAATTCTAAGCCTTTGTACCAATCTTCGCCATACTTTTTAATAAGTGGTTCTCTTAGAAATTTGTAAACAGGAACTTTTAATTTCGCACCGCATTCGCAAGCAGGTTTGCAAATATGCCATTTATGGTAATTTACTGCATCAAACTCAGGATAAGATTGAATTCTAACTGGATATAATTCACAAGAAATAGGCTTTTTGTAATCTATTTTCCCATCTCTATAAGCAGCTTCAATGGCACATTTAGCGTAATTATCTCTATCGAAAAAAACGTAAACACATTCTTTACCATTTAAAATTGGTGTTTCCATTCCACCATCTTCACCAACAACCCATTTACCTTGATCTTTTACACCTTGAATTCCTTTTTCATTCATAAAGGGTTTAACGTCCTCATAAATGTCTTCGAGAATATTAAGTTCATTCTCATCTAAAGGAGCTCCGCCGTCGCCTTCTACACAGCAAGCACCTTTGCAGGCACTTAGGTCGCAAACAAATTCCTTCTCTAAAAGGTCTTCTGAAATAAGGGTGTTTTTTATAGAAATCATGCTGCAAAGATAATTAAATTGAACTGTCAAGTGTTGACTTAAAAAGATCAAAACGCAAAACCTCACCCTGTTTCTTTCGAAACTTCACTCTCCCTATTAGGAAGAGTGTTTTAAAGGGTGAGGGAAAAAGTTTTAAAGCGAATTTTGAACCGTAAAGATAGTATTCTTATTAAAAATGCAAATATAAAATTACAAAACTACAAAGGTTTGACTCAATCAAAAGAACTATATTGCTCATTCTAAAAATAACGCTATGTCTATACAAAAACCTTTTAATTTACATAAGTGGATTGCGGAAAACCGCGATTTATTAAAGCCTCCGGTCGGAAATAAAAATCTGTATAAACAAGCTGGCGATTTTATTGTTATGATTGTTGGCGGACCAAATGCTCGTAAAGATTATCATTATAACAAAAGCGAAGAATGGTTTTTCCAAGTGGAAGGTGATATTAATGTTCGTATTCAAGAAGATGGAAAAGCTATAGATATTCCTATAAAAGAAGGGGAGATGTTCTTACTTCCTGGGAAAATTCCTCATTCGCCTTCCCGTTCCGAAGGTTCTGTAGGACTCGTTATAGAAAAGGTTCGTAAAGGAACAGATGATATGGACGGACTTTTATGGTTTTGTGATAATTGTAACCATAAATTACACGAAACTTATTTCCCATTAACAAATATTGAAAAAGATTTCCTTCCTCGTTTTAAAGATTTTTACGCAAATAAAAACTTGCGTACCTGCGACAAATGTGGAACTGAAATGGATACTGATATACGATTTATTTAAAAATTATTATGCCTCAAAAGAATTTATTTACCATAGATATTCATACACACATCCTCCCAAAAGATATTCCTAATTTTAAAGAAAAATTTGGTTACGGAGGATTTATCAATTTAGAGCATCACAAACCTTGCTGTGCTAAAATGATGATGGACGACACATTTTTTCGTGAAGTGGATGATAATTGTTGGTCTGCAGAAAGTAGAATGAAAGAATGCGATGAGCATGGTGTTCATGTACAAGTTTTATCTACCGTTCCTGTGATGTTTTCTTATTGGGCAGAACCTAAAGATACATTAGAAGTAGCGGAGTTTTTAAACGACCATATTGCTGATATCGTAAGTCGTTTCCCAAACCGTTTTGCAGGCTTGGGTACTTTGCCAATGCAAGACACTAATTTGGCGATACAAGAATTAAAACGTTGTAAAAAAATTGGATTAAAAGGGATTCAAATTGGAACGCATGTAAACAATAAGAATCTAAACGAAGCTGAGTTTTTCCCAATTTTCGAAGCCTGTCAGGAATTAGATATGTCCGTATTTGTACATCCTTGGGATATGATGGCTAAGGAGCATATGGATAAATATTGGCTACCATGGTTGGTGGGCATGCCCGCAGAAAGTTCTAGGGCTATTTGTTCCTTTATCTTTGGTGGCGTTTTCGAAAGATTGCCAGAACTTCGTGTTGCTTTTGCTCATGGTGGTGGTTCTTTTCCTTCAACAATTGGTCGGGTTTCGCATGGCTTTGACGTTAGACCAGACTTATGTGCAGTTGATAATAAAAAGCATCCTAGAGATTATATAGGAAAGTTTTATATTGACAGTCTTGTACACGACCCTAAAATGCTGGAGTACATTGTTGATGTTATTGGAGCCGATAAAATTGCTTTAGGTACTGATTATCCTTTCCCCTTAGGGGAATTGCAGCCTGGACAATTGATAAATAACATGCCATGGGACGATGCACAAAAAGAACAACTTTTAAGTAAGTCTGCATTGGAATGGTTAGGTATGAGCAAAGAAGATTTTATAGTTTAAGATTTGCCTTCTGTAAATTCATATTATATAACTTCAAAGCTCCTTAAAAATAGTGATTAATTACTGGTTCTATTATTGTATCTTTGTGGTCTAAAGTTTATTAAAAAATTACGAAACTATGAGTGCAGTTCAATACAAAGTTAAAGACATTTCTTTAGCAGATTGGGGAAGAAAAGAAATTCGTTTGGCTGAGGCAGAAATGCCCGGTTTAATGTCTATTCGTGAAGAGTATGCAGCAGCACAACCTTTAAAAGGAGCTCGTATTGCAGGTTGTTTACACATGACTATTCAAACGGCTGTATTAATTGAAACTCTTGTTGCCTTAGGAGCCGATGTTACTTGGTCTTCATGTAATATATTTTCTACTCAAGATCATGCTGCAGCTGCAATTGCTGCTACTGGTGTTCCAGTTTTCGCTTGGAAAGGTATGAACGACGAGGAATTTGACTGGTGTATAGAGCAAACACTTCAATCTTTTAAAGGTGGTAAAGCCTTAAATTTAATTTTAGACGATGGTGGTGATTTAACCAACATGGTTTTCGATAGATTTCCAGAGTTAGTTGCAGATATCAAAGGATTGTCTGAGGAAACGACTACTGGTGTTCACCGTCTATACGACAGAGAGAAAAACGGAACGCTTGTTATGCCGGCGATTAACGTAAACGATTCTGTTACAAAATCTAAGTTTGATAATAAATACGGATGTCGTGAGTCTTTAGTAGATGGTATTCGTAGAGCTACCGATGTTATGATTTCAGGTAAGGTTGCTGTTGTAGCAGGTTATGGTGATGTAGGGAAAGGTTCTGCTCAGTCATTACAAGCTTCTGGTGCACGTGTTATCGTTACCGAAATTGACCCTATCTGTGCTTTGCAAGCTGCGATGGAAGGTTTCGAAGTGAAAAAAATGGAGGATGCTGTGAAGCAGGCAGACATTATTGTTACCACTACAGGGAACAAAGATATTATAGTAGGTCGTCATTTCGAAAACATGAAAGACAAGGCTATTGTATGTAATATAGGACACTTCGATAACGAGATTGATGTTGCTTGGTTGAACAACAACCACGGAGCTTCAAAGGTTGAAATCAAACCTCAGGTAGATCAATATACAATTGCTGGTAAGGATATTATTTTATTAGCTGAAGGACGATTAGTAAACTTAGGTTGTGCTACAGGACACCCTTCTTTTGTAATGTCTAACTCTTTTGCGAATCAAACTTTAGCTCAATTAGAGTTATGGCTAGACTCTGATAAGTACGAAAATAAGGTTTATACCTTACCTAAGCATTTAGACGAAAAAGTAGCTCGTTTACACTTGGCAAAGTTAGGTGTAGTACTAGAGGTTCTTAGTCACGATCAAGCTGATTATATTAGTGTTCCTGTTGGAGGACCTTACAAGCCAGAATACTACCGTTATTAGTATGTATAACAAGTGGTTATGAATTTAGAGGTGTTAAGGCTCATTTATTGCTCTAATAATTTTAGGAGATACTAAATCCTAAAAAACATTCTTAATTTCATAAAATCAAAAAATCGCCCTTGGGCGATTTTTTGATTTTAATCATTTTTTATCTGAGAAATGAAAATTTATTACAGAGTGTTTAATAAGAATTCAAAACAACTTAATTATCATTTGATTTATCAAGTAAAACTTATAACTCAATACACAACTTTTTATAATCCTGCTCCATAGCAGTCTTTTAGGTCATTTATCTCTTTTGACGGCAAAAAGAATAACGATATGTTTTTTGTATCAGTCTTCACTTGAGTTTACCCTATTCAGCTAATTAAAAATACTTAACTTAACCCCATCAAAGCTAGTGTTGTATCTGTGGAGTGAGTAATTTGCTGGACCTTGCATTACCGCACCATCATAAATAAAATACTCAGAATCGCAGCAATGGCAGGCAAGTGTATTTAGTTCTTCGGTGTTAATATAAATCTGCTCACAATTATTTAAGGGTTCATTTGTACACGCTCTGTCGTAGGCTATATAATTATCAAAAAGATCGTGAAATATTAAAATACCATTAACACCACCGTTAATATAAGCTGAGCCTCCGGGAAAGTTCAAGCCGTTAAATTCGACATTATTCGGGTATAAAAATGTGTTAACCTGTGCGTCTGGGAATTGGTATTTATCTTTATCGCAGCTATATATTAGTAATAGAAGGCTAATAAGGAAAAGTATTCGTTTCATACAAATAGTTGATATTGAGGTTTGTTTGATTCCGTTGGTGCAAAAAAACAACAAATAATTTAGGTGAAACGATTATTACTTGAAAAAAGTATTAGAATAGAACTTTAATTAGTTCTATATTTACCAGATTGAAAAAAAATCTAGGCCAAACTAAAAGATAAGTTTATGCTGCGAAAATTATTAGCTGTGATTGCCTTGCTCGGGATTTCAAACTATTCTATAGCACAGTCGCAATCAGGTACCTTAAAAGGTACAATCACAGAGTTTGATACAGGAGAGCCTGTACCAATGGCAAATATTGTGATAGAATCAAATGGAACCGTCATTGATGGGGCTGTTGCGGATTTTGATGGTAAGTATACTATTAAACCAATAGACCCTGGTCGATACACCGTGAAAGTGTCTTTTATTGGTTTCGCAACCAAAGAGATTACCGAAGTTTTGGTTTCTTCTAGCAAGATTACTTTTATCAACGCAGGTCTTAAAGTTGAGGCCGATGTATTGGGAACGGTAGAATTAGTTGAATATGTAGTCCCTCTTATCGATCCAGATAAAACTGGTACTACTAAAACTAAGGAAGAAATTACTGCATTACCAACGCGTGATGTTCAGTCGGTGGCTGCACAAACTGCCGGTATTTATCAGGAGGATGAAGGTGGAGATTTAAATGTGCGTGGTGCACGTTCTGATGCTACTTTCTTTTATATCGATGGGGTTAAGGTAAGAGCTTCGAATAAAATACCACAATCTGCAATTGAGCAAATGACTGTAATTACAGGTGGTTTACCTGCTTCTTATGGTGATGCTATGGGTGGTGTAATTAGTATAACAACACGAGGTCCATCGAACGATTTCTTCGGTGGGGTAGAAGTTGTAACTTCTAGCCTTCTTGATCCTTATGGATACAATCTATTAGGTTTCAACTTGTCGGGTCCTTTAAAGAAGAAAGATGGTAACTCTATCTTAGGTTTCTTTTTGTCTGGTGAATACGAAAAGATAAAGAATGAAGATCCTTCTGCCGTTGGAATGTATAAGGTTAAAGACGATGTAATGGCTGAGCTACAAGCAAACCCATTATTGTTTAGTAGTAGCCAAGGTGAGGTTCAAGCTTTAAAAGCTTCCGAATTTGTTACTATGGAGGATCTTGAATATGTTGACACTAAAGAGAATGTTGGGAAAGTAAATGCGAGTTTACAAGGTAAAATAGATTTTAAGCCTTCTAAAAATACAAACATTACTCTAGGTGGTAACTTTTCTTATTCGAAAAATAGAGGGTATATTTATACATATAGCTTATTCAATCCTGAAAATAATCCTGAAACGATAAAGAATTCTTGGAGAGTTTATTCTCGTTTACAGCAGAGTTTTGGTGCGTCAGATGAAGAGCAATCTTCTTCTACTTTAAAGAATGCATTCTTTACTTTACAGGCAGATTATTCTCAAGACAATGAGACTACTCAAGATTCAGATCACAAAGACAATTTATTTAACTATGGGTATATTGGTAAATTTACGCCAGAACGTAATTTAGACTACAATACTCCTTGGAGCCCAGATGATAGTTTAAATGTATTATGGAATACACCAAGTGGTGTTATTGATACTATGGTAGAAGTTGGTGGCTTTTACTTTGACGAAGAATTACAACAAAATGTACCTTTTTACAATTTTGCTGAGCAAACGAACGTAATTACAAATTATGCTTTCGAAGGTGCTAATTTAAATCCTTATGCTACAAATTATACGCAAACTTATTTCGACTATTTAGATAATCAAGGGATTACTAACTTGGCACAAGTAAGTGGTATAGGTGCTGCAGTAAACGGAGATCGTACAGATAACGTTTATTCTGTGTGGTATAATACTGGTAGAGAGTACAACGGATACAACAGAAGTAAAGATGCTCAATTCCGTTTTACAGGTTCTGCATCTGCCGATATTAATGACCATGCATTACAGTTTGGTTTCGAATACGAGCAAAGAGACGATAGATACTACAGTGTTACACCGGTAGGATTATGGACTTTAGCTCAACAGCAAGTAAATAAATACATTGGTTTCGAAGAAGGTTCTTACGAATTTTTAAATGATCAAGGTACTCTTGTTGGGCAGCAAAACATTTACAACTACGACGAAATGACAAGTTTCGCAACTAAGTTTAGAGATTCGCATCAAATTGGCTACGACCAAATTGTAGATATTCATACTTATTTGCCTTCTGACTTCGATATTTCTATGTTTAGTGCTGATGAGTTACTTACCCAAAATCCTAATTCGTCTTACGGTACATGGTACGGTTACGATACAGAGGGTAATAAATTGGAAGGGGTTCAGCCAGGAATGAAAGAATTCTTAACCGACAAAGATGAAAATGGAGATTATAAACGTGAAATGGGTGCTTTTCAACCTATTTATGTAGCGGGTTATATTCAAGATAAATTCGCTTTCGAAGATTTAATCTTCAATATTGGTGTTCGTGTAGATAGATACGATGCCAACCAAGAAGTATTAAAAGACAGGTACTCGCTTTACAATGTACTTACAGCTGGAGAGGTTAACGATTTTGGAACTCATCCAACAAATATTGGCGACGACTATGTTGTGTATGTTGATAATAGCGTAAGTGCTGCGTATATTACAGGATATAGAAATGGAGATAACTGGTACAATGCAGAAGGTCTTCCTATTACAGATCCTAAAGTATTAGATGTTTCTACTGGTGTTATTCCAATGTTGGCAGATCCTGATGCGGATTCCGGTACGGATCCTTTAAATGCTGGATTAAGTGCTGATGCATTTGAAGATTATACACCGCAAGTATCTTTCATGCCTCGTATTTCTTTCAACTTTCCTATTTCTGATGAAGCTATTTTCTATGCTCACTACGATGTATTAACGCAACGTCCGAGTAGAAACAGAATGGATCCTACAGATTATTTATACTTAGCTCACTTAACAGCTACAACTATTAATAATCCAAATTTAAAATCTCAACGTACTACTGATTACGAATTAGGGTTTAAACAAACTTTATCTTCTAGTTCTGCTCTTTCTATATCTGCTTTCTATAGAGAAATGAGAGACATGATTCAGTACACTAAAGTTGCCTTTGCTTACCCAAAAGACTATTTTACTTTTGGTAATATTGACTTTGGTACTGTAAAAGGATTGTCTGTTGCATACGAAATGCGTAGAACAGGAAATGTTAGCTTTAATGCAAACTATACTTTACAGTTTGCAGATGGTTCTGGTTCTTCATCAACTTCAGGTGTAAACATTGTAAATTCTGACCAACCTAACTTAAGAACTACTTTGCCTTTAGATTACGATCAACGTCATAATTTAACTGCAAGTATGGATTTCCGTTACGGTTCAGGAAACAAATACAACGGTCCTACTGTAAAAGGATATCCAATATTCGAAAATGCAGGTGTAAACCTTGTTGCTACAGCAGGTTCGGGAACGCCATTCTCACGACAGTTAAATGTTACTCGTGAGGCTGTTTTTGGAGAAAACGATAGATCTAACTTAGAGGGAAGTGTAAACGGATCACGTTTACCGTGGAGATTCCGTATGGATATGAGAGTTAACAAAAGCTTCGATATTTCTTGGGGTGAAGGAGAGGATAAGAAATCGACTTCTATGAATGTTTATTTCCAAGTTCAAAACTTATTGAACACTAAGAATATTGTGTCTATTTACCAATATACTGGTAATGCAGATGACGATGGTTATCTTACTTCTGCCGTTGGTTTAACCGATGTTCCAAATAAAGTTGACCCAAACTCTTACGTTGACTTATATTCATTAAAGTTAAATAACCCAAATAATTACACGCGTCCAAGAACGCTTCGTTTAGGTGTAACACTAGACTTTTAGTCTTGGTAGAAAATTGTATGTATATGAAAAAGACAATCAAAAATACGCTGTACGTTTTCTTTGCAACCCTAGGTTTGGGAGCTCAAGCAAAAGAAAATGTTAATTATTCTGGTGGCGAAGTTACTACTCCAACTCAGTCGTTGGCCTTTAATTGTGCTGCTGGTACTGCTCAAACATTATTAGATATTAATAATGTTAAGACTACCATTTTGAATGGTGGTGATATGTGGTGGAATTTATCTGATGGGAAATACGAAATCCCTAAAAATAGTGGGAAACATTCATTGTTTGCTGGTTCTCTATGGATTGGTGGTATGGACGATGATGACCAACTTAAAGTTGCTGCTCAAACATATCGTCAATCTGGTAACGACTTTTGGCCAGGACCTATAGATAATGTACGATTGAGTGCAGATGGAAGTCCTAACAATAAATACGGTACTACTGAAGCTAATATTTGTGCGAAGTATGATTACCACCATGTTATTACTAGAGCAGAAGTAGAGCAGTTTGTGGCTTATTCTATTTCAGAGAATCCAAGTCTTGAATTTCCTGATTACTCTATTCCGCTTTCTATTTTAAATTACCCAGGTAACCGTGAAGACGATGATCAAAATGATAATGCTTTCGACGGTTACGATGAACAAGTAGGTACAAGTCCATATTACGCATTGGAAACGCTTGCTCCTTTCCGAGATGTAAATGGAGATGGTGTTTATAATGCATCAGCTGGAGATTATCCAGAGTACAATCTAGATGGTTCTTTTAACTGTCAAGAAGCAGATATACTTTTTGGTGATCAAACGCTTTGGTGGGTTTATAACGATAAAGGTGAGTCTCATACTGCTTCTGGTTCTATAGAGCCAATTGGTTTAGAAATACAGGCTCAAGCCTTTGCTTTTTCTACCAACGATGAGATTAACAACATGACTTTTTACAACTATAAGTTAATCAATCGTTCTCATAATGCATTAAACGAGGCGTACTTCGGGGTTCATGTTGATCCAGATTTAGGAAATTATCAAGATGATTTTGTTGGTTGTGATGTTGCCAGAGGTTTAGGGTACTGTTACAATGGTGATGAAGACGATGAAACTGCTGCTGGTTATGGTTCAAATCCACCTGCAATTGGAGTAGATTTCTTTAGAGGTCCTATTGCCGATGAAGGTGATGGTATTGATAATGATTTAGATGGTATTATTGATGAAGCCGGAGAACAGATCATTATGTCTAAGTTTATGTACTTTAATAACGATGGTACAGTTACTGGTAATCCAGACTTAGCACAAGACTTTTACAATTACTTACAAGGTAAATGGTTAGATAATAAACCAATGACTTATGGTGCTGATGGTAGAAACCCATCTAGTCCACTATGTAATTATATGTTCCCTGGAACTACTGACCCTGCATTTGATGAGCAGTGGACAGAACAAATTGCTGGAAACGTACCAAATGATAGACGTTTTGTCCAATCTGCAGGTCCTTTTACGCTTGAGCCTGGTGCTTTAAACACCATTACAACAGGTGTTGTTTGGGCACGTGCTAATTCTGGTGGTGCATGGGCGTCTGTAGAGCTTATGCGTATTGCAGATGACAAAGCTCAAAAACTTTTCGATATCTGTTTCGAGGTACTTGACGGTCCTGATGCTCCAGATATGGCAATTCAAGAACTAGATAAGGAAATTATTATTACCTTATCTAACGCTGCTAATATTTCTAACAACAGCCAAAATTCTAATGAAGATTATCTAGAACAAGATCAAATTAATATTTCTGGCTTTTATGACGAAGAACAAACACTTCCTTATAGAGACTCTTACGTTTTCGAAGGTTATCAAATATTCCAATTAAAAGACGAAACAGTTACGGCTGCGGACGTTTACGATATTGATAGAGCTAGAATGGTTTTCCAATGTGATATTGAAAACTATAGAGACGATAATGGAATGGTCACTTCAGAAGAAACTATTTCTCCTATCGCAAATCTTACTAACTATAATTTTAGTTTAGCTTTAGAAGCTGATGTTCCTACAAACATGACGCTACAAGCAGCAAATGAAGGAATTATCCACTCCTTTGTGGTAAATCAAGATTTATTTGCATCTGGAGATCGTACTTTAATTAATAATAAAACGTACTACTTTACTGCTATTGCTTACGGATATAACGAATTCATTGAGTATAAGCAAGATGTAGTGCCAGATCCTGATAATATTTATGCAGGAAGTTTCGAAGGTCAGAAAAAACCTTTCTTAGCTGGTCGTAAAAATATTAAGCAATATTCTGCCATTCCTCATATTACAACTGCAGAATCAAACGGTACTATTCAAAACGCAGATTACGGAACTATTCCTAATATGACTCGTTTAGAAGGTTCAGGAAATGGTGGTTTAGAGCTACAGTTTACATCTGAAATGAAATTAGCTTTACTAGATCCTTCAATTTGTACTACTAGTACTGGTTATGCTGTTGATGGTTCTCCAGTAGATATTAAAGTTATTGATCCTTTAAGTGTTCCAGAAAACACAGACTTTACTTTTGTAATGAATGCTGTAAATGATACTGCTAGATGGGTCTTAACAAATGAGACAACTGGTGTTTCTGTAAGTTCAGACACTACATTGAGTGTTAAGAATGAGCAAATCATTGCAGACTGGGGACTTTCTGTTACAATCGTAAATGGAATTGATGCTGGTGATGACACTAAAGGTACAAATGGACTAATTAGTGCTACCTTAATTAAAGATAATTCTACTTCTTGGTTAGACTTTGTTCCTGATAATGATTTCTTTTTTCAAGGTCCAGATGGTGTATTCGTACACCCATTAAATTGGATTCGTTCTGGTACAGCTTCTAATCCAGATCCTGACCCTTCTGTTACTGATCCTATTTATATTGATTTTGGAAATGTTGATGCTTGGGTAGATGAAAATTCTACTTACGAAAATGTACTTAATGGTATGTGGGCTCCTTATGCTTTAGTGGGGTATGATAAAGACGATTCTCCTTTCCCACATGCTCCAAGTATTAGTGCTAGAGAAAAGTTAAATACATTATCTTCTGTAGATATTGTTTATACAGCTGATAAATCGCTTTGGACTCGTGTTCCTGTAATCGAAACAGGTGATACAGATGATAGAATGACTTTAAAATCTTCTCCATCTGTTGACAAAGAAGGATTGGACGAAGCTTCTGGATCTACTGGATTCTCTTGGTTTCCTGGTTATGCATTCGATTTAGAAAGAGGAATTCGTGTAAACATGATGTTTGGTGAAGCTTCTACCATACCTGACCATAACGGGAACGATATGATTTGGAATCCTACTTCTACTATATTAGATGGAGATATTTTTGATCCTACCAGTTTTATTCTTGGTGGTCGTCATTACTTATATGTTGCCATGAGCGAATATGCTGGAGATAATGAAGAGGATCACCCATTATACAGTAGGTTAATAAATATGAGTTCTTTTGTAAATAGTGTAAAAGTATTCAAGGATATGGCTTGGACATCCATTCCACTTACCTCTCAAAATTCTATTTTGTCTGACGGTAATATCGAGGTTCAACTTAGGGTTTCTAAAAGTTATTCTAGGTATAATTTAGAAGATACCGATGATTGTACTGCCTCTGATATTAACAATGGTAATCCTTTATTAACGTTCTCTACAGAATCTATCATGACTGTTAAGAATGATTTAGAAACGGCTAAAAGTGCTATGGACCTTATTAAAGTTGTTCCTAATCCATACTACGGTAATAATAACTATGAACTTGGTCAAATAGATACTCGTGTAAGAGTTACTAATCTGCCTAAAGTATGTACTATTTCTATTTACAATGTGTCGGGTACTCTCGTAAGACGTGTAGATTTAGATAGTGAAGTAAATGTTACTGGTTGGGACTGGGATTTAAAGAACAATTACAATATTGCGATTGCATCGGGTGTATATATTATACATGTAGATGGAAAGGAATACGGTGAGAAAGTTATTAAATGGTTTGGTGCACTTCGTCCAATTGATTTAGATTCATTCTAGTAGAACAATATTGTTAAAGACTAAAATTCATACGACTATGGTTATGAAAAAATATACAAAACAACTCTTACCTGTTCTTTTAACAGGTTTATTAGTACTTTGTTCTAGTAGTGCATTTGCAGGTAACGAACAGCGTTCGGGACAGGCTGGGGCTACTGAATTGTTAATCAACCCTTGGGCTCGTTCATCGGGTTGGGGTGGTATTAACACTGCTTCTATTCAAGGGCTTGAAGCTACTTTCTTAAATGTTGCTGGTTTGGCAGGTACCGAAAATACAGAGTTTATTTTCGCGTCTACTTCTTGGCTTTTCGACATGCAAGTAAATGCTTTTGGTTTCTCTAAGTCACTTAGCGATGGTGGAGTTCTTGGTTTATCTATTACCTCTATCGACTTTGGTGATATTGATATTACAAACTCTGAGTCTCCAGAAGGAACAGGAGCCACCTATTCTCCAGTTGTAATGAATATTGGTCTTTCTTATGCTAAGAAATTTACCGACAACATCTCTGGTGGTGCTACTGTAAGAATGATTTCTGAAAACACTCCAGATATGAAAGCTTCTGGAATGTCTTTAGATGCTGGTATTCAGTATGTGGCCGGTGCAAATCGTCAAATTAAATTTGGGGTTTCTTTAAAAAATGTAGGTCCTAAATTGAAATTTGAAGGTGATGGTAATGGTGTGAGATTAACAAACGATGAAGCTAATGGTCAGGAGTATGATCAAACTTATGAGCTTAGATCTGCTGCTTTCGAATTACCTTCGTTATTAAATATTGGTGGTTCTTACGATTTCACTATCGATCAAGATAACCGTTTAACACTAGCGGGTAATTTTACGTCAAATTCTTTTACTAAAGACCAATATGGTTTAGGTTTTGAATACGGATACAAATCCTACTTTATGCTTAGATCAGGTTATGTTTATGAAGAAGGTATATTTGAGGCCGAAACACGTTCTACAGTATTCACTGGAATAAACGCAGGTTTCACTTTCGAAATTCCTTTGAGTAATGGAACTAGCTTTGGTTTAGATTACTCTTTCCGAAAGGCAAGTCCTTTAGATTCACCTCACTCAATAGGTGCTAGAATAACACTATAATATTTCCCTCCTAAGGGAGGATACTAAATTTAAAAGAGGATCCTATCGGATCTTCTTTTTGCGTTTATTTACTTTTAAAAAGTACTATTATGTCAACAATATCATATTATACAGAAGAAGGATTAAAGAGACTCAAAGATGAGCTTGAGCAGTTAAAGTTCGTTGAACGTCCTAGTATCTCTAATCAGATTTCAGAGGCACGAGATAAAGGTGATTTATCGGAAAATGCAGAATACGATGCTGCCAAAGAAGCACAAGGGATGTTGGAAATGAAAATTTCAAAACTCGAAGGCATGTACTCTACAGCTCGTGTTATAGACGAATCGCTATTAGATACCGATAAAGTTTTAGCTCTATCTATTGTTAAAATTAAAAATTTAGCTACAAAAAAAGACATGACTGTTACTTTAGTTGCCGAGTCTGAGGCAAATATTAAGACTGGAAGAATTTCAATTAATTCTCCAATCGGTACTGGATTATTAGGAAAGAAAGTTGGAGACATCGCAGAGATTACTGTTCCTGCCGGACTCATGAAGTTTGAGGTTATTAGCATCTCACGTTAATGGCTAGTATATTCACCAAGATTGTAAAAGGAGAAATTCCTGCCTTTAAAATCGCTGAAGATGAACACTTCTTAGCTTTTTTAGATGTTTTTCCTTTGGCCAAGGGTCATGTACTCGTAATTCCTAAGCAGGAAATAGATTCTATTTTTGATCTTTCGGACGAGAACTACACTATGCTTTGGCTTTTCGCTAAAACAACTGCTAAAGCTCTAAAAATGGCTATACCGTGTAAACGAGTAGGAATAGCAGTAATTGGTTTAGAAGTACCTCACGCTCATATTCATTTAATTCCTTTACAATCTGTAGAAGATATTAATTTCTCGCGACCTAAGTTGAAAGTTGAAGATGGAGAAATGTTGCTTATTGCTGAAAAGATTAAACAAAAACTATAAATTTCATTCTTCATAGACCTATAGTTCATGTTTATTTCTATTTGATTTGTTCATCGAAATTTTCAAACTAATTCTACCGCATCATTCCATTTCTACAACACTTACGCCATTGCTCTTTTTTCGTATTTGTATTTGAGTAGGAATCCGTTCTTTCAAGTTTTCAACATGCGAAATTATTCCAATCATTTTTCCTTGTGACTGTAAAGTTTCTAATGTTGAAATTACGGTTTCTAAAGAATTTTTGTCTAAAGTACCAAAACCTTCATCAATAAATAGCGAGTCTATTTTTACGTTTTTACTCGCTAAATCGGAAAGTCCTAGTGCCAACGCCAAACTAATAATAAACTTTTCACCGCCACTTGATGTATCAACCAATCTACATTGATCAGTTTGAAAGTGATCGATTAAATTGAAATTCAATTCTTCTTTTGGTTTATAGCCTGACTCTAGCTTTAAGGAATACCTATTGTTTAATTTGAATAAATGTACGTTTGCTAAATCCAGTAAATGCTTCAATGTTAAGCGCTGAACATACACATTAAATGCATCCTTCGAATTTCCAATTACCTTAAATAAATCCCTCCATACTTTACATATTGCTTCCTGAGCATCAATTTTAGTGTAAACGGACTCGTTTCGTTTCCTAATTTCTTGTTCTTTTCTAAAAGCCTCACTTATTTTTCCTTTTTCTGCCAAGCAGTCCTCTTTTTTAGCAGCCGATGTTTTTTGAGTTTTAGTACTATCTTCTTCTGAAACACTAAAATCTTTTGACATAATTAGTATATCTAGTGCTTCTGAATTTCTCTTATTTAGTGTGTTTAATCTAAGTTGTTCTTCATGTATTTTCTTCTTTATCCCATCGTAATCCGCCTTTATATCAACTGATAGTAAAGCATTTTCAATTGCTATTTTCGATTCAAAACTGCTGCCATCTAGTCTGCTATTAAGAGATGACATTAAAGTATTTAATTCGTCTAATAAATCCTTTTGTCCTTTTAATGTATTATCCTTACTAACTTCCCTTCCTTTTTTTGTAATTATTAATTGCTGAAGCTTTTTAGTACTGTCTTTAAATTTTTCGTTTACTAGCTTACTAGAATCTTGCAGTCTTGTCCGTTTTATTTCAACACTTATTTCCTTTGGTAAAATCTTTATTCGTTCTTCAACTACTCGCTTAGACTTAGATTCAATTTTAGTAAAATTGTCCTCCTCGTTTTTTAGTGCTATGCTTTCGTTTTTTAGCTGTTTTTCTAAATTTGTTATATTAGTATTCTGATTTTTGTTTGCTGCTTTAAGACTCTCTAAGTTTGTTTGTGTATTAGTATAGGTACTAATACTATTTTCAAGTGTTTTAATAAATGAAACCGAGTATTCTATTGTTGGAATCTTATAATTGAACTTTAATAGCTCTATTGCTAAACTCTGTTCTATTTTAGTACATTTCTCTACTTGGCTATCCAAGTAGATTTTTCTAGTATTTATCTCCGAGTTCAAACCTTTTAATACAGTGCTATAGGTCGTGTCCTTTTTCTTGAGGTCATTACAAGCTTTACTTTGTTTTTTAAGTATTGTATTATATTCCTCTCTTTGCTTTTGCAATTTCTGCGAAGATTTGATTATTTTGTCTAGTTTTTTTAAATCCTCAGTAATACCTCCAAGTACCTTCAAAATTCCTGTAAAGTCTGCTAAATCAAAGTCAACTGCTATCTTCTTAGCATTTGTAGTAATCAACTTTAACTCCTCATTTGCAGCATTTATTTGTTTCTTACAATTCGTAATATTTGTACATAATCCAACAACCTTCTTTTCTAATTCAGCATATTTATCTTTTAGATTAGTTAGTTTGCTATTCCTTTGCTTTAGTTCTTCTTCCGACTTCGATACATCACCTGGAATTAAGTGTTTGGTAAACGGATGTTCCTTAGATCCGCATAATCCACAAGCCTCTCCTTTGATTAAGTTCGGCCTATCATCCTCGTATTTTAATATGCTTTGTTCGTAATTTAATATTTTTTCTGCATCAGAAACTGAAGTTTCTTGACTCGTAATTTTTATTTTTATAGAATTTATATTGTTTGTAATTTCTGTTAATTTAGATGTATAGTCTTTCTGGTTCTTAGATACATTGTTTATTGTAATTTTCTTTTTTGTCTTTTCTTCAGCGTAAACTTTAATCTGTTTCCAGTTAGATTCTTCGGTATTTAGTTTTGTCTTTGAGTCTAATAAATCAGAAAGTTTTTTTGACTCCAATTTCTTATCGATAGAAACTATATCCAATTCAATTTTAGTTATTTCTGATGACTTAATCTTGAGAATATTTTTGTTTTCTGCTAAGTCAAGCTTCGTAGTTTTAACTTCACTATCTTTCTTAGTTAGAAATGAATTGCTCTCAGTAACCGTTTTTTTCGTTTCATTTAAAGTGGTTAAATTTGTATTCCACTTTGATAGTTCTGTTTGAACCTTTGTTAAAATTATATTCTTGTTCACATAAGCTTCATCAATCTTAATACTAGCTTTTGTATCTGTGCTTGCTTTGCTAATTCTTTGCCTTTCTTTTAGCAAACTATTCTCACTCAGTTTTATTGCAGTTATATTTTGTTTGACTTTATTTTTATTATTTTGTTCAGCCGAAAATTGACTCTCTAGTTTCGTAATAATATCAAATTTTGGTAACCAAGAATTTAGTTCAATGTTGGCTTTTTTTAATTCTATTTCTTCTTGTTCTACCCTTTTAGTTACTATTTCAATCTTTGGTGTTAATTGAGATAATTCATATTCTATTGCCTTTAAATCTTCACTATTTTTGTTTTCTAGCTTCTTATTCGAATTCAAATCTCTTATCAATTCGCCAAAAGGTTCTGCCTTATCGTTTATAGCCAATAAATCGATTTCCAATTTATGTTCATTTATTGTTTTATCTAGCTCCTTACCTTCTGCAATTAATTTAGTCATATCAGCAGACAACTCTTTATGTTTCTTGTACCAGTTAACATTATGTTCAATGGATTTTAGTTCTTCTTCACAGACTTTAATTTGAAGATCTAATTCTTTATCCTTTCTATTCAATTCTAATTTTTGGTCTTCATCAAGTACATCATCCCCATTAATTTTAGATTTAAAATCTGATAACTTCTTTTCTTCTTCCCCCTTTTTTATTAAAATTCCTTCTCCTATTTTTTTATAAATATCCTCTCCAGTAATTTGTTCTAACAATCTTCCTTTCTCTGCTCCCTTAGCCGATAAAAATGAAGTAAACTCACCTTGTGCCAACAACACAGACCTTAAAAATTGCTTGTAATCTAACTGTGTTACGTTTACAACCTCTGTAATCAAGTTTCTTTTTTGTGTTGCTAAAATTTTTCCAGTAGTTATATTTTTTAAACTTACTTCTTCCTGTGGGTTAGAGAGTCTTTTTCCTTTAATTGTTGCAAGTCTTATCCCCCAATAGGCCTCATAAGTATTGTTTTCATTTTCAAAAGTAATTCTACTAAATGCTTTAGCCGCTCCATGACTTACCACATCAATCAGTGCTCCTTTAGATTCTTTAAAACGTGGAACACTGTTGTATAATGCAATTGTTATGGCATCTAAAATTGTTGTTTTTCCTGCTCCTGTTGCTCCTGTTATAGCATATAAACCTACATCCTTAAACTGTTCACTTTCAAAATCTATTACAATACTAGTTTCAGATTTTAAGGAGTTAATATTTTGTAATTCAATTTTTAATATTTTCATAATTCTTATTGATTTTTAACCTTTTGTAATATCTCCGAAAATGCATCCATTACTTTTGGATTTTCTTCAAGATTGAATCCAATTTCATCGCATTTTAGTTTAAATACATCTGTAGGAACAAGTTCTTTAATAGATTTAGTCTCGTCTATTAATTCTTCTATCCCCCTAACTATTCTTCTATTTTTTAAGGCAGTTTTAAGTATTTCAAATCCGAATTTATCAGCCCCTTTTTTTAGGTCATCGGTATTTATATTATGGTCTTCGTCCAATATTATTTCTACCCATGGTGTTAATTTATAGGTGTTAGATACAATAGCTGGCAATGTTTCTATACATTCTTTTAATGTTCCTTTAATACTATAAAACTCTCTAAACTTAGGAATTACTTTATCCTCAATTGTCACTATTTCTTTGTCTTGTAATGTTAGTACAATTACTTTTTTATTATAATTTAGTTCACTAAAACTTAAAATATGTGGCGAGCCAGAATATCTAATCTTATTATTTTTGCCAATTATTTGTGGCCTATGTAAATGTCCTAGTGCAATATAATCAAAGTAGCTTGGAAAATCATTTGCTCCTATGTGCCCCAAACTACCAACATAAATATTTTGCTCACTATCAGAAATAGACCCTCCAATAGCAAATAAATGTCCCATTGCTATAACTGGGACTTTATTCGTATTTATGGCCTTACAATGCGCTGAAATTTCTTCGTAATGCTTAATTAGTGCTGTTTTGTATTTATCGCTTAATTCTTCAAAAGTTTCACCTGCTACTGCCCGTCTAATATCTCCGTCTCGTAAATACGGTACAGCTGCAATTATTACTTCCTCCTCATTTATGTTAATTTCAAATACTTCATCTTTAATATTTTCTGTTGCCTTTCCTACAACATTAATAGAAAGTGCTTGAAGCACCTCTCTTGGAGCGTTTAATATCCCAGGAGAATCGTGATTGCCGCCAGTAATAACTACAGATTGGCAGCTTGTATTTTTTAACTTTATTAAAAAATCGTAGTATATTTTCTGACTCAGACTAGATGGTGACCCAGTATCATATACATCACCAGAAATTAAGAGTACATTAATTTTTTGTTCGATAATAAGGTTCTCAATCCAATTTAAAAATAGCGTTTGTTCTTCTAGTTGAGATTGCTCAAGTAGTCTGTGTCCTAGGTGCCAATCGGCTGTGTGGAGTATTTTCATATTAGTTGTTTTATTATGTCTTTGCGATGCTTAATTTATAACTATTAATTTTAAGACAAAAAAAAGCCACCCTAAAGGTGGCTTTTTTTAAAATACAGTAAATATTATTCTGTAATAACAATCTTTTTTGTGATGCTAGAACCATTTTGTTCTAGTTGAATAAAGTACACACCAGCTTTAAGACTTGGATACATTTCTTTAAGTTGAACACTGTTTTTAGCAACATCTAAGTTCATTTCTCTTGAAGCTAAAGTTGCACCATACACATTACTTAAAGTGAGGTTAATTGAAGCCTTTTTATAAAGTTCAAATTCAATAGTTACATCTCCTTTAGAAGGATTAGGGTAAATAGATAATTCTTCGAAAATATTTTCTGTTAATGAAACTTCGTTAGAATTACTAACAATAAAGTTATCTAAGTATAACCAGTTTCCATTTTCACCGATAAATTCAAATTTAATTTGAACATTCTTTTCACCTGCAAAAGTACTTAAACTTACTTGGAATCTATCCCACTCATCTGCTGCTGGTACAAATGGTAAGAATATATTCGTGCTGTCATTTGTAATTAACGATTCTGTAGTATAGTTCTTCTTTGCAATCCAAGTTCTACCACAGTCTTCACTAATATATACTCTAAGCACGTCATCCGTTGTTAGGTTTTTTCTAGCATAAGCTAAATCGAAATATCCGTTAATAGGTGCTGATTCACCACTTAAATCAATGGTAGGTGTAATAAGAGTATGAAGTTCTCCTTCCACAGAAAACTCAGCACTTCTAATTCTTAAAGCAGCTGTGTTTACACCGCCATCATTTCCAGTAATTGTTGAACTTGCAGCTTCTGTAGTTCTAGACCAAGTTTCGTCTGTTTGTGCACCTATTAGCCAGTTCCAACTTTCTGTAGGATAAGTTGGGAATTCAGAAGATTCGAAGTTTTGGATATAAGGGAAAGACATATTTGCCTCATCATCTGTTACTGTAATATAACTCTCTTTAACTAATGATTTTTCACCTGCTGAGTTTGTTGCTGTTAATGTAACGGCAAAGAACCCTGCATTTTCAAAGATTATATCTTCTGGATTTTCATCCATTGATGAAGTTGGTTCTCCTCCTTCGAAAGTCCATTCATAAGCAACAATACTATCTAAAGAATAATCAACATTGTAAGTTGAACTGAAGAATGAATAGGCATCTCCAGGGCAACCATAAATATAATCTGCAGTAAATTCTGGTGTAGGGGTACAAACAACTGCTTCATAAGCGTCGTTAGTTCCGGTAGCTATTAAATTAGCTTCAGAAACTAACTCTGGTCTATATTCATCAATTGCCGAACGCATTCTTTCTCCTTGTAATAAAGAGAACATATTCATACAATCATCATCAGAATAGTCCATATAGTTCATAAACATTTCTCCATTTTCTTGAGCTATAGTTTGTGTTGTAGTATCGGCTGTACATCCTCCGTTCGCAGGACCTACATGATACGGATAGTCCGAACCGCAAATTCCAAAATTTGGCTCAGCAGCTATAGGTGTATCATTTACCTGATCATTCCCACAAGTGTCGTCACCCCAAATATGACGTAAGTTTAACCAGTGTCCTGCCTCGTGCGTTAATGTTCTACCTACTTGAGCAGAAGCAGTTCCAATAGAACCACAGTAATCATCTCTTAATATCACACCGTCAGTAGTAGCGTATTCCCATAATTGGTCTGGGAATTGAGCGTATCCTAAAATTGTACCGTAGTTAGACTCTTTATCTATGTTGCTTACTACCCATACGTTAAAGTATTTTGTAGGATCCCACTGAATCAATTCTTTTACATTATTGTTCGCATTAGAGGTAAGCAAAGAATAAGTACGAGTTACACCTTGCGTACAATTTCCATCAGGATCTAATTGTGCTAAACGAAATTCGATATTTGCATCTCCTGCATAAGCTTTAAAAGCATCAGGAGTGTTAATTGTATCTGCATTTATATATGCAAAATCCTCATTTAAACTTCTCATTTGATCTTCAATTTGATCAAACGAAATATTTTCATTCCCACCTTTATGAATGATGTGAAAGACAACTGGAATCACATAATGATTAGAGTTTTTTACTCCATCAGATTGATTTTCTTGCTGTAGCTTGTTAAAAGCGTTGAATCTTTTTTCTACTTCTTTGGCTACTTCAGGACGCTCAGAGTTCAATTCGTCGCGATGTTCCATCGAACCACACCATTGTTGTGCCGTTGCTGTTGAGATAACCGTAAATAAGCTAAATGTAATTGCTATAAGCTTTTTCATTTGTTATGAGATAGTTACTTGTTGATTAATAGTGCTTTTCTAATCTATAAATCATTCCACAGATAGAATCTCAAATATACATATTCTAAATAAATTGACTGCTAAGTTCAATTTATTTTTATTCTAAGCATACAAAGTACAATTTCGCTTGTATTTTTTCTATTTTTACCTACAATGAAAAAGAACATAAAAAACAACAAAAAAGCTTCTAAGTCTCCTAATTTAAAGGAACTTAAAAGTACGATAATCGATTTGTGTAATGCCACTATTAAGCCAGTAACCTTTAAGGACATCTGTAAAGAGTTACAGGTAAAAGATAAAATTGCAAAACACCAAACCTCCTTTATCATAAAAAATCTCGTTACAGATGGTGCAATAAAAGAAATTGGACACGGTAAATACGGAGCAAAATCAACTCAAGAATATTACGAAGGTAAAATTGAAAAAATTACTTCAGGTGCCGGTTATGTAATTTGTGATGGCATGGATCAAGATGTGTTTGTATCTGCTAGAAATGCAGGACAAACATTAGGTGGCGATATAGTTCGTATAGTACTTACTGGAAATCATACCGGAAAAAATCCCGAAGGTGTTGTCGTTTCTATTGTGAAACGAGGAAGAACAACCTTTGTGGGAAATATGAGAGTTGATGCTCGTCATAGTTTTATGACACCAGATAATTCGCGAATTGGAACAGACTTTTACGTACCTAAAGATAAGTTAAACGGTGCTAAAAATGGCGATAAGGTACTTGTTACTTTATTAGATTGGCCGAAAAAAGCAAATAGCCCTTTTGCGGAAGTTACTACTGTTATGGGAGCTGCAGGAGATCATAATGCAGAAATTCACGCTATTTTGGCTGAGTTTGGTTTGCCTTATGAATTTCCCGAATCTGTGGAGTCCTATGTAGAATCTATTCCAGAAACTATTTCTGAAGAGGAAATTGGCAAGCGTAGAGATATGCGTGAAGTTTTAACCTTTACTATAGATCCTCACGATGCGAAAGATTTTGATGATGCACTTTCTATCCAGAAGCTTGCAGATGATAAATGGGAAATAGGTATTCATATAGCCGATGTTTCTCATTATGTACAAGAAGGCACTTTATTAAACGACGAGGCATACGATAGAGCTACTTCTGTTTATTTAGTAGATAGAGTTGTACCTATGTTGCCCGAAAAACTCTCTAATAAAGTTTGTTCGCTTAGACCTAATGAAGAGAAGCTTTGTTTTTCTGCCATATTTACCATCAACGATAAAGCAGAAGTTTTAGACGAATGGTTTGGTAGAACAGTAATCTATTCCGATCACCGATTTACCTATGAAGACGCTCAAGAAGTTATTGAGAAGAAAGAAGGTAAGTTTGCAGAAGAGATTTTACTAATGGATAAGCTCGCAAAAATTATGCGTGCAAAACGCATAGATGAAGGTGCAATTACATTCGATAGAGTGGAGGTTAAATTTCAGCTCGACGAAAAGAAAAACCCTACGGGAGTTTACTTTAAACAAGCTAAAGATGCCAATAAACTTATAGAAGAGTATATGCTTTTAGCTAACCGAAAAGTGGCTGCATTTATTGGAAAAGCTGCTGATGGAACGCCAAGTAAGAAACCTTTTGTTTATCGTATTCACGACGATCCTGATCCAGAGAAAATTAATAACTTTTCTACCTTTGTAAATCAGTTTGGTCACCAAATGAATTTACAAACGCCAAAGGATATTGCGAACTCTATGAATAGAGTTTTAGCAGACGTTTCTGGTAAGCGAGAAGAAAATATGGTTGAACTCTTAGCTATACGTACTATGAGTAAAGCTAAATATACCATAGAAAATATAGGACACTACGGATTAGGTTTCGATTACTACTCTCACTTTACCTCTCCTATCCGCCGTTGGCCAGATGTAATGGTACATCGCTTGTTACAACGTTATTTAGATGGCGAAAAGGTTACCGAAAAAGAAGCGATAGAAGAGCAGTGCAAACACTCTTCTGCAATGGAAAAATTATCTACCGATGCAGAGCGATCTTCTATTAAGTATATGCAAGTAAAATATTTAATGGGTAAAGTAGGGCAGGAGTTTATGGGGGCTGTTTCTGGTGTTACCGAGTTCGGGATGTTTATAGAGCTTAAAGACAGTCTTTGCGAAGGATTGGTTTCTTTGCGCGACCTTAAAGATGATCACTATGAATTACACAAAGAGACCTTTAGTCTTGTAGGTAAAAGAACTAAAAAACGTTTCCAATTAGGAGACTCTATAAAAGTTCGTGTTCGCAATGTAGATTTAGTTAAAAAGCAAATCGACTTTCAGTTGGTTAAATAATTATACACAACTATTTAAAACAAAAAAATCACTCCTTGGAGTGTTTTTTTTTGTTTTGAACTTTCTGTTAAGCATTTGTAAACTGTTCCAAAAAGCGAATATCGTTTTCAAAAAAGAGTCGTAAATCTTTAATTTGATATTTAAGCATGGTGATTCTTTCGATTCCCATTCCAAAAGCAAAACCACTATATTTTTTAGAATCAATCCCACAGTTTTCCAATACGTTTGGATCTACCATACCACAACCTAAAATCTCTACCCAACCTGTATATTTACAAATATTACAACCTTTACTTTTACAAATATTACAAGAAATATCTACCTCAGCGCTAGGTTCAGTAAATGGGAAATATGAAGGTCGAAGTCTGATTTCTGTATCCTTTCCAAAAAATTCTTGAGCAAAATGAAGTAAGGTTTGCTTTAAATCGGCAAAAGAAACATTCTCGTCTATATATAGGCCTTCAATTTGATGAAATATACAATGTGCTCTAGCCGAAATAGCCTCGTTACGGAATACTCTACCTGGAGAAAGTGTGCGTATTGGTGCAGGATTCTTTTCCATATATCTTACCTGTACAGACGAGGTATGTGTTCTTAGTAAAACATCTGGATTGGTTTGTATAAAAAAGGTGTCTTGCATGTCTCTTGCAGGGTGCTCTTCTGGTAAGTTTAATGCACTAAAGTTATGCCAGTCGTCTTCAATTTCTGGTCCTTCGGAAATCGTAAAGCCTAAACGAGCAAAAATTTCAACAATTTCATTTTTTACAATCGACAATGGATGGCGAGAACCTAAGCGCATTGACTCAGCAGTCATGGTGAGGTCTAAACCAGAACCCAAATTTTCTTGCGATTGCTCTAAATTTTCTTTGAGTTGATTAACTTTCTCTTGAGCTTTGTTTTTAAGCTCATTAACTAATTTACCAAACTCTTTTTTCTCAATATTAGGAACCTCTTTAAAAGCTGCAAAAAAGGTATTTAAAAGCCCTTTTTTACCCAGGTAATCAATTCTGAATTTTTCTACAAGCTCTAGAGATTCAGCCTCAAATTTTTCAACTTTAAGTATATGTTCCTTAATCTTGTTTAGCATGTTTTGAGCTTTATCTCATCAATTTAAAAATGATGAGTGAAAATTTGTATATTTGGCTTTTATCAACGCACAATATTACTAAATATTAAGGACATATGAAACGTAAATCATTCGGCATTATGAGCTTGTTTATAGCTCTTTTTACAGCTTTAACTTTAAATTCCTGCGAGGAAGTAACACACTTTTACACCGCAGAAATAACCGTGCTTGATAATAATGGAAATTTGATGGAAGGGGTTAAAGTAACCACTGACGTAGATGTTCAAGATGTTCACGTAATTGGAAGAGAGGCTTATACGAATTCTGATGGAGTAGTTTCTTTTGAGTTTGACAATCTTGCTATAATGAAAATTATTGCAGAAAAAGAAAATTATATAGGAGAAAACTTACTCGTTTTAGAGGAAGATAAAGAAGTGAAAGTCTCTTTAGTGGTTTATGAGTAATTCGCTATTTTAAAGGATAATTCCACTTTCTTCAAAGTATAAAATTGCAGCTTCTTTCATTAAAATAGTCTGTTCGCCAGGTTTTAGTGGAGGAAGTTTTTCATTTGTTGTATAATGAGGCCAGCCGTCTTTATCGCGCCCTTCGAGTTCGTAAAATCCGTAAGTGCTCAATAATTTGCAAATGGCAATATGTAGCAAGTCTGTTTTTTCTTCCTTAGAAAACTCTCTGTAGCCAGTTCCTAATTCTTGTATTCCAATAAGAAATAAAATGGCTTGAAGATCTAGTGTGTCTCCTTCTCCAAATTCTTTAGAGATAAAAACGACTAGTTTTTCCCACTTTTCTTTCGATTCTTGATTTCTCATCTGTTTATTTTTCGACAAAAATACAACGTTCTTTTTAATCTACATTTCTACTTGTAACTTATCCTATGAATTATTTAGATTATATTTTAGTTTGCCCTATTTTTTACGGTTTGTATAGAGGTTTTACCAAAGGTCTTATTTTAGAACTCGCTTCTTTAGTAGCTTTAGTTGCGGGTATATATGGTGCAATGCACTTTTCGTCTATTACTTTTGGGTATTTAAGCGAAGTATTAGAGGTGGAGGCTTCTTACTTGCAGTTTGCTTCGTACGGCTTAACCTTCTTGTTAATTGTTTTAGTAATCACACTTACGGGTAAAGCATTAACAATGCTCGTAAAAATGGTTGCATTAGGCCTTTTAAATAGATTAACGGGGGCTCTTTTTGGTGGCATAAAAGGCTTGCTAATTCTTTCTGTTTTATTGATGTTCTTCGATAGAATAAATACTCATTTTGAAATTGTTAAAAATGACATTCTGTATTCTTCAGTCTTATACCATCCTATTCTTATGGAATCTGAAGCAATTTACCCAAGTATCATTGAGGGTTTTGAAAAGCAAAAGAAAGAGGTTGAAGATGTTTTAGAAGAGCTTTAAACCAAAAAAATCCCCCTCGAGACTTCGAGGGGATTTAGTATTTTATAATGAGAGTGTTCTAACTGTTTATCGCTTTTACACCTGGTAATTCTTTTCCTTCTAAATACTCAAGCATTGCTCCACCTCCTGTAGATACATAGCTTACTTTGTCTTGCATATTAAATTTCTTTACTGCAGCAACAGAATCTCCACCACCTACTAAAGAAAAAGCTCCTTTCGCAGTTGCGTCTGCAATTGCGTTGGCAACAAATTTAGTTCCCTCAGCAAATTTATCCATTTCAAAAACGCCCATAGGACCATTCCAAAGAATTGTTCTAGAACTTAAAATAGCTTCTCTATAAATCGTTTTAGTTTTATCGCTTATATCTAATCCCATCCATCCATCTTCAACTTTGTCGATGTCTGTAACAACCGTATTTGCATCGTTAGAAAATGCATCAGCGTTTAAAGAATCCACAGGAATTAAAAGTTCCACTCCTTTTTCTTTCGCTTCTGCAATTAAAGAAAGTGCTAAATCTAATTTATCATTTTCTACCAAAGAATCTCCAACTTTACCACCCATTGCTTTTGCAAAAGTATAAGACATTCCACCACCAATAATTATTTTATCAACCTTATCCATCAATTTGGTAATGATGGTAATTTTAGAAGAAACTTTTGCACCACCCATAATTGCAGTAATAGGTCTCTCGCCTTCGTTTACCAATTTTTCTAGGTTTACAATTTCGTTTGCCATTACATAACCAAAGCATTTGTTTTCGCCAACAAAATTAGCAATTACAGCAGTAGAAGCATGAGCTCTGTGTGCTGTTCCAAAGGCATCGTTTACGTAAACATCGGCTAATTTCGCTAATTTATTTGCGAAGTCAGTATCTCCGTTTTGTTCCTCCGCATAAAAGCGTAAGTTTTCTAGTAATAAAACCTCTCCAGCTTTTAAATGACTTACAGTAGTTTCCACTTCTGAGCCAATGCAATCTGTAACAAATTTTACGTTTACGTTAAGAGCTTTCGAAAGGTGATTTACTAAGTGTTTAAGGGATAATTTAGCTTCAGGACCATTTTTAGGTCTTCCTAAATGCGACATTAATATAACCGAACCGCCATCTTTAATAATCTTATTGATCGTTGGAATAGCAGCTGCAATTCTAGTATCGTCTGTAATTTCGAATTTATCGTTTAAAGGCACGTTAAAATCTACTCTTATTAAGGCTTTTTTGCCCTCAAAATTTAGTTGGTCTATTGTTTTCATTTGACAAAAGTAAGATTTCTGAGAGTTTAAAATTGGTTGTTAAAGGTTAAAAACTTAAATGCTTAAATATTAAAGGTTTGTTTTTAAGAATACTTGGCGTTTGTATTGTTTTGAATT
>DKGK01000015.1:0-6413 GCA_002453265.1 Flavobacteriales bacterium UBA6772 | reverse complement strand
TTAAAGAATAGATGAAAATTCATAGCAAAGTGTATCTTTGAAGGATGTTATTTAACCAGCTTCAAGGACAACAAAAGAGTAAGCAATTACTAATGCAAATGGTACGCGAAGAGCGTGTGCCTCATGCACAGTTATTTTTGGGTTCACATGGTTCTGGAAATTTGGCTTTAGCATTAGGCTTTGCTCAGTTTATAAGCTGTACTAATAAGCAACAAGATGATGCGTGTGGGAAATGCCTTTCTTGTGTTAAGCATTTGAAATTTACACATCCCGATTTACATTTTGTTTTTCCTGTTGCTACAACGCCTTCCGTTAAAGCTAAACCAATTAGCAAGAATTTTTTAACAGAATGGAGAGCCTTATTAAAAGAGAATGCGTATTTTTCTCTATTCGATTGGATTAAGTATATTGGTGTCGAAAATAAACAAGGATTTATCTCTGTGGAAGAGAGCACTCATATTGTAAAAGATTTGAGCTTAAAGCCTTACGAAAGTGAAACCAAGATTATGCTTATTTGGATGCCTGAAAAAATGAATGTTCAAGCAGCCAATAAATTATTAAAAATTATTGAAGAGCCTCCACATAAAACACTCTTTTTGCTTGTTGCAGAAAGCGAAGAAAATATGTTGGCAACTGTTTTATCTCGAACGCAATTATTTAAGGTGCCACGCTATTCTGATGCAGAGGTAACTGAATATTTGATAAATCGCGGTGTAACGGAGGAAAAGGCTCAAATGATTTCGGCTTTAGTAGAGGGTAATATCAATGAGGCCCTCAAATTAGCTGAGCAATCTCAAGATGCTGAAGAGAATTCCTTGCATTTTGTAAAATGGATGCGCTTATGTTTTAGCGCCTTACAAGTAAAAGACATAGATAAATTGGTGCAGTGGTCCGAAACAATGGCTAAAGCAGGAAGGGAAAATCAAAAGAGTTTTCTTCTGTATGCATCCAATGTAATGCGAGATGCATTATTAAAAAACTATGGTGTTGCCGCTATGATGAAAATGAATGTAGGCGGTCAGAACTTCACCATGGAAAAATTTGCTCCTTTTATACATGCAGAAAACTGTATGGAAATAATAGAGGAGCTCAATATGGCTCAATTGCATATTGAAAGAAATGCTAATTCTAAGATATTATTCTTAGATGCTTCTTTTAAAATTGCTCGATTGCTCCATAAAAAATTAAAACAGACTCCGGTCTGATAAAAACATAAAAATGGCGTGTACGAACTGTTCAACAACTGCGGGTACTCCCCCAGGTTGTCAAAGTAAAGGATCATGTAGTACTGGAAATTGTGGTAAAATGCCTGTATTCAACTGGCTTTCTAATATGAGTTTACCTTCCGGTCAGGAACCTTTCAATATAATTGAAGTCCGTTTTAAAAATGGACGTAAAGAGTTTTTTCTAAACAAGCATGAGCTAAGTGTTCAAATGGGCGATACCGTTGCGGTAGAAGGAAGTCCTGGACACGATATTGGTGTTGTTTCTCTTAAAGGAGAATTGGTGCGATTGCAAATGCGTAAAAAGAAAATTAAGGAAGACGGCGAGCAAGTAAAGGTTTTATACCGACACGCCTCGGAATCGGATATTGAGAAATGGGTTTTAGCTAGAGAGCGAGAAACTCCTGCCATGTATAAGGCCAGAGAAATTGCATCTACTCTAAAATTAGACATGAAAATTGGAGATGTAGAGTTTCAGGGCGATAATATAAAAGCAGTATTTTATTATACTTCCGAAGGACGTGTAGATTTTAGAGAACTCATAAAGTTAATGGCTGACGAATTTAAGGTTCGTATAGAAATGCGTCAAATTGGAAGTAGACAAGAAGCTCAGCGTATGGGTGGTATTGGCTCTTGTGGTAGAGAATTGTGTTGTAGTACTTGGTTAAACGATTTTAGATCGGTTAGTACTAGTGCCGCTCGTTACCAACAGTTATCTTTAAATCCTCAGAAGTTAGCAGGACAATGTGGTAAGTTAAAGTGTTGTTTAAACTATGAGTTAGATATGTATGTGGAAGCACTTAAAGATTTTCCTGATACTAATCTGAAGTTGAAAACGAAGAAAGGAGATGCATTTCAACAAAAAATGGACATATTCCGTCGTAAAGCTTGGTATTCATACCGTAGTGATCCCTCTAAATTTATTGAACTAAATTTAGATAAGGTTCAAGAAATTATTGAGCTTAATAAACAAGAGAAATTACCTGAGTCTCTGGAGATGTATATTCAAGCTTATATTGAAGTGGCTAAGCCAGATTACGAAAATGTTGTTGGACAAGACAGTATCACTCGTTTTGATAAAAGTGCAGGTCCAAAACGTCCGACTAATAAAAAGCGTCCAAATAGAAATAATTCGAATAAGCACAAGGTACAAGCCAATCAAAAGCAAAACGAAACGGGAGTAAAACCCGCTGCCAAGCCTGGAGTAAAACAAGGTGTATTGGCTAAGCCTACGCCAAGACCAAATAAACCAAAGCAACAGGCAGCAAATGCTACTAATCCTCAGAAAAAGTCTTTAGTAGAAAAGCCAAAACGCAGACCTTCAAGACAAAGAAGATTATTAAAACCTAACGAAAATCAAGCAGCATCAAACAAAAATAATGAAGCTAATAAAACTGAATAGTATTGCGTTTTTATTTACGCTTATAAGTATTGTTTCTTGCGATAGTAATAAGGTTTACGATGCGTATTTACCGATTAACTCTGATGGATGGCTTCTTACCGATACTTTAGTTTTTGAGGTTGAAATGGCTGCTCAGCAAACTCAAGCTTCTAATTATTTAATAGGTTTGAGAAACAACAATGAGTATTTATTTTCAAATGTATTCTTGTTTGTTGAAATAGAAAATCCGCTAGGACAAAAACAAATAGATACCTTACAGTACTTAGTAGCCGAACCTAATGGTAAATGGAAAGGTGCTGGTGTAGGAGCTATAAAAAGCAATCTATTTAAGTACAAAGAATCTCAAGTAATGGAAGAGGGAATTTATACATTTAAAATTACCCACGGAATGCGCAACAATGTGCTTATGGGATTAGAAGATATTGGCCTAAGAATAGAAAGTGTAAATTAAATGGATATTAAAAAGAAACTTACGACTTTGTTTATCCGTCTGTTTTGGATTGGAGTTTTAGCACCCGTATTAGGAATTGCTGGAGGTGTATGGTTTGCCTCAATGGGTTGGTTTGGGCCTCTTCCTTCCTTTGAAGAGTTAGAGAATCCGAAGCAAAATTTAGCTACCGAAATTTATGCTTCTGATGGAGTTCTTTTGGGAAAGTTTTTTTACGAAAACCGCTCTCCTGTTACTTACGATCAGCTTTCTCCGCATCTAGTAAATGCCCTTATTTCTACCGAAGATGAGCGTTTTAGAGAGCACTCTGCAATAGATGCTAAATCTCTAGCAAGAGCAATTGTTGGTGCATTAACCGGAAGAAGTTCTGGAGGTGGTTCTACTATAACACAGCAGTTGTCGAAAATGCTTTTTACCAACGTTTCTAGTTCTAAAGTGGAACGTGTAAAACAAAAGTTTAAGGAATGGGTTATCTCGGTTCGTTTAGAAAGAAATTTTACGAAAGACGAAATCTTGACCATGTATTTTAACAAGTTCGATTTCTTGTATTTGGCAGTAGGAGTAAAGTCTGCCGCTAAAATATACTTTAATACTACTCCCGACAAACTTACTATTGAACAAGCTGCAGTTTTGGTAGGGATGGCAAAAAATCCTTCCTTATACAATCCGCATCCTACTAAGTTTCCAGAAAACTCGTTTAATAGGCGAAATATAGTTTTGGGTCAGATGTATCGCAATGGAGTTATTGAACAATGGGAAAGAGATTCTTTAGTTACACTCCCAATTGAGCTTGATTTTAAACGTACCAACCATAACGATGGCTCAGCTACTTATTTCAGAGAACATCTTAGAAAGTACATGAAATCTTGGGTAAAAGAGTATAAAAGACCTGACGGAACTGATTACAATATTTACGCTGATGGTTTAAAAATTTATACCACCATAGACTCCAGAATGCAAAAATACGCAGAGGAAGCTGTGATTACCCATATGTCTGATTTACAAAAGCAATTTAACGATCATTGGGATGGTACAGGAAAGGATTATGTAAACACTCCATTTGATAAAGAGCTACGATCTGGACAGGTTGACACACTAATGATGACTGCAATGAAGAGGTCTGAGCGTTATCGGTTATTACGCAAAAGAAAAGCAAGTAAGCAAGAAGTGAAAGATGCTTTTGATGCGCCAACAAAAATGAATGTATTTACTTGGAATGGGGGAGTGGATACACTTCTTTCTCCTATGGATTCCATTTTATATTATAAGTCTATACTGCAAACAGGGATGATGTCGATGGATCCGCAAACCGGTTTTATTAAAGCTTGGGTAGGCGGAATAGACCATCATTATTTTCAATACGACCATGTAAAAGATGCTAAAAGACAAGTAGGTTCAACTTTTAAACCTTTTGTTTATGCAACAGCAATAGACCAGCATAATTATTCGCCGTGTATGACAGTGCCCAATGTGCAGGTGATTTTCGAAAAAGAATCTTGGGGCTTAGAAGAAGATTGGATACCGAGAAATTCTGGTGAAACCTATGGTGGAGAACTCAATTTAAAAGATGCTCTTGCTCAATCTGTAAATACCATTACTGCTTATTTAATGAAACAAGTAGGTCCTCGAAAAGTTAGGAAACTGGCTAGAGCCATGGGCTTAAAAAGCTCCATTCCTGCAGTACCTTCAATTTGTTTGGGCACACCCGATGTTTCAGTTTACGAAATGGTGGGTGCTTATGGAACTTTTGCGAATCAAGGCGTTTATACCACACCTATATTTTTAAATAGAATAGAAGATAAAAACGGTGTTGTTTTAGAAGATTTCAGCCCAATAACAAAAGAGGTGCTTAACAAGGAAAAAGCTTACGTAATGCTAAACCTTATGCAGGGAGTAACTACCAAAGGTTCGGGAGTTCGATTGCGTTGGAAATATGGATTTAAAAATCAAATTGCCGGTAAAACTGGAACTACACAAAACCAATCTGATGGTTGGTTTATGGGCGTAGTACCTAATTTAGTTACTGGAGTTTGGACAGGTGCAGAAGATAGATCCGTTCACTTTAGAACCATCACTTTAGGGCAAGGAGCTAATATGGCTTTACCTATTTGGGCTGAGTATATGACAAGAGTTTATAAGGATACAGATTTAGGGATTTCTAAGTCAGATTTTGAAAAACCAAACGAACTATCTATTGAATTAGATTGTAGTATGTTCGATAAAGTAAAACTCGATTTTGATGAAGATTCTGATAACGAAGAATTTTAATTCGATCAATTCATTAATTTTAGTGACTAGAATAGTTTTAAATTATAGAAGATGATAAATAAAGTAGTTTCCAACGTAAAAGAAGCTCTCGAAGGAGTGAAAGATGGAATGACCTTAATGTTAGGTGGTTTTGGTCTTTGTGGTATTCCCGAAAATAGTATTGCTGAACTAGTGAAAAAAGGCACAAAAGATCTCACTTGTATTTCTAATAATGCAGGAGTAGATGATTTTGGTTTGGGCTTATTATTACAAGAAAAACAGATCAAGAAAATGATTTCTTCTTACGTTGGCGAGAACGATGAGTTTGAACGTCAGATGTTAAGCGGCGAATTAGAGGTAGATTTAATTCCTCAAGGTTCATTGGCAGAACGATGTAGAGCTGGAGGTGCAGGAATACCCGCATTTTTCACACCTGCTGGTTTCGGAACAGAAGTTGCCGAAGGTAAAGAAGTAAGAGAATTTAATGGAAAACCACATATTTTAGAATCTGCTTTAACAGCAGATTTTGCTATTGTTAAAGCATGGAAAGGAGATACTGCAGGGAATTTAATTTTTAAAGCAACTGCAAAAAACTTTAATCCTTTAATGGCTATGGCGGGTACGATTACTGTTGCCGAAGTAGAAGAACTTGTTCCTGCTGGACAGTTAAATCCAAATGAAATACACACACCAGGTATATTTGTTCAAAGAATTTTTCAAGGAGATCGATTTGAGAAAAGAATTGAGCAATTAACTATCAGAAAGAAATAATATGGCGCTTGACAAAATCGGAATTGCAAAACGTATAGCTCAAGAGCTAGAAGATAATACTTATGTAAACCTAGGAATTGGGATTCCTACACTAGTCGCTAATTATATTCCTGAAGGGATTTCGGTAGAATTCCAGTCCGAAAATGGGATTTTAGGAATGGGTGCTTTTCCTTTTGAGGGAGAAGAAGATGCAGACTTAATTAATGCCGGTAAACAAACAATTACTGCCTTAGATGGAGCTGTATATTTCGATTCGGCTACAAGTTTTGCTATGATTCGTGGTAAACATGTACAGTTAACTGTTTTAGGAGCTATGGAAGTT
>DKGK01000108.1:2321-6266 GCA_002453265.1 Flavobacteriales bacterium UBA6772 | reverse complement strand
CATTTTTTTGGAACGATTAACCACATTATCGCCATGCAAAGCGGAAATAGGGACAAACTGAATATCTTGCACATCTAATTTCGAGGCAAAAGCTTTATAATCTGATACAATTTCATCATAAACAGCTTGGTCGTAGTCAACTAAATCCATTTTATTTACACACACTATAAGGTGTGGTATTCTTAGTAAAGAAGCAATAAACGAATGACGGCTTGTTTGCTCAATTACACCTTTACGGGCGTCTATGAGTATGAGTGCTAAGTTAGCTGTACTAGCTCCAGTAACCATATTTCTTGTGTACTGAATATGTCCTGGAGTATCAGCTATAATGAATTTCCTTTTCGGTGTTGCAAAATATCTATAAGCTACATCAATAGTTATTCCTTGCTCTCTTTCAGAGCGAAGTCCATCGGTGAGTAAAGATAAATCTATATGATCTAGTCCTTTTCTGCTACTCGCTTGCTGCACCATTTCGAGTTGATCCTCGAATATAGTTTTAGAATCGTATAGCAGTCGTCCGATAAGAGTACTCTTTCCGTCATCTACACTTCCTGCAGTAGTAAAACGAAGTAAGTCTGAGGTATTAGTTGTATTTTTCATTAGAAATATCCTTGTGTTTTGCGGTCTTCCATTGCTGCTTCACCACGTTTATCGTCTGCTCTATTTCCTCTTTCTGTTTGTCTAGCAACAGATACTTCTTCAACAATTTTTGCTAAGGTGTCGGCATCAGATTCTAAACCTCCAGTAATCGTTATATCTCCTAAAGTTCTAAAGCGAATTTGTTTATTCACCACTTCCTCATTTTCGCGTAATACTAAAAATTCGGATTCAGGTAAAAAGGTATTATCTCTAAATACAACATTTCGTTGGTGTGCAAAATATAATGAAGGAATTTGAATATTCTCCATTAATATATATTGCCAAATATCCATTTCGGTCCAATTAGAAATTGGGAATACTCTAAAATGCTCTCCTTGATTGTGTTTTCCATTGAACATATTCCACAATTCGGGTCTTTGATTTTTAGGATCCCATTGTCCAAAATCGTCTCTATGAGAAAAGAAACGTTCTTTGGCTCTTGCTTTCTCCTCATCTCTACGAGCTCCGCCCAAACAAGCATCAAATTTATTGGATTCTATGGTGTCTAAAAGAGTCACAGTTTGCAAGGCATTTCTACTGGCATTTTTTCCGGTTTCTTCTTTTACATCGCCTTTATTAATAGATTCTTGTACAGAACCTACAATTAAGGTAGCTCCTAATTCTTTTACCAAATCATCTCTAAAAGCTAAAGCTTCAGGGAAATTATGTCCGGTATCTATATGCACCAAAGGGAAAGGAAATTTAGCAGGATAAAAAGCTTTACGTGCTAAATGTGTTATCACGATGGAATCTTTACCTCCAGAAAACAATAAACCAGGACGCTCAAATTGAGCAGCGGTTTCTCGAAGTACATAAATGGCTTCAGACTCTAATTCACGTAAGTGATCTAAGTTATAATTCATTATAAACGTTGATTTTTTAAGTGTTATTGGCTGCCTTTTTTCAGTAGGGATAAAGATAAAAATATGCTCCAATTTTACTACCTATAGATGGCATAATTTATGACAAACATTATAACTATATTTGAAAACTCAGAAAAAACAAAAATATGAAAAATACAATAGTAGCTCTTGCAGTGTTAGCAGGCTCTTTGTCAGCTTTAGCACAAGAAAAAGCAACTATATTTCCCTCGGTAAATGTAAAGTCTATAGAAGGGAAAATGGTGAATACCAATACTTTTGAAAACGATGGAAATCCTATTGTAGTAAGTTTTTGGGCTACTTGGTGTAAGCCTTGTGCTAAAGAACTAGATGCTATTAGTGAGGTGTACGACGACTGGCAAGATGAAACTGGAGTTAAACTAATTGCTATATCCATAGACGACGCTAGAAATGCGATTAAAGTAGCACCCTATGCGAACGGAAAAGATTGGCCTTTTGAAATATATCTAGATTCTAACAGCGATCTTAAACGTGCACTTAATGTAAATGCAATTCCACATACCTTTTTATTAAATTCTAAAAATGAAATTGTTTGGCAACATACTTCATACTTTGATGGGGATGAGGAAGAATTGTTTGAAGAAATTCAAAAACTTAAATAGTCTTAGATGAAGAATCTACTCAGCATTTTACTACTTTGCACTGGAACAATACTAGCTCAAAGTGGACAATTAAGCGGGAATTTCCAAAGTGACTTTCAATTATACTTAGAAGACGAAGCTCTGGATTTTAATTTAGAAAATCCTAGTTCTGGCTTCCCAAGTGAGCGTTTTCTCTCGAATGGTTTTGCAAATATTATGTACACTAAATCTAATTTCTCTGCAGGGATTAGATATGAGTCTTATCAAAATGCTTTGTTAGGCTATCCTTCAGGTTACAAAGGAGAAGGAATTACTTATCGTTATGCTCAGTTTTCTAGTAACGGACTCGATGTAACAGTAGGTAATTTTTACGAGCAGTTTGGTAGCGGTATGATATTACGTGCCTACGAAGAGCGTAACCTTGGCTACGACAATGCTTTTGACGGAATTCGATTAAAATATTCTCCATTAAAAGGAGTTTATCTAAAGTCGTTAGTTGGAAGACAGCGTTTATTTTTCGATAAGGGCGAAGGTCTGGTTAGAGGGTTAGATGGAGAGCTTTCGTTAAACGAAGCTTTTGTTGGACTCAATGAAATTAAAACTCAAATTCTTTTAGGTGGTAGTTTTGTGAGTAAGTACCAAAAAGATTTAAATCCTGCTTACAACCTACCCGAAAATGTAGGCTCATGGGCTAGTAGAATGAGTATTAACCACGGTAGATGGAATTTCAATTCTGAATATGTACATAAATACAACGATCCATCGGCTGTAAATAATTATATTTATAAAACGGGGAACGCATTATTAATGAGTGGAAGTTATTCTAAAAGAGGTTTCGGATTATCTCTTGCTGCCAAGCGTATTGATAATATGGATTACCGTTCGGAGAGAGATCAGAATCTACAAAACCTTATCATCAATTATCTACCGGCATTAACCAAGCAACATGCCTATTCTTTGGCTACTATTTATCCTTACGGAACTATTACAACAGGAGAAATGGGCTTGCAAGCTGAGCTGAACTATAAGGTTAAAAAAGGCACTAAACTAGGTGGTAAATATGGAATGGGCGTATTAGCAAATTTCTCTAATGTTTATGCAATAGATAAACAACAAATTAATGCTTCTACTCCTTTAGGTACTACTGGTACTTTAGGATATACTTCTGATTTCTTTAAAGTAGGAGACGATAAGTACTTTCAAGAATTTAGCATTGAATTATCTAAAAAAGTAAGTAAGAAATTAAAACTTATAGGCTCTTATATAAATACGGAATACAACGGAGCTTTTATTGTTGGTTACAGTTATCACGGAATGATTTATTCTGACATATTCGTTTTAGAAACCCAATACAAGATAAAATCTAAGCATTCAATTCGAACAGAAATTCAACATTTAAGCACTGAACAACACGAAGGTAATTGGGTAATGGGATTGGCTGAATACACCATTTCTCCTCACTATTTTTTCGCTGTACAAAACCTTTACAATTACGGAAATACCGATAAAAAATTAAGCTACCCTACTGTATCTACAGGATACAATAATGGTACCTCTAGATTCGCTTTAAGTTACGGTAAACAAAGAGCAGGGATTTTCTGTGTAGGTGGAGTTTGCAGAAACGTACCTGCATCTAACGGAATAAGTTTAAATATAACAAGTAGCTTCTAAATTATGAAAACATTTAAATTTTATTCCTTACTTATAGTTTTAGTAAGTATTTCATTTTTCTCTTGTGATGTAATTGAAGAGCCTTTTATGGTTGTACAAGAAGAAGTAAGTGATTCCTGTGACGCATTTATTTTCTCGTCTGTAGAAAACTA
>DKGK01000108.1:0-1942 GCA_002453265.1 Flavobacteriales bacterium UBA6772 | reverse complement strand
CCAAGAGCCGCTGAAAGAGCACACGAATTACAAACTCAATTTGGCGAACAACTAGTGGTAATTGCAGTGCATGCTGGTTGGTTTTCAAACACTTCTGATGAGTATCCCAACGACTTCACAACTGAAGTTGGGGATGCATGGGATACATACTTTGGAAATAGCAGCTTAGGAAATCCTAATGGGATGGTAGATCGTATTGACTTTCCTGATTCGCATGTTTTTCAATACAGTCAGTGGGAAGAAAAAGTTACAAACCAATTACTAGAAAGCCCTGAAATGGGAATTCAACTGATGGCTAGTTATAACTCTACATCAAAATTAATTTGTGTAGATGCTCAGACTGAGATACTAATGAATTTAGAGAAAAGCCTAAATATTACCTTAGTCCTTATTGAAAGTGGTATCATCTCTAAACAAACAGACTACTCAATATTCCCAGAACAATATGTAGAAGACTACGAACAAAATCATGTTCTTAGAAAAGGGCTTACAAATCCATGGGGAGAAAGTTTAGGACAAGAATCGTACACACAAAATGAATTATTTACACAAAGGTATAGTATAGAAAAACAAGTAGACTGGGATATAAACAATATGGCAGTTATTGCTTTTGTGAGCGACCCCGAAACCTACGAAGTATTACAAGTAGAAGAACTTCATTTAACAGAATAGAATGAGAAAGTTACTAATAGCACTTATTTTACTTCTTTCTAACAGCTTATATGCTCAAAATTTTGATGCTGGTTTGGTTGCTGGATTTACGATGAGTCAGATTTCTGGAGATGGCTTGGGAGGATTTGATAAACCAGGGATTCGTATTGGTGCCTATATATCTTATCCAATCCCTAGAAAAAATACGAATTTTGAAGTAGGAATGCAGTATTTGCAAAAAGGAAGTAGAGAACCTAGTAAAAAAAATGAGGTTTCTAATTATTCTATGGATATGCATTATCTAGAACTTCCATTTACTGTAAATTATGGTTTTAAAAATGGATTAATTATAGAGTCTGGCTTTGGACCTGGAATTTTGGTTTCTTATACCGAAGAAATTAATGGAGTTGAGAATATTGGGAATACACCAAACACCTTTGCTTTAGATTTTATTTGTGGAATACAATATCAGTTTTTAAACAATTTAAAAATCAATGTAAGGTATGGGAATTCACTACTTCCTATTAGAAAAGAAGATGTAGAAACCTCTTTGGAGAAAAACAAGGATTGGTATTCCTCTATGGTCACCTTTACATTAATGTATAAAATAAGTCGATAATGAAACACAAAATTATAGTTGCCATAACAGGTGCAAGCGGATCTATATATGCTAAGGTATTATTAGATAAATTAGTGTTAGTGCAAAATCAGATTGACACAGTAGCTGTAGTAATGTCTAAAAATGCTATGCAAGTTTGGGAATTTGAATTAGGTTCTAAGTCTTATGAAGATTATCCTTTTACGATGTATTCAAAAGACGATTTCATGGCACCATTTGCATCTGGGTCTGCACAATTTACCACCATGATTGTTGCCCCATGTTCTATGGGTTCCTTAGCACGGATGGCATATGGTATATCTAACGACTTAGTTAGTAGAGCTGCAGATGTAATTTTAAAGGAAAGAAGAAAATTAATTCTCATTACAAGAGAAACTCCTTTAAGTTTGATTCACATTAACAATATGAAAACCATTACAGAGGCGGGGGCTATTATACTTCCGGCGACACCATCCTTTTATAGTTTACCAAAAACCTTTGAAGATTTAGCAGCAACTGTAATAGACAGAGCGATAGATTCTATTGGTATTCAGCAAGATACTCCTAGGTGGCAAAGTTAATTAATAATATGTTCAAAGATTTAATGTTTTTTAACACAATAGTACACAAGACATACGTTATATTTTTTCTATAAAAATTAACCGATATAAAAATGCTAGAATTCTGTAAAAG
>DKGK01000074.1 GCA_002453265.1 Flavobacteriales bacterium UBA6772 | reverse complement strand
TCACTTTAACGGGGTAAGTTGTTTCTCTTACCATCTCTCTTCCAATATATATCTTTCAAAGAACTATTCTCGTTGGTTGCTAAAACACTAATGATTTACTGTTTTAGCGGCTGCAAATGTACAGACTTTTTTATTCCTTGCAAGTCTTTTTGAAAAAACTTTAAATTATTTTCCCGACTCGCTAACACTGAAAATAAATCCCTGTGAAACGGATGCCAAAAATACAATCCTTTTCGAAAAACACAAACTCTAAGAGTAATTATTTTTCTATTTTTTTTCTAGACTTATCAATGAACGTCGCTATTGATTTTAAGCGGTGGCAAATCTAGTTTGTTTTTCTACTTATACAAGCCTATTACAGCTTTATTTGCTATAAATATTATAAGTTATTGTAAACCAAAAGAAAGGGAATTAAAATAAATAGCATAAATAAAAAAGAGTCGCAAAAAGGGCTCTCTAGATATTGATTAATGCCCCATTAAGGAGTACTTTTCGATACATTAAGGACTTTTCCTTTATAGAATTCACTTCCGTTAAGGGAGAAATCGAATATATAAGCAGCCATATTTACAGCAGATGTTGGTGCTTGGTAACCTGGAAAGGCTTCTTCTAACATTTCTGTTTGCACTGCTCCTAAGGCAAGACAATTAAAAGCTAAGTCGGTTTCTTTATATTCTTCTGCCAAGCATTCGGTTAAACTTATTAGAGCAGCCTTAGATGAACTGTATGCGGCAAGCCCTGCGAACTTAACAGACCCTTGAATTCCGCCCACACTACTTATATTGACAATATGTGCGTTTGAAGAGAATAAAGGTATTAGTAATTGTGTAAGTTTAAATACAGACAACACGTTTACGCTATATATACGCTGTAGTTCTTCAGCGTTAATTTCGGTAAATGGCTTAGCAATTAGAGCACCTGCATTATTAATAAGCACATCAACTTGTTTGAAGGACTTAATTATATAAGGCAATAAGGTAGAACTGAAATTACCCTCAGCTAAATCGAATGAGATTGTGTGTACAATCGCATTGGAATTTAATTTTAAACACTCCTTTTTCAAGTATTCTAATCTATCCGAATTTCTAGAGATCGCTAAAACTTCATGTCCAGCTAAAGCGTATTGCTTAACCAACTCGAAGCCTATACCTCTACTTGCTCCTGTTACTATTACTTTCTTAGCCATTAAATCTCGTCAAAATCTATTATTACTTTTCCTGAAGTTGGGTGAGACTGACATGTTAATACATATCCTTCAGCAACTTCTTCTTCATCTAAAGCATAATTCACGTCCATTATAACTGAACCTTCCATTACCTTAGCTTTGCATGCGCAACAGACACCCCCTTTACAAGCAAAAGGAACATCTGCATCAATAGCCATAGCAGCATCTAAAATAGTATCTCCATTTTCAGACAATTCAAAGTGGTAAGATTCATCATCAACGATAACTTCTACCTGAGAATTTACACTCTCCGTATTTGAAGCATCTTTATCAACTGCTTTTGGCTTAGCTACCGTAAATAACTCAAAGTGAATATTTGTCTCTGAAACGCCAATTTCAACCAGCGTATCTTTGATCTCAAAAATCATCTCTTCGGGACCACAAAGGAAAACCTCATCTAAAGAAGTTAAATCTACTAAGTCGTTATGATACTCTTTACATTTCTCAGCAGAGAGTCTTCCTCTAAATTTATGTTCTATATCCGAATCTCTACTTAATACATGGTAAACATGTAGTCTGTTTGGGTAATCGGATTGCAATTCTTCTAAGTCGCTATTAAAAAGAATTGTTTCCTTAGATCTATTACCATAAAACAGATTAAAAGTACTCTTAGGTTCCGCTTTTAAAGTCGCACGTATAATAGACATAATAGGTGTGATTCCAGAACCGGAAGCAAATGCAGCATAGTTCTTTTTATTCTGAATATTAATATCGGTGTAAAAACTACCTAAAGGAGGCATAACATCGATTTTGTCACCTACCTTAAGAGTGGTGTTGGCATAAGTAGAAAATTTACCGTTTGGAATTTGCTTAATAGCAACTCTCAACTCTTTACCAAAAGGACAAGAACAGATAGAGTACGATCTACGAAGATCTTCTCCATCAATTTCCATTCTCAAGGTAATATACTGCCCCTGTATAAATACAAACTTAGACTCTAAGTCTCCAGGAACCTGGAATAATATAGATACAGACTCAGCTGTTTCGCGTTTCACCTCTTTTACTGTAAGGCTATAAAAATTAGTCATAAACTCTCAAATTTGGCGTAAAAATATGCAATTCATAATTGTTTATCACAATAGGTTTAGAGATTCTGTAAATATACTAATTAGCAATTAGAATTTAAGCGTTTACAATTAGAGCTTTAAAGCCTATATTCATGGGTAATAGGGATAAAATAATAGGCTCTAATTAGAAAATAAAATTACGGGAGACAGAAAACATAAAGCTGAGTATTTCCTAAAATTAATGTAGATTTGAGCACTTAATAACATACCATGAAAACAATAGAACACCATATAGAGTCGCAAGTTTGCATCATAAAACTTAATCGTCCAAAAGTATTTAACAGCTTTAATAAGGATATGGCACTAGAGCTTCAAGCTATTCTCGACGATTGTGAGAAAAATGCTGATGTGAGAGCGATCTTATTAACTGGAGAAGGAAAAGCTTTTTGTGCTGGACAGGATTTACAAGAAATTACCGATCCTAATGGCCCAGCCTTGAGCGATATTGTTTCTCAGCACTACAACCCAATTATAGAGCGAATACGCAATATTGAAAAACCAATTGTTTGTGCCGTAAATGGAGTGGCAGCTGGAGCAGGAGCAAATATTGCTTTGGCTTGCGACATTACTATTGCAGGAGAGTCGGTAGCTTTTATACAAGCTTTTAGTAAGATTGGTTTGATTCCAGATTCTGGAGGAACTTTTTTCTTGCCACGTATAATAGGAATGCAGAAAGCTACTGCATTAATGATGCTTGCAGATAAGATAATGGCAACTGATGCAGAAAAAATGGGCATGATTTATAAAGTTTGTCCTGATGAAATCTTGTTGGAAGAAACTTTAAAAGTGGCAAAGAAATTAGCAGCACTTCCTACTATTGGTTTAGGCTTAACAAAAAGAGCTTTAAACAAATCGTTAACAAACGACTTAACCGCGCAGTTGGCTTTGGAGAATGAGCTTCAAACTACTGCTGGAAAAACATACGACTATAATGAAGGAGTTACTGCTTTCTTGGAAAAGCGAAAGCCTAATTTTAAAGGAGAATAAATGAAGAAGGTTGGAATTATAGGTGGTGGAGCAATGGGTTCTGGAATTGCACAGATTGCTGCTACGGCAGGACATCAAGTAGTACTTTTCGATACGAAAGGAGAAGCCTTAAACTTATCAAAATCAAAATTAGCCAAAGTGATGGCTCGATTGGTTGAGAAAGGGAAATTGACTCTTGAAAAAGCTAAAGCTATTCAAGGACGTATTTCATATGCTGATAATTTAGAAGCTATAGCTGAATCGGGAATCGTGATAGAAGCGATTGTTGAAAATCTTGACATTAAGAAAAGTGTATTCTCATCGGTAGAGAAA
>DKGK01000110.1 GCA_002453265.1 Flavobacteriales bacterium UBA6772 | reverse complement strand
TATTTCGCTGCTGTTAGCTCTCAAGCTGTTTATGGTGGAGGCGATGGAAAAAGCTGGACTACACAGTCGGAATCTCTTAAAAAAGGAACAGAAGTTATTATTGCTACCCCTGGTAGATTATTATCCTTTCTATCGATTTCTAATTTAGATTTATCGGGTGTTGAGTTTTTAATTCTCGATGAGGCCGATAGAATGTTAGACATGGGCTTTAACCACGATATTATGCGTATTGTGGAAAAACTGCCTACTACCAGACAAACACTCTTGTTCTCGGCTACTATGCCTCCTAAGATTGTTAAACTAGCACAAAGTATACTTATAAATCCAGCTAGAGTAAATGTTGCTATTTCTAAACCAGCAGAAACAATTCGTCAGGAAGCTTATTTAGCTTACGATAAACAAAAAGCTCCTTTAGTAGCTCATATTCTAAAGAGTATGGACTTTGAGTCGGTGATCGTGTTTTCATCAACTAAAAAGAATATTTCTCTTATTCAACGCGAACTTAAAAACCATGGAATTCCATCTAAAGCGATGTCTTCTGACCTAGAACAAAAGGAACGTGAAGATGTGATGCAAGAGTTTAAAGCAAAGAAATTTAAAACTTTAGTTGCTACAGATATCGTTTCGAGAGGAATTGATATTAAAGGTATTTCTCTGGTTATAAACTACGATATACCATCTGATGCAGAAGACTATATTCACAGAATTGGTAGAACTGGTAGAAATGAAGCCGATGGACATGCCATTACTTTAATTAACGATAGAGATCAAATACTGTTCTTTAATATTGAAGCCTTAATGGATAAGGTGGTTGATAAAATTGCTTTACCAGAAAACTTAGGAGAAGCGCCACTTTATGAACCAGAGAAAAAACGCTCGAATCCAAAAGCAAACGGCAATAAAAAACGTTTTAATCCTAAAGGAAAAGGAAAACCTCATTTTAAGAATAAAAGAGACTAATTCTTAATGATTAGTTGTTCACGATTTATTGATGATGAATAGCGACTTATCGCTTTTCATCATTAACAAATTGTATCTTTGCCGATTCAAAAAAGGACATTATGATATCGGTAAACGGTTTAGCAGTAGAATTTAGTGGGGATACACTTTTTAGTGACATTTCTTTTGCAATTAATGAGAACGATAAAATCGCATTAATGGGAAAGAATGGTGCTGGGAAATCTACTTTAATGAAAATTATTGCTGGAGTACAAAATGCAAACCGTGGTTCTGTTCAATCTCCCGAAGATGCTGTTATAGCCTACCTCCCACAGCATTTACTTACCGACGATAACTGTTCTGTTTTCGAAGAAGCCTCAAAGGCTTTCGCCAGTATATTTGAGATGAAATCTGAAATGGAAAAGCTCAATAAAGAGTTAGAAACCAGAACAGATTATGAATCTTCCGAATACATGACTATTATAGAACGTGTATCGGAATTAGGTGAAAAATACTATTCTATAGAAGATGTAAACTACGATGCTGAAGTAGAGAAAGCTCTAATGGGATTAGGCTTTAAAAGATCCGATTTACACAGACAAACAAAAGAATTTAGTGGTGGATGGCGTATGCGAATAGAATTGGCTAAAATTCTATTGCAAAAACCAGACTTGGTACTACTCGATGAACCTACCAACCATATAGATATAGAATCGGTTATCTGGTTAGAAGATTTCTTACTGAACAAAGCCAGGGCAGTAATTGTAATTTCTCACGATAAAACCTTTATCGATAATATTACCAACCGTACCATAGAACTTACTATGGGACGTATTTACGATTATAAAGCAAACTACTCTCATTATATTCAGCTTAGAGAAGAACGCCGTGAGCAGCAGGTAAAAGCTTATAACGAGCAGCAGCGATTTATAGCAGACAACAGAACTTTTATAGAACGCTTTAGAGGAACTTATTCTAAAACCAATCAGGTTAACTCTAGAGAGAAGATGCTCGAAAAGTTAGAAATTATTCAAATTGATGAGGTAGATAATTCTGCCTTAAACCTAAGCTTCCCTCCTGCACAAAGATCTGGTGATTATCCTGTTGTAGCTTCAGAGCTCAGTAAAAGCTATGGAGATCATACGGTATTTAAAAGCACTAATCTCTCTATTGCTCGTGGCGAAAAAGTATCTTTTGTTGGTAGAAATGGAGAAGGTAAATCGACCATGATAAAAGCCATAATGGGCGAAATTGACTTTGAAGGTGAATGTGGCTTAGGACACAATGCTAAAGTGGGGTACTTTGCTCAAAACCAAGCTTCCCTTCTCGATGCTGACTTAACCGTTTTTCAAACAGTTGATAATATTGCCAAAGGAGATGTTCGCTCTCATATAAAATCTATTTTAGGTGGATTTATGTTCTCTGGTGATACTATAGACAAAAAAGTTAGTTTTCTTTCTGGAGGAGAAAAAACGAGACTCGCAATGGTAAAACTTCTTTTGGAACCAGTAAATGTATTGATCTTAGATGAGCCTACAAACCACCTAGATTTAAAATCTAAAGACGTTCTCAAACAAGCCTTACTTAATTTTGATGGAACTCTGATTCTTGTTTCTCACGACAGAGATTTCTTACAAGGCTTATCGCAAAAAGTATTTGAATTTAAAGACCAAAGAGTTATTGAGCATTTCGAAACTATAGATGAGTTTTTAGTAAGAAACAGAGTAGAGAGTTTGAAGCAAATAGATTTGTAAGAATCTAAGCATAACAGGCTTGTTTTATATCCATTATTTGATGTAAACTCTAACGATTTCGACATTAGCACCATCTATTTTTTGATAATAAATGAAATGTGATTTAATTTTACTTACTCTGTAATTTTTTTCGAGTTTGTTCTCCATATTTACCAATTTGATAATTATCTGCTATAAATTCAAACTCATCAATTATTAAATTGTAATATCTGTCAGCTTATTTTTTAGACCAGGTATTAAAAGTGAAAACCCAAATATTATTTAAATCAATAATCGCTTGTTTACTTATCCTATATGAATTCTTGTTCATAAATGATTACGATGTAATTCTAACAGATTTTGTTTTGGATCTAAATTTAGTATACAATAAACACGTTTATAGATGAGTCTTTAGTATCAGACAGTAGAGAATTCTCAAACCTCTATTTCCGAGCCTATTTCATGTATTTCTTCCACTAAAAGAAAAGAGGTCGGAAATGAAAAAAAGGGAAAAAGGGAGCAGATAGATTTGTATGTGTTGATAAATTACGGAGTAGGAAATGAGAATGTTTGCTCAGTAAGCATGTGGATCTGGTATCCCTGACCAGGTATTAAATTTTCAATACTCATATAATTATATAATGGTATATATACATCTCCATTATTATTTTTAACAATAGAGATGTCATCTACAATTGATAAAAATCCATCTTCTAAATTCATCGGTAAAGATTCTGGATATCCAATCATATTCCAACCGTCTACTAAATTAATCACAATAGGTTCGTTTTGTAAGGCAATTGTATCAGACATTAAGCTTAGCTCCTCATTAAGGCTTACTAGTAAGAGATTTAAGATGCTAAGAGAATCGTTATGACTATTTACTTGTGTTTCTAAATATAAAAGCGTTTCACTTTGGCTAGCAATTGTATCATCTAGTAAGATTATAGTTGATTCTAAGTCAGAAATTACAGTATTTGTACTATCACTTAGATTTTCA
>DKGK01000040.1:20618-21214 GCA_002453265.1 Flavobacteriales bacterium UBA6772 | reverse complement strand
TCATATTCGCTCCTGTATTCCCAGAAAATGGCTCAGGAAGCGTACAATTTTGAGCAGATGTAAAATTGAATAACGTACTAAAAACTATTAATGAGAATAACAGTTTAGATCTAATTTCTTTCATAATATGGGGTTTAAATTCTAAGTTTCGCAGCTTAATGCCATGAGTAATTATTGAATAATCTTTTATTAAGTTTCTTCAAGACACAAATTTAACTTTTTTTTAAACAAAAAAACATATTTCATTTAATTATATGATATTCAAAAATAAACCCTCAAAATCTAGTACTCAAATAGGTGAATTCGAATATATTATTCTTGTCTAATCAAAGAAATAAAGATACAAATTTGAAAAACGAACTTACATTTTCTCATTATTAATACTATTGAATTTAGACTTATAAAATTAAACGATAAATTAAAAAAACTTACCTATCCATTCGAAACTATTGCGGTAGAAGTTGTCTTTTCTCTATGCTAATTCCGAAAGTAGTAGGCTATTTGGGTGTTAAAATGACACCCAATTTGTTTATGGTTTACGAGTAATATGTAGGGATTATAGGCTTTTAATTTGAGTCGTATTGTGTATTACAGTA
>DKGK01000040.1:5807-20221 GCA_002453265.1 Flavobacteriales bacterium UBA6772 | reverse complement strand
TTATTCCTTCTGCTCTGCTTATTGAGGTCCTTGCATGGATTTTTTTTGGTAATTATTAAGTATGATAGATCACTCAACTAACAAAACGAGCTTAATTAACACTTTGGTTTCTATAATAGTTTTGGCGGACTCATACTCACCATTCGCTCTAAGCTCATTAACAAACTCTTACCATAGCTGGAAACAAACGCCCTTGACTAGGAAGATTCCTCACGTTATATATAGTCCGATATTTTTTAGGTGCATCTTTTACAAAATAAATCGAGATTTATTCTATTATAGGGGCCATTATTGTAGGTATAGCATTCGGAAATTCTACAAATTTAAGAGATATAACTAGAGAAATAATCCATTAATCTGTAACCAATGTATTCGCTCCTATTTTGAGTATTTCCAAAGGATTGAATGTGAATTTTGCGGATAATTTCTACCTTCCACTTAATCAGATTCTATTGACCTTAGGATATCCTAGTAAAATATTTGGAGCACATTTAGGAGCTCGAATTGGAGGTCTTAGCAGGAGAGATTCTTGGGCTGTTGGTGTTTCTATGAACACCCATGATGTTTTAGAATAATACTAGGTTCGTTAGCAATGACGGCAGGAATAATTAACGAGGAAGTATTTTAGCGATAGTAGTACTTGTAGTAGTTAGTATAATTACCTCCGCTCCTATGTTTAGAAGAATTGTTCAAAAGAATACTGAAGCTAATGAGTAAAACTGAAGGAAAATAAATTTACTAAATAGCTATAATAAATTACTTTTTCTGAAGTAAAGCAACCGCATAAGCAGAAACACCTTCTTCTCTACCAACAAAACTCAATTTCTCTGTTGTGGTCGCTTTTATAGAAACCTGCCCAATACTAACACCCATAACCTCTGCCAAAACTTTTTTCATTTCGGGAATGTATGGATTTACTTTAGGTTGTTGTAAAGCAATGGTAGAATCTATATTCCCTAATTCAAAGCCTTTTTCGCGTACAATAGCCATTACTTCTTTCAGAAGTATTTTACTGTCTATACCTTTGTATTTGCCATCGGTATCGGGAAAATGAAAACCAATATCTCTTAAATCTGCCGCACCTAAAATAGCATCGCAAATAGTATGTATTAATACATCTGCATCAGAATGACCAACTGCCCCTTTTTCGTGAGGAACTAATATACCTCCAAGCCAAAACTCTTCACCTACCGCAAGCTGATGAACATCGAAACCAAAACCTATTCTTATATTCATTTACTATTCTTTATCTGTAGCGTATAATGCTTCCATATCTAACAACATAGTAAAACGCAGAGTATTTGCTAGCGGACTTCTTGTACCTTGTGTAGCTGGAATTAAATAAGCCATATCTAAAGAAAATACGTTCATTCTCAATCCAACTCCAAGTGTAAAGTATTTTCTATTTCCTTTGGTAGCATGTTCATGAAAGTAACCACCTCTAAAAGCAAATTGCTTTAAATACCAGTATTCCATCCCAGCAGCAAACATTAATTCGTTTAACTCTTCTTTTGCACCACCTGGAGCATCGCTAAAAGATTGGAACATTCCTTGCAGCGTTCCTACATTAGGGTCTTTACCAGCTTCAATAACTCTATCACCGTTATCTTCGAAAATAGAATTACCTTCTTCGTCTACAGCATAAACAGGTGGGGTTGGAGCCAATAGTTTATTTACATCAAAAGCAAAGGAAAACGAATTATAATCGTCTAAATCCATGTTTAAATTAAATCCTAAACGACCATTCATGGGTAAGAAATGTTCCTCTCCTCCATCGGTATAAGAAATTTTATTTCCAACATTAGAGATATTTAATCCTGCAGCCCAATAAGCCGTTTTATCTTCAATTTCAAATTCATCACTTTGGTAATACGACGATATGTCAACGCCAAAAGAAGTTCCTGGTTTTGTTGGAGCTCCTCCTTCTACATTAATACCCCCTGTTAAATTAGAGTATATATAACGCATTGCCATACCTGTAGAAAAGTTCTCAGATAATTTCATGGCATAAGCACCGTCGAATGCAAATTCGTTTGGGCTAAATGAACCTAAACTTTCATTATTACTATTTGTAAATTTAATTTCACCTAAAGAAAAGTAACGCATACTCCCTGCAATAGTACTACGAGAATTTAAACGTTTAAATCCTGATAAATAACTCAAACTAATTTCGGGAACTAGATCTTGTAACCAAGGGGTATATGAGGAACTTATTCCTCGATCTCCACTAATAAAAGCCAACTTAGATGCATTCCAATGTATAGAGTTATGGTCTGGTGTAGTTGCAGCACCAACATCTCCCATTGCTCCGGCTCTAGAATCGGGAGCAATTAATAAAAAAGGAACCGAAGTAGAAATCGTATTCAAATTATCAAGATAATCTGAACTAACATCTTGAGCAAATGAGTTTGAACTAAACAAAACAGTTGCAAGGGCTATAAATGCAATTTTTTTCATGGGCAGTTTTTAAACAGGGCTAATTTATAAATTTATTAACGCTAATCTTATTTTATTAGTACCATTTGCGTACTAATTGTACTTTCTTCTTTTGTAAGAGAATTAACAGCTGTTAACTTACATATGTAAACACCACTATTAAGTGGCATTCCTCCATCCGAAGTACCATTCCAAACAAACTCAGAATTAGAATATGAAGCATTAGAAATGCTATTGGAGATGGTTTTAACTTTTCTACCGTTAAAATCGAAAATATCTAAGCGAACATTTAGATCTTCTCCGGCTTGATTGTGTTCAAAATGGATTCTAGTGAAATCGTTAAAGGGATTGGGGTAATTCATCAAATTACTTAGAATTAAACCTGCATCGGCTACAACCAAAAAGTCTGTAAAATCTTCAGAAGAGTTATTATAAACATCCCAAACTTTTATTTTGAGAGAATGTAACCCTTCGGATAAATCGGCAAAAGGATAAGAAACGGTTCCAGATTGGTAAGAATCTAAATTCGATTCGTAATAATGATTTAACACAATTGCATCTTGGCTATCCTCGTCTAACACCGCAATTATATCGTGACCAATTCCATTTCCGGTGGTATTTATACCCGATTCATCGGAAACTTTTGCAAACAAACTAGGAGTAGAGTTTGTTATCCCACCCTCTATAAAACTACTATCGTTCATAAACAGTTCAATTTCTGGCCCAAAATCATCTTGATTTGCATCCTCATCAAAACCACCAATCAAAATAGAGGTATTCGCACCAATAGCATCTGTAATACTGTCGTGGGCATAAAGCGCTATTTTCCCAAAACCAAAAGCGTAAGAAATATCTTTTGGAACAACAAACTCAAAATCAAACAAACCACTATCTATACTCACATTACCAGAATACAAAACATTTTGTTGTAAGTCGAAATAGAAAGGATCAAGAAATTCAAAATCGTTATTAATAGTTTGTAGCTCACTTGGTTTGTCGTACACTTTCACTTTTAAAATTCCGTTAAATGAAGTAAGATCCAAATTGTAGGCATCTGTAATTTTACCTCGTACAAGAACACTAGAAAGGGCTTTTACTGTATCTATTGGTTGCAGCGAAATGGCATCTACAATTTCAGTAACTAGGACTTTGTTATCTGGAATCGGAAACTTTAAAGAAGGATCGCCCAAAAGAGTGAACTTCATTTTGTTTGTCGCAGAGATTCCAGAAGAATTCAAATCGTTTTTCATGGCTCTCATAATAGAACCAAAAGTCAACCTTTCGCCAGCACTTTCGGGAATAGCATATTTATAGAATGTAGAAGAAAGGTTTTCTGCATCTGTTTCTGTTATGGTTCTCGTGGTTGTAAACAAAGCAATACCAGCACCATTAGGATTTAGAAGAATTTGCTCTCCTGCAGAAACTCTTTTGGCATCGTCGTATCTGGAAAATTCGCAGGTCGCGGTAATAAACACTGCCAAATTGTTCATATTCTCCCATGTATTAATATCAATTAGCTCGAGAACTCGTTCTTCTGCCCAACCTACTTCGCCACCATGTCCATAATAATGCATCATTAAAGTTCCTTTGTTAATCTGATCTACAATAGCTTGTCGCGCATCAGGATAACGCTGACCACCAGAGGAAGCGACTTGCTGGTAGGAGTCTAAATAAACCTTATTAATATTATAATTAGAATAAGTAGTATCTATACGACTAGCTATAGCGTCAATATTTTGTTGGAGCCTAAATTCCCAAGCTTCATCGTCCACATCGTCAGCTACAAAACAAATATTAGAACGCCAATCGCCTAAAGAATTTACAGAGTTGTAGTTAATTATTTTATCCACTACTCCTTGAGCTTCGCTTAATGTTTGACAAACAATTCTACCAACGCCAATATCCATTCCATCAGAACTCATGGTACTTTGTGCTCCTTCTAAAGTATCTAAATAGGCAATAAAATCATCGGTACAGAATGAAGGCCCTATTTTAAATGAATATTCAGATTGAAAAGTGGGCACAAAATTCACATCGTCGTATAAGCCGTTTGCCGCAGTAATTCCTTTATAATCGAAACTTGCATCACCAAAAAGCAATACATTTTCAGGAATTTCTTCTTCAGACTGTGCGTTATTATAGAACATTTTAACATAATCTCGTAACGCAATTAGGTCTTGTTTTCCAGAACTAAACTCATTGTAAATTTGTTCTGTTGTCGCTATATTAACGGTCATTGCATCCTCTAGAACATGAAACTCAGCCAAACGCTCTGCTGCTTCCCAAAATTCGGGTGCAGTTATAATAAGTAAATCTGCAGTTTCTTGTCCGTGTAAATTTTGATTTGGAATGATTTTATCAAAAAGAGGCTTTTTATAAGTCGATTTATTTAAATCGTGAATGGCAAATGTTTTTAGCTTTTCTGTAGCAACTTCAAAACTTTCAAAATTATTGAGTTCTATATTAGTAACCTCTATCGGATTTGTAACATCCCAAACAACAAAAGAGTTTAAATTAGAATTAATTAAAAACTTAGATACTCTATTTGGAGCAACTGTTGATGGCTCGGTGAAAAGTAACTGTCCGCCATTGTATTTCAAATTACATTTCGCTTGTAGCTCTATAAAATCGAGGTATGCAAAAGCAGCAGAATTTCCGTTTTTATTATACGAAACACTTAATCCAATACTATTTAGATTGGTCGAAAATTCTGATGTTGACTCTCCATCATCCACATAAACTTCTGAAGTTATATTAGTTCCAATAGGAACAGTAAGGACTTCAGCACCATTTAAGGTAAAACTTAAACTTGTGGATGAAGCTGACCTCCCAACAGCACGAGCATTTATTCTTACGGGCTCTGTAGTTATTCTATCTGCAAAACTAAAATTAATATTGTATTCCTCATTAAAACTAAAATACTCACCAAACCACTGTCTTCCAGTATGTTTTAAATTTTGATTTTCCCATTCATAAAAGGTAGCGGATGTATGGAAATCAACTTCAAAATTTGGATTCTGAATTGTATTGATACTTTCAATTCTTTTTCCATTTTCTGTTCCTATATGTATATAGTAATAATTATTATTATCGTAAATATTTAATTGATGTTTAAATGCTAAATCAACTTGATCGTATTCCCACCGATGTGAAGCTTGAGCATAAAAAACTACAAAATCGTTAGAATTAAAGATTCCATCACTTTCGCCAGACACATATATGGCATTTTCTACTAAATCATTGTGTCTAAATTCGGCATTAAACTCAGGTAACATAGCTCCCCCATTTCCATAAACTTGAATTTTTCGTGGATCAATTGAGTTTATTGATATGTCCATTTCTTCAAAAAGAGATTTATCAATTTTATAAAGTCCGTCGTCGCTAACTTTAAAACGATACCAATCGCCACTATTTAAAACAGAATTTTGAATTACTGTATTTTTTAAAGGAAGATTATAATCGGAATAAGCTAAAGTAATAGTGTACTTAAACTTATTTATTTTATGAATCCTTGTTAATGGGATGTATGAAATAGTTAAAAAGGGCGATTTTCTTTCATAAGAAATGCTCCAATCTAAGCGATTTTGACTGTTTAAAGACCTGACCAAAGCAAGTTCTGAGGTAGATAATAAAGTACTATCGACTATTTCTACGACTACTTTAGCGGATAAAACATTTTCTGGGAGACGAATTTTCTTTTTATAAACAGGTAATTCATGTGTGTTTTCGGCATAAAATGCCCCCTCAAAACACAGCAAACTAGTCACTGTATCTGAAGATACAAAAAACCTATCTTCTTCCCAAACAACACTCACAATGCTTTGATTTTGAGCAAAAACATTAAAATTTGTGAGTATTATAAAAATAAATAATGAAAAATAAAAACGCATCATAAGTGTTATAAAATTTTACGTTAGAAAAAGAAACGAATATTAATAAAATCTATTGTCAAAAATACGAAGTTTTGGCATAATTATTTCAGAAAAAGAAAATTGTATTGTTTTTGAAACTAAACAGAGGTTTAGAAGTTCAAAAATTATTGTATTATTGTCTCTTGTAACCCGAAAGTAATATGATTCGAAATAGATTATTTGCCTTATTGGCAATTATAAGCTTAGGTATATCAACTAACGCTATGGCACAAGACCCTGCATTTACGCAGTTCTATGCCAACCCGCTGTACCTAAACCCAGCTATGGCTGGTTCTGCAAACTGTCCCCGAATTTCTATGAATCATAGAAATCAATGGTCAAACATCAAGGGTAATTTCCTTAGTAATAGTATTTCTATAGATAAAAATGTAGAAAAACTAAATGGAGGTATTGGTTTGCAAGTACTAAACGATGAGCAAGGAGAAGGAGTAATTAAGAGTACGCAAGTAAATGCGATATACTCTTACCAACTTCAAGTATCCAGAAAGCTTACAGTTTTAACAGGTATTCAGGCTAGTTACCAACAAAAAGGCCTAGATAAATCAAAACTTCAATTTGGAGATCAAATCGACCCTAACTATGGATTTATTCTAGATACTAATGAAGATTTTGATTTGATTGCAGAATCGGTAAGTTATACAGATGTGTCTTTAGGAATGATGGCTTTTACAAAAAAGTTTTTCTTTGGACTTGCATTACATCATATTTCACAACCAGACGATTCTTATATTGAAGAAAGTTATTTACCAAGACGTTTTACGTTACATACCGGAGCGAATATTTCTGTAGGTAGAAGTAAGAATATGGGCTTGGTAATGGATGGACCTTTTATTACGCCAAACATCATGTATCTTAAACAAGCTGGAGCAGAACAACTAAATGTTGGAATGTCTTTAACAAACGAAAGTCTTTCTGGAGGTATGTACTATAGAAGTAACTTCTCTAATCCAGATGCAATTTTGGCTGTAATAGGTTACGAAGCAAATGGAGTAAGATTAGGTTATAGTTACGATTTAACTGTTTCTAAACTATCTGGCTCTGGTGGAGCACACGAAATATCTGTAACATTACAATTAGCTTGCAGAGACAAAAGAAAAAAATTAAAAGCGATTAAATGCCCTAAATTTTAGGTAATTTAGGCCCCTTCTTAAGATACGAACAACATCAACGCATCATATACCATGAAAATCTCGAATTCATTATCTAAAATTTTTATTGTAGCTCTTGCTGCTTTAGCTACTTCTTGTGGTAGCGATAAGCATAACAATCTATCTAAAACAACTGGCTGGAAAGTAAACACTTCTTCTAATGGAGGTTTTGAAGCTGCTCTAAATTATAAGCAAGAACTTCCTGTTGGGATGGTCTTTGTTGAAGGTGGCTCATTTATTATGGGACAAACAGAAGAAGATATCTTAATGGAGCAAAATGCTAGACCTCGTCAGGTCTCTGTAGCTTCATTTTATATGGACGAAACCGAAGTTACCAATGTTTCTTATAGAGAATACTTATTTTGGTTAACTCGTGTGTTTGGAGAAAGTTACCCAGAAGTTTACTGGAATGCTTTACCAGATACAAATGCTTGGAGAAGCGAATTAGGTTACAATGACCCGATGGTAAACAACTATCTTCGTCATGCGGGATTTAGCCACTACCCTGTAGTAGGAGTAAACTGGGATCAAATTCAAGATTACTGTGCTTGGAGAACTGACCGTGTAAATGAATTAGCACTTATTAAAGCTAAATCTTTAAAACACAATACCGAACAATTTGACGACGACAATTTCAATACAGAAACTTATCGTGCCGGTCAATATACTGGAGCTGTTAGAAAAAATAAAGGCTACAGAGATTTAAGAAACCCAAAGAATAAAATTGGTCGAAAAGGCTCAAAAGAAGATGGTGTATTAATACCTGGATTTAGACTACCAACAGAAGCTGAGTGGGAATTTGCTGCTTGGGGATTGATTGGAAACTCTATTGAAGGAAATATTTCAGATGGTAGATATTATCCTTGGGATAGAAACTCTTTAAGAGATAACCGCAAACAATTCCAAGGTGAATTATTAGCTAACTTTAAACGTGGTGCTGGTGATAATATGGGTATTGCAGGTTCGTTAAATGATGCTGGCGCTCGTACAATGGAAATTAAATCTTTCCCTCCAAACGATTACGGATTATTTGATATGAGTGGAAATGTTGCCGAATGGGTTTTAGATGTATATAGAGATGATGCATCTGGACAAGACGACTTTATGGCTTTTAGAGGCAATGTATTTAGTGATAAAGCTAAGGATGAAGAAGGCTACTATATTGAAGCAGATTCTTTAGGTAGAATGCAAACTAGAGAGGCCGAAGCAGACAACCTAAGAAGAAATTACCAAACAGCGAAAAATTCTGACAGATACGATGGAGACATCGAGTCTAGCATTTACTATTCTAAAGGAAACTCTCAAGGAGAAGCTGCTATGTACGACTATGGTAAAACAACTTTAGTGAATAACGATGTACATGTTTACAAAGGTGGATCATGGAAAGATCGTTCATACTGGTTAAACCCAGGAACGAAACGTTTCTTAAACAGTAATATCGGAACAGACTTTATTGGTTTCCGCTGTGTAATGGACAGAATGGGTTCTCAAGACCTAAAGCCAAACAAAAAGAAGTCAAGAAAAATGACTAGATAATTTAGTAAGCCTCTCTAACGAGAGGCTTTTTTTTGCTATTAATTTTGAGCTATGCTAAACAAACTTTATTCTATCTTCCTAGAGAACCCAGTGATTAGTATAGACACTAGGGGTATAAGTTCAGGTTGTTTGTTTTTCGCATTAAAGGGGCCAAACTTTAATGCAAACGAATTTGCTATTTCTGCATTAGAAAAAGGAGCTTCTTATGTTGTTGTAGATGATGCAAGATATGTTTTAGATGAAAGATATATTCTAGTAGATGATGCTTTAACTACGCTACAAAACTTAGCAAATCATCATCGAAAACAATTAGTATGTACTGTAATTGCAATTACTGGAACGAATGGTAAAACTACTAGCAAGGAGATAATATATAGGGTACTCAATAAGAAATTTAAAACTACAGCTACCAGTGGTAATTTAAATAATCATATAGGAGTACCATTAAGCTTACTCGCGATAGATTTAGATACAGAATGTGCAATAATAGAAATGGGTGCGAACCACGTTGGTGAAATCGCTAATTTATGCAAAATTGCAGAGCCAGACATAGGTGTAATTACGAATATAGGTAAGGCACATTTAGAAGGTTTTGGTTCATTAGAAGGCGTTTTGAAAGCAAAAACAGAACTATATAAGTTCTTAGGAGAAAAAGGTTGTCCAATTTTCACAAAAGACAACCAACAAAACTTACTAGAATTAGTACCAAACACAAGCATCAAGTATACTTACGGACAGTTAAACACTAGCAACTACAGAGTTAATTTTGTAGATGCTCAACCTTATGTTCAGGTTTCAATGGGTAAACATAGAATTAAAAGCCAATTAATTGGAGATTACAATTTTGATAATATTGCATTAAGTTTAGCTTTAGGTCTTCACTTTGGTGTAGAAATAGAAAAAATAAAGAATGCAATTGAATCTTATGTACCCACTAACAATAGATCTCAGTTAATAAAAACAGAACATAATACGATTTTGTTAGATGCCTATAATGCAAATCCGATGAGTGTAGAAAAGGCTATTCATAATATGATAAATATCGAACACGCTCACAAGGTTTTGATATTAGGAGATATGTTTGAGCTAGGCGAAGAAGAACAAAAAGAGCATATTAGCATGATAAATCACTGTTTAGTTGCCGGATTTAAAGAAGTTTACTTAGTTGGAAACGTATTCGATTCTGTAAACAACACAATATATCCTAGCTATAAAAAAATACAGGAATTAATAATTACATTAAAGGATTCTCCAATAAAAGAAACTTTTATTTTAATAAAAGGCTCTAGGGGGATGAAGCTTGAGGAATTAGTTGAATACTTATAAACTTCTTGCAAAATCTTCTAATACTAAGCCTCCAAAGTTACCAGAGCTCATAAGCAGTAGGATTGTATTATCACTAATTTCACTCTCAATTAAACGACATAATTTATTACTATTAGTAAGAACGCTTAAATCTTTTCGGGCAAAGGAGTCGAATACTAAATTAGCAGAAAGATTTTCCAACTTTTTATGAGTAATTGCTTCGGGATCGAAATAGACAATTGCAGTGTCAACTCCGTTCATTGAATTTTTATATTCTGATAAGAACGTTTTATTTAAGCTACTAAAAGTGTGAAGTTCTAGGGCAGCAATAATATTGTATCCAACAAACTGAGATTTCACTGCCTTAACAGTTGCTTTTACCTTAGAAGGTGAATGTGCAAAATCCTTAAATACTTGTAAACCTTTTCTTGAATATATTTTCTCTAGTCGGTGCGAAGCACCTTTAAAACTAGACATCGCATTGAGAAAAGAACTTTCGGAAACCTCTAATTGTTTACAAACATTAAATGCCCCCATCATGTTAATGAGATTATGTTCACCAAAAATTTCTAAAGGAATAAACTTCTTATCGAATTCGATGAACGTCTTGCCATCAACAATTTTATAGGACGGTAAAATATAAGGTTCTACAGAAATAGAGGTATTTGATTTTGCAATAGTATTTAATTCTACATCAGTTGAACAGTAAGTTAAATAGCCAGAATCTTCAATTTTATTTATAAAAATTTGAAATTGACTAAGGTAATTTTCGAAAGTAGGAAAGACATTAATATGATCCCATGCAATGCCACTGATAAGAGCAATATGAGGTTTATATAAATGAAATTTAGGTCTTAAATCTATTGGAGAAGATAAATATTCATCTCCTTCTAGAACAATTATTGGAGCCTCACTTAGCTTTACCATGGTTGTAAAACCAGCTAATTGAGCACCGACCATATAATCAGAATCAATTTTTAAATGTTGTAAAACGTGAAGAATCATAGAGGTAATAGTCGTTTTACCGTGGCTCCCTCCTATTACAATTCTAGTTTTATTTTTGGACTGCTCGTATAAAAATTCTGGATAAGAATAAATTGGCAAGCCCAATTCTTGCGCTTTTAACAACTCTGGATTATCAGATCGAGCATGCATACCCAGAATAACAGCATCTAAATCGGAGCTTACTTTTTCTGGAAACCACCCCATTACACTAGGACAAATACCTGCTTGTTCTAACCTAGTTTTTGAAGGGTTAAAAATAGCATCGTCTGAACCAGTAACCAAATAAGATTTCTCGTGTAAGGCTAATGCTAAATTATGCATTGCTGCACCGCCAATTGCAATAAAATGTACTAACATATGTTATCTTTGTGAAAAAGGAAAGGTAATAAATCGATTTACAATGAAGAAACTTATACTAGTACTAATTACAACACTATTTTCGTGTGCGAGTGTAAAAGAGAATCAAGTTCTAAATACAGCAGCTACATTAAAAGTAGAAATTTCTAGAGGTGCTTGCTTTGGCACTTGCCCAATATATACCATGAGTATAAACAACGATAGACTTGTAAAGTACAATGGTAAAAGATTTGTGGAACAACAGGGTACTTTTGAGTGGTATATGGATCGTGCAGATTTTAAAGAACTAGAACGCCTATTAAGTCAAAAAGAGTTGTTAAAATCTGCTGATTATAATTTAAGAGCTCAAGATTTACCTTTGACAAGTTTAAGCATTTATACAGAAAATGATACCATTTTGATAAAACATAAAGGGGGAATTCCTTTGGGCTTAAAACAGAACATAAAAGCTCTAGAATATTTATTGACAAAAAATGCTAATTGGAAACAATAAATTGAATTACTGATAATTATTACTTTTTATAAAGTGTAAATTGCAGCCTGCAAACAACAACTCATGGCACTTATTCTAACTTTAGACACCGCTACAAAAAGCTGCTCTTTGGCATTAAGCGAAAATGGAATCGTTTTAGAGTCGATAGACTATAACGAAGGAAACTTTTCTCATTCTGAAAAACTACACCTTTTTATTGAAGACTTATGTACTAAGGCCAAAAAAAAGCTGAGCGACTTAGATGCTATTTCTGTAAGCAAAGGGCCTGGGTCTTATACAGGCTTGCGTATTGGGGTGTCATCTGCTAAAGGCTTGTGCTATGGATTAGACATTCCTTTGATAAGTGTAGAAACCTTAGAAGTGCTTTGTAGAACCTATGTTTTAGAAAATAAGGTAAATACTACCGACTTACTTATTCCTATGCTAGATGCACGTAGAATGGAGGTTTATACAGCAGTGTTCGATACAAAGTTCCTAAAAATAAGGGATACTGAAGCTCTAATTCTAGAACCTAATTCTTACGAGAAATTCTTAAAGATGACTCACTGTCATTTTATTGGAGATGGTGCAGAAAAATCTAAAAACCTATACCAAGGAGAAAATACAAGTTTCTCTCCTACTACTTTTCCTTCAGCGCGAGCAATTGCAGAATTAGTGGAACAGAAATTCCAAAACAAAGATTTTGAAGACGTAGCCTATTTTGAGCCTTATTATTTAAAGGACTTTGTAGATGGAAAGAAAAATAAGAAAGTTAAGAGCTAGATTTTAAAATAAATCTAGCTCCTATTGTTATCTGATATAAGTTCCATCTTGTAAAACAGCAGGAAAATTATATTGCGAATTTGTTAGTAAATTAAAGATTAATAGCTCCGATTCTTCCAGTAATTCTCGAGTATTTAATTCCCATTCATTATTTATTTCGTTGGCTTTATTTTCTATTGATGAGAAAAATTGAAAAATGTTTCTTTGATGAATTTGTATAGCTTTCAATACTAGAAAGCATATATATACTGAATAAGTAGGCGAATTTATTTTCAATAAAAAAGTAAAAATCAACATTAAATAATAAAGCGACCAAGTGAATAAAATAAAGCAGCAGGGTATAATAGCTTCCACATTTTTATATTTGATTGACCGGTAAGCTGTAAAGAACAAAAATAGAGAAAAGGGAAATAAATAAATGCCGTGTTAGGTATGAACTCAATAGGGAAACCATAACGTGAAATCAGTAAGACTAGATCTGCTAAGGCAAAAATAAATCCCAATAGTAAAAAACCGTCAAGCAATTTCTGGCTAAACTCTTTACTTGTGATAAAATGTAAACCTAAAAAAGTGGCTGATGCTAAAGCTAGCAACTCCAACAAACGAATAAGTGTAATTTCCTCTATAAAACATTCTTGTTAAAAGACAAATGCTAACGAGCCAACTTTAAATATAGCATTACAGAATAGCTTATTTAATTACAATAAATTCCCTGATTCTATTTTGGGTAGTTACTACTTCTACAATATATAATCCGCTAGAAAAATTTCGGGAATTTACGTTAATTTCATTCGAAGTTACAGCATACGACTCAAGCACTACCTTACCTAATAGGTTAACTATTTTATAGGCTTGTATTTCATTTTCTGAATGAATAACAAAGCTTGATACTGCCGGATTAGGATGAAGTACGATTTCTGAATGAGTAGATAAGCTAGGAACAGACAAAGTAGGATTACTAATTTTAGTAACACCAGTACTTGTGGCAACCCAAACAGCATCATTTTCATCTACTACTAAAGCTCTTACTACTGGTCCAACTAAATAATCATCTGAAAAACCAGTCCACGAAGCACCATTCCAAGCAGCTACTCCGCCAACAGTAACTAAGTAATCTACATAAATACCAGTCCAAACATGTCCTTGAGAATCAAAAACTATATCTACCACAGGATTTAAAGTATCTGGTGCAGGTAAAAGTAACATCATTGTATGTTGATCTAAAAGTTCATTATTAGAATTAAAAACGGTTATTCCTTGAGCTGTACCGACCCATTTATTATCATTTTGATCAACTTCAATTGTCCGTACCGAATTACTTACTAAACCAGAGTTGGTATTATAGGTTGTAAAATTAGTTCCATCAAAATGTATCATTCCAAAAAGACCATTGGCTAGCCACAAGTCATTATTCGAATCGAAAGAAATTTCGTTTACACC
>DKGK01000040.1:0-5504 GCA_002453265.1 Flavobacteriales bacterium UBA6772 | reverse complement strand
ATCGAAAGAAATTTCGTTTACACCACCAAAGGGCAAACCATCATCTGTACCAAAAGAAGTCCATTCTGTACCATCGTATTTACTAATTCCATCTTTTTCTCCTACCCAAATAACACCATTTTCATCTTCTGTAATACTATTAATTCTATCATCACCAAGACCATCTGCCTCCGTAAAAAGGAGCCAAGATGAGCCATCGAATACACTTATACCAAAATCAGACCCAAACCAAGTACTTCCAATTGTAGAAGCGAAAATTGCAGTGATACTATTAGACAATAGTTCCGGAGTTTCAGCAGTATTATAAGAGGTCCAATTTTCGCCATCGAACATGGAAGCTCCATTATTAGTACCAAACCAAACATTCTGATCTGAGTCTATCGTTAAACAGTTTACTGAATTATTTATCAAACCTTCAGTTTCTGTAAAATGAGTATATTCTTGAGCCAATAGACTACTAGAAAAAATTAGAGCTACTAAAATTTGTATTTTTTTCATAACTAAATAGTTTAGAGTTTAACCATTTTTAAGGTTGATACTTGATCTGAGTTACGCACTGTAACAAAATAAATTCCCGGCTTATAATCGGCAATGGAAATCTCTGTTGCAGTAATTCCAGCATTAATCGTTTTTTCACAAACAAGTTTACCTAATATATCAAATAGCTCGAAGTTAGATTCTTGCTGAGAAGAAATAGATAAATAAAACGATTTAGCACTCGGAACAGGAAAAACATCAATAAGTAAATTTGAACTTATAGGAATACTATCTGCTGTATTATTGTTTCCATTAAATGTAGGACTTAAAAGTAAAAATACTCCTATTCCATTTGGATATCTACCATAAGAGACATCTTCTAATTGTTGTGTAAAGCTTACAGAATCTAATATTTGTCCATTTGCATCTGCTAGAAAAAGTATTTCTCCTGCAGATGAAAGTTTGAAATTAGCATGTAAACTATTTTGAGACACATCAGAATCTGCCCAAATAATTAAATAATCATGTGCTGCTATTGTTTGAGTTGGAATTTGCCATTTGGTGAGGTTCAATAAGTCATCACTTAAATATAAGTCTGCTAAAGAAATCGAATATTCTGTGGTATTAAATAGTTCAATCCAGTCGTCGTAGTCGCCATTTTCATCCTGTGAAGTATTCATATTAGAAGCCATTAATTCGTTTAGGACAATGTCTCCTTTGGTAAAACTCCCCTTAATTGTGTAATATTCGTAAGCAGCACGTACGGGTGCAAAAACTCCAGCAGTATCATTTTCGGCATAAATATAATAATCAATTTGAGCTCCTGTAGCTACTATTTGAGCTGTAAACCAACCATCATCAGAAATAATATCTCCATACAATCCTTGATCGTTCATTAAAATATTTTCAAATAGATTCCCTGCATCTTCTTTAAATGCTAACAACACATTAGATACGTCATTTATATAGGTAGAAATAAGTACCGTATCTCCGGCTATTGGTTCTAGTGGAGAATAAATAACTGAATCTACAATTGGTGCTCCCTGAAATCCATCGTAAGTAGAAAGATATGCTGAGCGACCTTCCATAAGATCTACAATTCCAGGATAGTCTATTAAATCGCTAACAGTAGCATACATATTATCTTGAAAATCGGTATAAGAATAAAACTTGTTGGAATCTGTATACACACTCTGATCTATTAAATAATAGAGTTCTTCTGCCCTATTTTTATAATTATTATTTTGGAAGTTCTCTTCTATAATAGTTCGTATATGAGCCATATACATTTTTCTATATCTGGTATTTTCAAAGAGCTTCCTCAATAGTGGTCTTTCGAATACAGAAAACTCATTATAATGCGTAAGTGGATCTAGTGTTTTAGCTTGCTCTACAGAAAAACCATCAAAATAAATAGAAGCATCTGTTAATCGGAAACTACCAAAAGACATATTTAAATCCCAAAGAATAGGATTAAACAAACCATTATCGTCTTGATACAAATAGTAGTTTTGAGCATAACCAATATAACTATCAAAATTAACCAAAGTATAATTGAGTGCGTGCATCCACAAAGATCTGTCAATATTTAACACTTTTTCTAGTGCATACTCGTAATCATTTAGCGTATCGATAAATCCATACAATTCACTCCAACCGTAATCCGATTCCATAGAATACAGCCTATTATAGTTGGCCGTATCTATACCAGGACTGTTACTAAGATTTGAATTCTCGCCAAATAAATCTACCTCTTCTGGATTTCCTTTAACCAAAACATTATCGGTAGAACTAAAATGCTTATGAAGGAACTCTTTATTTACAGCCTCAATATTAGAATACAGGCCAATAAGTGTATCGTTAATAAACAAATTGGCATAATTAGCTTCGGGTGCTGGCGTGTATTGTCGAGAAATTTCATAGGAAAGTACTTCTCTAACAAAAGAAGGATCTTGAATAACATTGCTCAATTTCAACTTATCTATTCCCAAGTGTTTTTGACCTGCAATAGTATAGTTCAACTTAATATTAAAAGGGTTTTTAACTCGGTTTATACTAGCTGAGCTAAAACCCTTATATCGTACGCCAACACTATCGTAATTCACCCCATCTATAAGTATATCTGCAAGTAGTCGTTCTTTATCGCCTTTTATATAAAAGCTGTCTAAAACCGCATCCCAATTACTTTGGTAAAAAGAAATTTTTATTTCCCGAATAGCATCAGTTTTATAAAAAGACTCCTGAGCAAAACAATTTAATGAAGTAAGTAGTAATAAAAGAAAACCTTTAGATTTAGGGTTCATATACTATTTTGTTAGAGAAACTGTTTTTAATGTTGAAAGCCCTTTCTCGTCGGAATAATGAATAAAATAAATTCCATTTGGAAAATCACTAAGATCTATTCGAGCCGATTTTTGAACTTTTATTCTTTGTCCAAACGCATTAGCAATAGTAATAGTAAAGTCTTTAGATTCTATACCACTAATATTAAAAACTCCATTTGAAGGATTTGGAGCAATTTGTAAATGAGCTAATGGATTTTCAGTAATAGCAGTCTCATCAATTTCGCAAGGATTATTTAAAAGCGCAATTATACCAAGATCCTTACACTCATATCTAAATGCTTTTGGAGTTCCTCCAGCGTTAAACATCCAAACAACATTACCTACAGAATCTGCTTCATACATATAACCAGAACCACCTTGTCCAGCAGACATATTTACAAATACATTTCCATTACTCATTCTGTTTTGAGAAGATTGCCCGCTAGCATATCCCTCACAAGTATGACTCCAATCTGCTGAACTAGGTTCGTAAGCTTGACCAGGAACTAAATCGTAATTAAATCCATCTAAGGGAGTTTCAATAGCATCAACTGTAGAAGTAGAACTTCCGCCACCATTGTTATTGTAAAATTGTAAAAAGCCACCATTAGATCTTCCGTCGTTTGTAATCCAGCGTACATCGTGGACAGCAGAAGCTATTTCTTGAGAACCTGGAGCACCATAGTTAGATGGATTCCCCCAGCGATATAATAAATCTCCACCTTGATTAGAGTTTCCACCTAAATGTGTCGCTGCTTCTCCAGATGTAGTACTGTGATCTATAATATAGACTTCGCTAGCGTGACGAGAAGAAAAAGCAATTTGATCTAAATCTGCATTATAATTTACACCGTTTACGTGAAACCAGTCTCCACTATTCCCTCCTGGTCCAGGACCTCCCCCCATTTCAGGCAACATATTAATATTTATTAATTCTGGATGGTCAGCAATAACACCAAAGTTATCTTTGTTTGAATCATGGTCTTGGATCATATGATCCCAAAGATGCCATTCCCAAACTATTTCTCCACCTCCAGCACCATTGTTTGAGACTTCCACAAAATGAGTAGGCCATTTATCATCCGAGGCATCATCATAACCAGCTTGTGTTAATTCTGAATTTGTCTTCACTTCCCAGGCTGTAAGTAATACATTATCGTTTACGATAGTGATATCGTGATGAGAAAGATAGGTACTACTAGAATAAGTAAATTCCCAAACTACAGTTCCATCGGGAGCTATTTCTTGAACAACCCCACCTTGAGCAGCACCATCTAAATTGTTGTCTGGATTTTTTGCACCTCGTACAATATTTCCATTATTCTTTAACAAAACAGTATAGTTACAAGCTAAATCACAGTTCCATGTATGTGCAATCTGACCGTATTTGTCTATTAAGTATACTGTATTTTCATTTTGCTGATTGTATAATGCATAGCCATCAAATTCTGTAGAATTTTGAGCATGTAAGCTCAAAAAAGAAAGAGCTAAAATAAAGGATAAAATATGTTTTTTCATAATCGGTTATTTGTTTGAAGATGATTTATCTTTATTTAGACAAAGTACTTTGATTAATTATTTCATAAATAAAAAAAATAACACATCCTACTGATATTAAGGAAGATAATATACTTTATTTAAACAAACCTGAACGATTTCGCCCATTTTTGTACATTTTAAAAAAGAAGGCTCATTATAGTGTTTCGCTAGTTCCTTTTTTAAAGATGAAATATGTTTATCATTAGATAATTCCTCACATACCATCGCTTTCATCAATTTTTTAATTTGATATTTAGACACACGTAACCTCTTAGCCATTAGAGCTCTTTCTTCTATTTTGTATTGTTCTATAGTTTCTGGAGCCATATATTTCATGGCCAAATTCACAAAAGGAATATTTTCTTTATAATATTGAGGGAAATAAATATTCTTTCGGCCTTCAAAACATTGCTGATCAAAATCTATTGCTCTAATTCTATATTGTATTTGATCAAAGTCTGGTGTCATATCAACCACAAAGTTATATGAACGCATATCGCCCAATAAACGAATAAAGCAACGCTCATTAAACTTTACAAACTCCCTAGCCAAACGGACCTCATTGTGAACTTCTTGGAATAAATTTTCAGTTGCAAACTGGTCTCCTGGAATCCCAACAATATGCTCTTCAATAATAGTGTCGTTATATACAAGGTAATTTATTTTATTGGGTGATAAAATATCCTCAAGTTCCAAACCATAAATACGGGATGCATCTACTTTTTTAACATAAAAATAATCGTAATTATCATTCAGCTGATTAATTATTTTAACTCTAAAAGGCTGAGAATTTCCATAAGAACAATAATCTATTCTTGCCACAGAAAGGTGGTTAATAAGAGTGGTTCCATCAGATATTAGTATTGAATAAATCTCTTTTAATCCTTGATTTAGTTCCTTCATTTCAGAATCCGAATACATAGCAGTTTCCCATAAAGTGGTATTCCCATCTTTGTCTTCTAATGGAATAGAAGTAAAAAAGTGTTTTAGATCTAGGTACCGAACTGGAATTTCAAGTTCTCTGGAGTATTTTCGCAAATAATCCATTAAGGGTTGACTTATTGGATAGGCTGGTTTTTTTTTGGAAATATGGTTTTCACTCATTATAAGTTCTTATAATTTCCTTAAAGATAAAACAAAGATTCATCAAAAGAAAATTGCTAC
>DKGK01000053.1:3111-4372 GCA_002453265.1 Flavobacteriales bacterium UBA6772 | reverse complement strand
TGTTTCATAAGGATCCTATTGAAGAATGAGTAACAAATATAGGAAACCTAAATGCTTAATTATTTCCTTAAATTTACAATAAGTAATACTATTTTGATGTAAATTGAACTGTATTATCTAAATAAAAAACATCATAAAATCAATAATGATATATATATTTGTAACTTCAAATAACTCATAAAAAAGTATTTACAGCATAAATATACATAAATGAACACAAAACCCAAGATACTAATAACAGGAGGTGCTGGCTATATTGGCTCTCATACAGTTGTAGCACTACTAGAAGGTGGATTTGAACCTGTAATAGTCGATAATTATTGTAATTCTCAGAAATGGATTATGGACCAACTTAAAGAATTAACAGGGCAAATAATAAAAGAATACACAGTAGATTGCACTAACTTAAAAGAATTAGATACCGTATTTGAAAATGAAACTTTTGCTGGTGTAATTCATTTTGCGGCATTAAAAGCTGTTGGAGAATCTGTTAGTGAACCCTTAAAATACTACCGAAATAATGTTGGTTCTTTAATTAACATTATAGATTTAATGTCTAAATATAATGTTCCAAATTTAGTTTTCTCCTCTTCTTGTACCGTATATGGAGAAGCTGACTATTTACCTGTAAACGAACAACACCCGATAAAAACTGCTGAGTCACCTTATGGATGTACTAAGCAAATGTGCGAACAAATAATAAACGATTGCATAAAATCAAAAAAACTGAGTAGAGCTACCATTTTACGTTACTTCAACCCTGTAGGTGCAAATACATCTGGATTAATAGGCGAATTACCTATAGGTACTCCAAATAACTTAGTTCCTTTTATAACCCAAACAGCTGCTGGAATTAGACCTAACTTAACCATATTTGGAGATGATTATAATACTGTAGACGGCACTTGTGTGCGAGATTATATTCATGTTATGGACTTAGCAGATGCCCATGTAAAGTCTTTAGAAAATATGGAATCTAAGAAAGAATCGTTTACTTTAAATATAGGAACTGGAAAAGGAAGTTCCGTATTAGAAACTGTGAAAGCATTTGAGAAAGTAAACAAACTTAAACTCAATTATAAAATAGGTGCAAAACGAGAGGGTGATATAGAACAGATATATGCAGAAACTAGTTTGTCTGAAAAAACACTTGGTTGGAAAACCAAATACTCACTTGAAGATGCTATGAGAGATGCCTGGAAATGGCAACAATATTTAGATGCTAAATAAAAAAAGGGACTCTTTCGAGTCCCTTTTTTTT
>DKGK01000053.1:0-2759 GCA_002453265.1 Flavobacteriales bacterium UBA6772 | reverse complement strand
GTACTGTAAAACTACAGGGAACCGCTATACCTCTTTGTTTTGCTGCTTGTAATTTTGGAATTGAATTAACTAACCTAAGAGCTTCGCCTTTTAAGTGTTTATCCTCCCCCCTAACAACAGTAGCCTTGGTGATCTTACCACTCTTGTCAATTACGAACTGAACAAATATTTTCTCTGAGATACCCATTTCTTTTGGAATAGCTGGGTATTTAAAGTTTTTACGAATGTGATTCATGATTCCTTTTTGGAAGCACATATAACGCTCGTCTTTAGATACATCTTCACAACCAGGAAAGATAGGTTTGTCCTCTACTACGGCAAAGTTAAAGACTTCATCTTCTTCTTCTTCCTCTTCGATTTCAATAATCTCATCTTCATCAGTATCGGTCTCTTCAATTTCCAACTCTACTTCGATTTCCACATCATCTTCCACAATTTGAATTACTTCTGGTGGTGGTGGTGGTGGTGGTGGTGGCTTAATTTCTCTCTGAGTAACAGGAATAATCTCCTCATCCTCTAGAGCCAACTCCATTGTTCCCAAATCTGAAGCAGTCTTTTCATAGCTTTTCCATTCGAAAGCTAATAAAGATGCCGAAATAGCGAAAATCAAACCAATTTGGATAAACATCCCTCTTTTGGTTTCCAAATTCGCCTTTGGATTCTTTTTCGTTTGCATATGATTTTATTTAAAGGGTAAAACTAAACAATTCGGAGGATTTTACAAAACTACTTTTCTATATAAAACCTCGCTAATAATCACTCCGATTAATAAGCCGATACTATTTGCTAGTAAGTCTAAGTATTCTCCATATCTGCCAACTATTAAATTGTGCTGTACCAACTCTATTACCGAGCCTAAAACAAAACCAATTATAATAACTAGTTTGATAGTAGTAACGAGAGAAAAAGATCTTTTCGTGTTTACTCGAAGAGGAATATAGAAAAGAATAGCAAAAATTGCATAAAAAATAAAATGAATTCCTTTATCTGATATAGCAACACTGGGTACTTTTGAAGCAGACATAAAACTACCTACAACAATAGTTAGCAACCAAATAATACCTGGAACAAAGGAATATATAGCTTTTTTAAGCACCAACTAAATCTTTATACTCATCAGCCGACATAAGATTGTCTAATTCAGAAGCATCTGAAATAGTAACTTTTATCATCCAACCATCTCCGTAAGGATCGTTATTCACTAATTCGGGTGCATCTTCTAAGGCTTCGTTAAAAGCAATAACTTCACCTGTAATTGGCATTAGTAAATCAGATACAGTCTTTACTGCTTCTACAGAACCAAAAACTTCATCAACTTCAACTGTATCACCTTCAGTATCTACATCAACATATACGATGTCGCCTAATTCTTTTTGTGCAAAATCGGTAACACCAATCACAACATTATCTCCTTCTACACGAACCCACTCATGGTCTTTTGTGTATTTTAATTCTTGAGGTATGTTCATTTTTCTTTAATTTTTTTCAAAAATAGTAAATAAGCTTGTTTTAAAACTAGTCTTAATGGTTTTACTTTAAGTTGAGTTTTTTCAAGATATCTGATGCAGCTACTATAAAGAAGGGATTTAATAAATTTTCTTTATTATAACTTACAGATTCTTTAGTTTCAAGGTTCATCACCTCAATTCCCAAAACGCTACAAATACCATGTGCAGCAGCAGAATCCCACTCCATTGTTGGAGCATAACGAGGGTAAATATCTGCTTTAGAATCTGCAATAGCCAAAAACTTTAATGAAGACCCCATGGAAACGATAGATGGATTTACCAACTTATCCATAAATGATTTAGTGGCTTCGTTTAGATGGGACCTTGAAGCTACAACTCTCAAATTAGTAAGCTCTGTATCTTTAGATTTCGATAATTTATGGACTCCTGAGGAATCTTCTTTAAATGCTCCTATAGTTTCGTAAGCGTAAAACAACTCTTTAGTAACAGGGGTATAAACAACACCCATAACTGGAACTCCTTTATTAATTAATGCTATGTTTACAGTAAACTCTCCATTGCGTTTTATAAACTCTTTTGTCCCATCTAATGGATCTACCATCCAAAAGTAGTCCCACTTACAACGTACATCAAAGGGTATCTCTGCTCCTTCTTCACTTAATATTGGTAAGTTAGAATCTTCTAAAAGTTCTACAATTTTATAGTGAGCTGCTTTGTCTGCTTTAGTTAAAGGACTTTCATCACTTTTACTTTCCACGCCGAAATCGTCACTATTATAAACTTTTAGGATTTCGTCTCCTGCTTTTAGAGCCGCAATTTTTGCGAGTGCTAAGAGATTTTCAAAATTTGGAGCAGTACTATTCATGAGTAGCTTTTAAATAACTAATAATTTTTTCTATAGAGTATTCGAGCTTTTCTTGAGCAGTATAAATAGTGATTTCTGGATTTTCTGGACTCTCAAATGGAGAAGAAATTCCTGTAAAATCTTTAATTTCGCCTTTTCGAGCCTTTTCATAAAGTCCTTTTACATCTCTTTGTTCACATACTTCAAGTGGACAATCAACAAATACTTCTATAAATTCTCCATTCGAAAACAAAGAGCGTACACGATCTCTATCCTCTTTTAATGGGGAAACAAAAGCACATAACACAAGAAGCCCAGCATCCGCAAAAAGTTTCGAAACCTCACCAATACGACGAATATTTTCCGTTCTATCTTCTAGAGAAAAACCAAGACCATTATTCAACCCCATACGCACATTGTCGCCGTCTAATAAATAGGTATGCCAG
>DKGK01000064.1 GCA_002453265.1 Flavobacteriales bacterium UBA6772 | reverse complement strand
TACGAAGGTACTATCTACTAATGAGGCTGTATCCTGATCGTTTTGAATCTTATAATGCTTCAAATTAGCTTCGTTACCAACGTTTATTTCTGTAACAGAATTTGAAAACACATACTCGTCGCTTAAAGATTGGTGGCGTTCTAAAATTTGAACTTCCGCTCTGTCTTCAACTACTATTAGGTTACGTGTCTGATTCATCATTGAACGACTACTGTCGCTGTTGATGTATAGAATCTGAATTAACTTATCTACAACTGCACCTGCTTTTACATATATAAAAGCACCTTCTTGTGCGTAGGCTGTATTTAACCCAACCATACTCAACTCTGCATCCGCTAGAGTTCCGTAATATTGGTTAAACAATTCAGAATTTCCTTCGAAGGCCTCTTTTAGGTTACTTACAAAAAATTTATCTTGTTGTGTAGTATTAGATAAAGAGTCATTAAAAACCCCGTTTACAAAAACGAGTTTATACGAATCTATACCTGCACATAAAAAACGATCTACATCTTCAGATGTGATATCTAAGCTGAATTCTGCTCCAAAATCGTAATCGCGTTTGATGCTTTTATTTAAAGAGGTGTATTTCCACTCCTCGTCTTTTGTAGTAGGAAAGCCTAAGTTTTTAAAAACCTCAATTCCTTTAGTACGCATTGTGCGTAAGCTATCGGTTTCGCAGCCATTAAGACTTTGACCAAACTTCTCAAAAGAGTTTATAAGTTTATCTTGTAGTTTCAACGGGTATTTTTTTAGGCTTCTATTTCTTTCTTAATCCAATCGTAACCTTTTTCTTCTAATTCAAGAGCAAGATTTTTGTCACCAGATTTTACAATTTTACCATCATACAAAACGTGTACAAAGTCTGGAATGATATGGTCTAATAAACGTTGATAGTGGGTAATTATCATTACTGCATTATCTTTGTTTTTTAACTTATTTACACCGTTTGCTACAATACGTAGAGCGTCAATATCTAAACCAGAATCGGTTTCATCTAAAATAGATAGTTTAGGATCTAGAATAGCCATTTGGAATATTTCGTTTCGTTTTTTCTCTCCACCCGAGAAGCCTTCGTTTAATGAACGTGACATAAACTGCTTATCCATTTCCAAAAGAGCTTGTTTCTCACGCATCAATTTTAACATATCTTTTGCAGGCATAGCCTCTAAGCCTCTTGCTTTACGACTTTCGTTAAGTGCCGTTTTGATGAAGTTGGTTACGGAAACACCAGGAATTTCTACTGGGTATTGGAACGATAAAAACACACCTGCATGAGCTCTGTCTTCTGGAACCATATCCATAAGATTTTCTCCCTCAAACTCTATAGAGCCTCCAGTAACAACGTACTCATCACGTCCAGCAATTACTGCAGACAATGTACTTTTACCAGCACCGTTAGGCCCCATTATAGCGTGAACTTCTCCTTTGTTAATTTCTAAACTAAGTCCTTTTATGATCTCTTTACCTTCAATTTCTACTTTCAGGTCTTTTATCTTAAGCATATTTTTTTCTTTGGGTGTTAACCTACGCTTCCTTCAAGAGAAAGTGATAGTAATTTTTGTGCTTCCACGGCAAATTCCATGGGTAATTGGTTTAGTACGTCTTTACAATAGCCGTTTACAATAAGTCCTATTGCAGCGTCTGTACCTATACCTCTCTGGTTACAGTAAAAAAGTTGGTCTTCACCAATTTTTGAGGTCGTAGCTTCGTGTTCTATACGAGCTGATTTGTTTTTCACTTCTATATATGGGAAGGTGTGGGAACCACTTTTATCTCCCATCAATAGCGAATCGCATTGAGAGAAATTACGTGCGTTTGTCGCACCTTTCATAATTTTTACAAGTCCACGGTAACTACTGTTACTTTTTCCAGCCGCAATACCTTTAGAGATAATGGTGCTTTTTGTGTTTTTACCAATATGAATCATTTTGGTCCCTGTATCTGCTTGTTGGAAGTTGTTGGTTACTGCTACAGAGAAAAATTCTCCAATTGAGTTATCACCTTTTAAAATACAAGAAGGGTATTTCCACGTTACGGCAGATCCAGTTTCTACTTGAGTCCAAGAGATTTTTGCACTTTTATGACAAATACCTCTTTTGGTAACAAAGTTGAAAACGCCGCCTATACCTTCTTTATTACCAGGATACCAGTTTTGAACTGTTGAGTATTTAATCTCAGCCTCATCCAAGGCAATTAATTCCACCACTGCAGCATGTAATTGATTTTCATCTCTCGATGGTGCAGTACATCCTTCTAAGTAAGAAACGTACGAACCTTCGTCGGCAATTAATAGCGTGCGTTCAAATTGTCCTGTTCCAGCTTGATTTATACGGAAGTAGGTAGAAAGTTCCATTGGGCAGCGAGTACCTTTAGGAATATAGCAGAAAGAGCCGTCGGTAAATACTGCAGAGTTTAAGGCTGCATAGTAGTTGTCGGTTTGTGGTACTACAGTTCCTAAGTATTTCTGCACCAATTCTGGATGCTCTTGGATAGCCTCACTAATAGAACAAAATATAATTCCTAATTCTCCTAGTTTTGCTTTAAAAGAAGTTGCTACAGAAACGGAATCAACTACAATATCTACGGCAACTCCAGTAAGCATCTTTTGCTCATCTAAAGAAATTCCGAGTTTTTCAAAAGTCTTTAATAACTCTGGGTCAACCTCGTCTAAACTTGCAAGTTTTTTTTTAGGCTTAGGTGCAGAGTAATATGATATAGCCTGAAGATCTGGTTTTTTATAGTGCACGTTTGCCCATTCAGGCTCAACAAGCTCTTTGAATTTTTTAAATCCTTCCAGCCTCCATTCTAACAACCATTCGGGTTCGTTTTTCTTAGACGAAATCAATCGGATTACGTCTTCGTTTAAACCGTTTTTAATCGTGTCGGAATCTATATCAGTAACAAAGCCGTATTTATATTCGGCTGAGGTTACTTCTTCTAATAATTTATCTTCTTCTGTCAACTTTTTGGGAAGTTAAAAGGTTAAAAGCTACATTTCAAAATTGAAATTTAACTTGTTTGTTTTCAATACTTATAGAGGCTATTAAATAGCAAAGCTTTCTCCACAACCGCAAGTCCTTGTAGCGTTAGGGTTGTTAAAAGTGAAGCCCTTTCCATTTAAACCTCCAGAGAAATCTAATATAGTCCCTGCTAGGTATAAAAGGCTTTTTTTGTCCACTAAGATGCGTACATTATTATCTTCTATAAGCTTGTCGCTTTCGTTGCGATCACTCGTAAAATCTAGCTTGTATGATAAGCCAGAGCAGCCGCCACTAGAAACACCTACTTTTACGTAAGCGCTAACACCTAGACCTTCCTCTTCTAGCAAAGAGAATATTTTCTTTTTTGCTGTTTCTGTTACACTAACCATTTCAATACTTATTTTTATTTTAACCTATTCTAAATAAGGCGATTTAACTCTGCAAATGTACGAAATATATATGGTTTTGGATTTAATTTATTGAGGTCTATACAGGATAAAAATGTAATTTTGCCACATGAGTATATTCGAAAACAAAGAACAAGAGTTTACGCCTATTTCTAAATTAGGTGAGTTTGGTTTAATCGACCTAATAACTAAAGAAGTAAAGCGATATAATCATACGACCCTTAAAGGGATTGGTGATGATGCTGCCGTTATAAAAATTGGTGATTTATGTCAGTTAGTTTCTACGGACTTATTGGTGGAAGGTGTGCATTTTGATTTAGCGTATGCTCCATTGAAACATTTAGGATATAAGGCCGTAATTGTAAATTTATCTGATATCTGCGCGATGAATGCAATTCCAACTCAAATAACGGTTTCCTTAGCAATGTCTAATCGGTTTCCTGTGGAAGCAGTTGAGGAGTTATATGCTGGAGTTCGTTTGGCTTGCGAACAATATAAAGTTGATTTAATTGGCGGTGATACTACGAGTTCTACTTCAGGATTGATGATTAGTGTAACTGCTATGGGAACTGCAAAAGAAGAAGATATTGTGTATCGTTCTGGTGCTAGCGAAAAAGATTTAATTGTAGTTTCTGGGGACTTAGGAGCTGCATATTTAGGTTTGCAGATATTGGAAAGAGAAAAGGCTGTTTTTATGGAAGATAAAAATATGCAACCCGATCTTCACGGATCTGAATATGTTTTAGAAAGACAGTTGAAGCCTGAGGCTAGAAAAGATATTGTAGAGATGTTTATGGAGATGGACTTAAAACCAACTTCTATGATTGATATTTCTGATGGTTTATCTTCAGAGTTATTACATTTGGCAAAAGCATCCGGTTTAGGTTTACAAATTTACGAGGAAAAAATACCTTGCGACCCTACCGTTATGTCTATCGCAGAAGAGTTTAAACTAAATGGGGTAACTTGTGCTTTAAATGGTGGAGAGGATTATGAATTACTCTTTACTGTAGCTCAAAAAGATTACGATAAAATAAAAGCAAATCCTAACATGACTGTGATTGGATATATGCTAGATAAGAATTCGGGCACAAATTTAGTAAGCCATGATTCTAAGATCTTCCCTTTATCAGCTCAAGGTTGGACTGCTCATGAAAATAAAAAGTAAGCTTACCTTGATGTGTTAAAAGTTTGGCGCAATAATTGTTAAAAGTTTTGTAAAATGTTAAGATTACTTTTTTAAGTGGTTTTTTTAAAGCCTTAACAATCTAAAGATTTACTTTTATTACATTGGGGGATTTAGTAGAAGAATTTAGTTAACACAAAAAAAAGGGAAGCAAAATGCTTCCCTTTTTTTATACCATTACTTTTTTAAGCTCTTCAATTACCTGATCAGGGTTTTCCCAATGACTCATATGTCCAGCATCTTTAATTTCTATAAATTTAGCATGGTTGTTTTGTGCTTCTTCTTTAAGATCGTTAATAGCAAGAAGTGGATCTAAACTACCTGCTAAATATGTTTTTCTACAATTTAGACCTTGAACCACTTTAGAATTATCGTTTCTGTTTTTCATTGCCTTAATAGCACTAATAATACAATTTGTATTTAACAACTGTGCATCTGCAATCATTTTTTTAATAAATATGGAACAAGAAATTTGATGTTGTTTTGGAAATAAAAACGGAATGGCAGTCTTTAGGTAAACACTTTTCTTTTCGTACACAGCATTTATAGCTCTATCTCGGTCTTTCTTTTTAGATTCTGAATCTGCCTTAGTAGTAGAATGAAAAAGTATGAGATGTTCAATTTCTTTTGGATAAATTTTGCAAAGTTCTGTTGCAACATATCCTCCCATAGAATGCCCTATTAGGGTATATTTAGTAACTTTTAATTCTTTGAGTAATTGATGGGTGTAATTTGCAAAGTTTGCAATAGAATAAACCTCTTCCAACTCTTCTGAATCTCCAAATCCACGAAAGTCTAAACGTATTACTTTGTGAGATTTAGAAAGCTCTAAAGCTATTCTATTCCACATACTCAGGTTCTCGAGGAAACCATGGAGTAATACCACAGCTTCTCCGCAACCTTCTGTTTTGTAGTGTATATTTTTGTTTTGGAATTTGAATTGCATGATTTCCAACCAAATTATTCCGCCATCAATGCTTCAATTTCATCAGCTTCTAAAGGTATATTTCCCATTAAATCGTTAGGCCCATTTTCTGTTACGAGGACATCATTTTCTAAACGAATTCCTAAATTTTCTTCTGGTATGTATATTCCAGGTTCGCAGGTAAACACCATTCCAGCTTCTATTGGCGCAGTCCAAGAACCTACATCGTGTACATCTAATCCTAAGTAGTGTGAAGTTCCGTGCATGAAATATTTCTTATACGCCGGCCATTCAGGATTTTGATTATCTACATCATCTTGAGAAATTAAACCCAAACCGATAAGTTCTTTTTCCATTAATAAACCAACTTGTACATGGTATTCATTTAAGAAATTTCCAGGAATAAGCATTTTGGTAGCGGCTTTCATAACTCTTAAAACCGCATTATATACATCCTTTTGTCGAGGAGAGAATTTACCACTTACCGGAATACATCTAGTCATATCTGAGGCATAGTTTGCGTATTCTGCACCAAAGTCCATAAGAATTACATCGCCATCTTTACAGGGCTTATTATTGTCTATATAATGTAGCACACAAGCACTTTCGCCAGAGGCAATAATGGGAGTATATGCAAATCCACGTGAGCGATTTTTAATAAATTCGTGTATCACATCAGCTTCAATTTCATATTCCATTACGCCAGGCTTAATGGTTTTTAAAATTTTACGTAAAGCGGACTCTGTAAGATCACAGGCTTTTTGGATGAGTTCTATTTCAATTGGGTCTTTAATCGCACGAATTTTGTGCATTATAGGAGCTGCTCTTTCGAGTTCGTGAATAGGGTAAGTTTCTCTAATCCACTTCCCAAAACGCAAATCTCGAGTTTCTACTTCTGTATTAGCACGGAGGTGCTCGTTGCTGTTTAGGTAAACATGATCGGCCTCGCTCATAAGCGTTTTTAGTATCGCTTCTAGTTGATTTATCCAATAAACTGTCTTAATCCCAGAGGTTTCGAAAGCTTGCTTTTTGTCAAGTTTAGCTCCTTCCCAAACGGCAATATGCTCATTTGTTTCTTTAAGAAATAAAATTTCTTTGTGTTTGGCATGAAAAGAGTCGGGGAAAATTACGAGAATAGACTCTTCTTGATCTACCCCAGAAAGGTGAAATATATCGTTGTTTTGTCTAAATTCCATTGTACCATCTGCATTAGTTGGCATAATGTCGTTTGAGTTAAAAATGGCAATCGATTTTGCTTTTAATTCAGTACAAAAACGTTGTCGGTTTCTAACAAATAACTGACTGTCTATTTTCTCGTATTTCATCTAATCTGTTTTTTCAATTTATTTGATGTAACAAATATAGTGGGAAAAGAGGACAAAAAAGTTAAGGAGGTAGAAGAATTTAAAGAAGGAGACAGAATATTAAAGCTAAGGAGTAAATTAAGAAGGTAGAGAAATGACACAAGTTAAAATTCAGCACTAATTTCAATTAATGAAAAATATTTATCTTAAAATATCCATTCTGTAAGCATCGAGCTTAATAAAAATAAAAAGCAAAATACTAAAGCTCCATAATGATGACCCACCATAACTAAAGAAGGGAAGCGGAATACCAATAACAGGCATGACACCTATCGTCATGGCGATATTAATAAAGAAATGGGTAAATAATATAGTGGCTACCCCATAACCATAAACTCTGCTAAAAGCGGACCTTTGTCTTTCTGCCAAAATAATTAGACGAAATAAAAGTGCCATAAATAAACCAATTGTAATTAAAGAACCTACAAAACCCCATTCTTCTCCGATGGTACAAAAGATAAAATCGGTACTTTGTTCTGGTACAAAATTAAATTTAGTTTGAGTTCCATCTAAGAAGCCTTTCCCGAAGACCCCACCCGAGCCAATGGCAATTTTAGACTGATTTAAATTGTATCCAGCGCCGTGAATATCATCAATTTTACCCAGTATAAGATCTATTCTATTTCGATGATGTGGTCTAAGTAAATCGTTATATAAGTAGCCTACAGATTGTACAAATCCTAAACCTAGGATAAGACTAAATAAGGCTGGTTTTATAGAGTTTTTTCCTTTTTTGAGTAGGTAAGCAAATAATCCAGCAAATAAAATAGTAACTATCATTGCAATATTGACTTCAAACTTAAGAGTTACAACGAAAAGACTGATTGCCAAGCCTAAAATGGCAAGATAAACTACATGAATTCCTTCTCTAAATAAGACTAAAAATAAAGAAGCAAATACAATCGCAGATCCTGCGTCGGGCTGTAGCAAAATTAATAATATAGGAAGCCCAATTATTGCAAGTGCTTTAATTTGAGTGTCTAACTTGTCTAAAGTTAAGTTTAACTGACTCAAATATTTACTAAGTGCTAAGAGTACTCCCACTTTAGCGAACTCTGATGGTTGCAAGCTAAAATTCCCCAAATCGTACCAAGATCTAGCACCCCCAATTTCCTTTCCAACAATCAGTACGCCTATTAATAAGAATATCATTAGTGCGTATATGAAGTACGAAAAAGTAGTGTAGAATTTTCCGTCTAATAGGAGAATGAAAAATAGCCAAATACAAGAAGTCCCAATCCAGAATAGTTGTTTTCCAGGCTCAGCTTGCATAGTAAATAAATCAAATGTACCCTCATCGTAATTAGCAGAATAAATATTTAACCAACCAAAAAGGAGCATTAATAAGTATATGAATACTAAGAACCAATCAATATTTGCAAAAACACTTTTATTCTTTCGCATCTTCAGTATTCATTAAATTTCCATTCAAAATAAAAGCTTCCTGCTTGGTATTACTAATTTTACCGGTGAGGTATTTTTCAATCATTAAACTTGCAATTGGAGCAGCCCAAGTAGAACCCCAACCGCCATTTTCTACATATACTGCTAGAGCTATTTGTGGATTATCTTTTGGGGCGAATGCAATAAATATGGAGTGGTCTGCTCCATGTGGATTTTCTGCTGTTCCTGTTTTACCACATATTTCTATGTCTTTTAACCGAGCTGTTTTAGCCGTTCCGTGCTTACCTGTAAATACTCTCTCCATTCCGTTTACTACAGTCGTAAAATGTTTTTTATCAATACTTGTGAGTTTTGCAATAGTATAAGTGCTATCGTTTAATGAAAGGCCATCTACTTTACGGACTATATGTGGTGTATAGTAATGTCCTCTATTTGCAATAGCAGCACACATATTTGCCATTTGTATTGGCGATACCACTAAAGCATCTTGCCCAATGGCAAGCGAGATTACGGTTGGAGCTTTCCAGCCACCTTTTCCATACTGTCGGTTATAAAAATCTAGAGTTGGAACTCTTCCTGGTCGCCCATTATATAAATCGTTATTTAGGAATTTCCCTAAACCAAAACTGAGCACATGATTTCTCCAGTTCTCGTAACCTTCTTCTGCAGTAGGATATTTTTCTACAATCCGTCTAAAAGTATTGCAATAATAGGCATTACAAGACTGCTCAATAGATTCGATTAGGTTTAAGGGCGATCTATGAACATGACAACCAATTTTTAGTTTGGAACTAAACCGCCAACCTTCATCACATTTAAAACGTGTTCCATCGAAAATTACATCTTCTTGCAAACCAATAAGTGCATTTACCAATTTAAATGTTGAGCCTGGAGGATATTCAGCCAATAAACTTCTATCGAATAAAGGTTTGTTGTCGTCTTTATACATCCTGTTAAAGTTAGGAGAACGAGAACGACCAATAAGTGCATTTGGGTCAAAATAAGGACTACTTACTAAACTAAGAATTTCACCAGTACTTGGTTCAATAGCAACAATACTACCCTTTTTATTCAGCATTAACTGCTCGGCATATTTCTGCAATTGTATATCGATACTTAGCTCAATATCTTTTCCATTTACTGCTAGACTATCGTATTTTCCATCCGCAAAACTTCCTTTAGACTTGTTCCAAACATCTCTTACAAGGTATTTTATTCCTTGCACTCCCCGCAGAACTTTTTCATAAGAGCTCTCTACTCCTGAGATGCCATAATTATCTTTTAATTTATAATAATTATCCTTTTTTAATATATAATCTGGAACCTGACTTACATAGCCTAGAATATGAGCAGCACTTTTCTCTGGATACTCTCGCATAGTACGTTCTTGCAAGTAAAATCCAGGAAATTCGTATAAACGTTCTTGAAGCTGAGCGGCTGTTTGTTTTGAAATTTCTTTGAGAAATAAAGAAGCTTTTCTGCTTGAATATCGTTTAGCACGCTTCAAGTATTTATCGAAATGCTCTTTATTAATTTTTATAATATCGCAGAGCGCTAGTGTGTCTAGGTTTTTTATTTGTCTTGGAGTAACCATAAGGTCGTATGCCCTTTGGTTAGTAACTAACAAAACCCCATCTCTATCGAATATATAACCTCGTTCGGGATATATAGTAACTGCTTTAATTACATTGTTCTCTGCCGATAATTTGTAAGAGTCGTTAATTACCTGAATACTAAATAGTGTTACCAATAACACCAAGGCACTCGTAGAAAAAAGGAAGTAAAAAAAGACTCTCCTATGTGTGAATTTATTTCTACTCATCTCTTAACTCGATTAGCTCTTAGAGATTCTACGAGTAAAATTAACATTAAACTAATTACAGTACTGATGAAAGCTCTTCCAAAAGTGGCGAAAAATTCGTTTAGCCTAAAAGCTTCTAAATAAAATAATGTGAAGTGATGAATTAAACAAAGTAATCCTGAATAGGTGAAAAACCGACCAAATTTTAATTGCTTTATACTAATAGCTTCTAAATCTTCGCCCCCTTTTACAGAAACAAGAGATAGAATACTAGGGCGTATATAAGCTAGTAAAACTGTTGCTGCTGTATGTATTCCATAACTATCGGCAAAAACATCTATAGTGAATCCCATTAAAAAACCAAGCATTAGAACGATTGCTTTAGGTAGTTTTGGTGGGAGTAATAAAATGAATAAAATATAGACATAAGGGTTTATATAGCCACTTACTTGAATGTTGTTCAGAATAAAAACCTGAAAAGCTACAAGAGTAAAAAAACGAGTAATATGTTGAAATGGTTTATTCACGTTTTTTAGATTCTAGTTTTGTTCTTTCTTCCTTATGTATATCTTTAATAACATATACATAGTTAAGATTCTTATAATCTACAGAAAGGGCTACTTCAATATTGTAGAAGTTTTCTGTGTTTTTTCTTTCAAACCTATTTATAGTTCCAATAGAAATACCTTCTGGAAAAATACTAGAGTAACTATTGGTTATTAAACTATCACCTACAGAAATAGGAACGTATTTTTCAATAGATTCAAGTTGTGCAAAATTGACAGATTTCCCATCCCAGTTTAATTCTCCAAAATGATTCGATTTACTAAAACGTGTACTAATAACTGTTTTTTTATTGAGTACGCTCATTACAGTTGCATAATGCTCGCTTACATCTCTAACAATACCTACAACACCTAGTTGGGTGCAAACACCCATACCATTTTCAATTCCGTGTAAAGAGCCCTTATTTAGAGTTAAATAATTATTTCGTTTATTATAAGAGTTCTTTATAATTTTTGCTGAAATGTACTGATAGTTCTTTTTTTCTACGGTAGTAGAATCGTTTGAGACTAGGGAAAATCTACTTTTTAGCTGGGCATTCTCTGCTGCCAAAAGCTCATTTATTTCTTTTAGAGAAATGTAATCCGACGAATTATTTACCGCATTTAATAGTTCCCCAGACCAAGCTGAAGAAGAACTAGCAAACCTTGAGTTCTGGTAGTAATGGCTTTGAAGTAGCATCCCCATAGCCATAAGCTCCAAGAGGAAAAACACGAAAAATACGTGGTGCCTGATGAAAAATACAATTAAGTTACGCATGTGCTAAAAGGAGTTCTACTTCATTAAGAAACTAAACGATTCTATATTTTTAAGTGCAATACCAGTACCACGGACTACTGCTCTTAATGGATCTTCTGCTACATAAACAGGGAGTTCCGTTTTTTTAGAAATTCGATCATCCAAACCTCTAAGCATAGAACCACCACCAGCTAAGTAAATACCAGTATTGTAAATATCTGCGGCCAATTCTGGAGGAGTCATTGCTAGTGCTTGCATAACAGCATCTTCTACCTGAATAATAGATTTGTTAAGTGCTTTCGCTATTTCGCCACAAGAAACAAGAACTTGTTTCGGCTTTCCAGTCATCAAATCTCGTCCTTGAACGGCATAATCTTCTGGTGGATTTTCTAGTTCTTCAACTGCAGAACCAACATTAATTTTAATTTTTTCTGCAGTTCTTTCACCTACAAATAAATTGTGCTGTGTACGCATATAATAAACAATATCGTCGGTAAATACATCACCTGCAACTTTAATAGATTTATCGCAAACAATACCTCCAAGTGCTAATACAGCAATTTCTGTAGTACCACCACCAATATCTATAACCATATTCCCTTTTGGCTCCAATACATCAATTCCAATACCTATAGCGGCCGCCATAGGTTCGTGAATTAAGTACACTTCTTTAGCTCCGATTTGTTCTGCAGAATCTTTTACAGCTCTTTCTTCTACCTGTGTAATTCCCGAAGGAATACAAATTACCATACGTAAAGAAGGCGAAAACCATCTACTTCTAAGATTTGGGATTGTGCGAACTAACTCACGAATCATTTGTTCAGAAGCTCCAAAGTCGGCAATAACACCATCTTTAAGAGGACGGATTGTTTTAATCCCACTATGAGCCTTTCCTTGCATTTGTTGTGCTCTAATCCCAACAGCAATTACCTTTTCCGTTTTTCGGTCTATGGCTACAATTGATGGCTGATCTACAACAACCTTATCGTTATGAATGATAAGTGTATTTGCTGTTCCTAGGTCAATAGCTATGTCTTGGATCATGAAGTCAAACAATCCCATGAGTTCTTTTGTTTAGGATATTAGTAAAATATTCAATGAATGTTTCAAAGAGCATTCATTGAGAAATATAAATCTTAGTGCTTAAAGTGTCTAGTTCCAGTAAATACCATCGCCATACCATTGTCATTACAGTAGTCAATAGATAATTTATCTTTTATAGATCCTCCAGGTTGAATAACCGCTTTTATCCCTTCGTTGTCTGCAATTTCTACACAGTCAGGAAATGGGAAAAATGCATCTGAAGCCATTACGGCTCCGTTTAAATCAAATCCAAAAGATTTTGCTTTTACAATTGCTTGTTTTAAGGCATCTACTCTTGACGTTTGCCCTACACCACAAGAGATTAATTGCTTGTTTTTAGCAAAAATTATTGTGTTAGACTTCGTGTTTTTACAAAGTTTAGAAGCGAAAGCTAAGTCAGATTTTTGTTCTTCTGTAGCTAGTACATTACACACATCTTTCATGTCTGTAATTGCATCTGTTTTCGTGTCTTTATCTTGCTCTAAAACACCGTTCAATATTGTGCGAACTGTTTTAGCAGGCATTTTTACATCTTTTTGTACAAGAACGACACGATTTTTCTTTGTTTTAAATAAGTCTAAAGCAGCATCATCGTAGGCTGGAGCAATAATTACTTCGAAGAACAATTTATGAATTTCTTCAGCCGTTTTAGCGTCCACCTTTCTATTAGTTATCAACACGCCACCAAAAGCAGAAACAGGATCTGCAGCAAGTGCATCTTTCCAAGCTTCTGTAAGGTTTTCGCGAGATGCTAAACCGCAGGCATTATTGTGTTTTAGTACAGCGAAAGTAGTATCTGTAAATTCAGCCATTAAGTTTACAGCTGCATCTACATCTAAAAGGTTGTTATACGATAATTCTTTTCCATTCAACTTGTCGAACATTTCGTCTAGTTTACCGTAAAAAGTTCCTTCTTGATGAGGATTTTCTCCGTAACGAAGTGTTTTAGATTCTTGAATGCTTTGTTTTAAAGCAGTAATAGAACCGTCGTTGAAATAGTTAAATATTGCGGTGTCGTAATGCGAAGAGATGTTGAATGCCTTTGAAGCAAAAGCTCTTCGCTGCTCTAAGGTGGTTGCACCTTCTTGAGCTGTTAAGATATCTAAAGTCTCTTGGTAGTCTTCTCTCGAAGGAACTATTAAGGTATCTCTAAAGTTCTTTGCAGTAGCACGAATTAAAGAAATTCCACCAATATCAATTTTTTCTATAATGTCTTGTTCTGAAGCACCAGAAGCAAGAGTGTCTTCAAACGGATAAAGATCTACGATCACTAAGTCAAGCTCAGGTATTTTGTATTCTTCTAATTGCTTTAAATCGTTTGCTTCATGTCGGCGAGCTAAAATACCACCAAACACATTTGGGTGAAGTGTTTTTACACGACCACCTAAAATAGAAGGATAGCTAGTAAGGTCTTCTACCGGCACAACAGAAACTCCTAAGTCCTCAATAAATTTTTGAGTTCCTCCAGTAGAGTAAATGGTTACACCTAAACGATTTAATTCTTCAATAATTGGTTCTAAACGGTCTTTGTGAAAAACCGATATAAGGGCGTTTTGAATTTTTTTCAAAGCTTTAATTTTGAGATGCTTAATACTTATGCAAAAGTAGAAATTCGCAATTAAAATACGTTGTATTAAGAGCTCAAATTTTAAAGAATTTTAAAGGTGGTAATTCCTTAAAGTAGATGGCTTATTTTTTCAAATACTTTAAAATTACTTCCTGCTGTTTAAGGATGCATTTTCGTTCGTATAATACTGCAAGTCTTGTGTGTAGTGTTACAGAAGCTGCTGCAGGAAGCAAAAGCCATTTAGAAAAATTAACGTCAAAAAAATACAAAAGGGCGGCCATAATTATAATTACATCAAAAATATAAGTAATAGCTCTGGTAGCCTTAATTTTCTTGTTGTTCTTATCAATGCTATTTATAAGCTCAAGAAGATTTTCTTTTTTTAAGTTTTCTAAGTTCATTAGATTTAATAATTTGTGTTTAAATTTAGACAATATCTATAAATATACAAATTATGCATGTTGAAAATATAAGAACTTATTGTTTAGATAAACCTGCGGTAAGCGAAAGCTTCCCTTTTAATGAACATACTTTGGTTTTTAAAGTAGCTGGGAAGATATTCGCTTTATTCAGTTTAGAAAAACAACCTTTGCAAATTAACCTCAAATGTGAACCTGAAAAAGCAATTGACTTAAGAGAGCGTTTTCATTCGGTAATTACTGGATACCATATGAATAAACAACATTGGAATACACTTATTATTGATGGCGAACTCCCTAAAAAATTTATTGAATATCTTATAGATCATTCCTACGATTTAGTGGTTTCGAAATTGACAAAAAAGGTTAAAAGTGAATTTTTGTTAGAATGAATTTGTTCTATTTTTCCATTCAACTTTTCTGAGCTCAAAGCTCTCGTCTTCACTTTTGTACTCTTTACTATAAAAACAGCCTAAGTAATTCATTCGCTTAGAAAGGATTTTTATTGAATTCTTATTTTTGGAATCTGTAAATGCTTTTAGTTTAGAATAGTTAAAATGGTTAAATCCATACTCAATTAGCCCTATAGCAACTTCACTTCCAAAACCTTTGGACCAATAGATTTCTCTTAGATTGTAAGCTATTTCTGCTTCGGTATTCGAGTGAATTTTTAAACCAGCAATTCCAATAAATTCACTGGATTTTTTAAATTCAACAGCCCAAAAATGATGATTTGCATTCATTAATGATGCTAGTTTTAAATCACTTTCTTCCTTATTTAAAACTTTACTAGGTGTATAAATAACGACTTTAGGATTGCTCATTAATTTATAAAAAGCAGCTTCATCACTCTTCTTTAAGAGCCGAACTATAAGTCTGGGTGTTTCAAAAACAAAACTCATAAGCTTATTTTTTTAGGAATGATTTAGTAAAGTAGACTCCTTGTTTAGACCCTCGAATAAAGTACATGCCAGGGTTTAAATCTCTAAGATCTATTTGTAGGTTTTGTTCTGAGGAAAACCCCTTTAAAACAACACGACCAGCAACCGACAGTATCTTATAATTCAGTTTGATGTTTTGTTTGTTTTGTAGTGTTATAAAGTCTGATGTTGGGTTAGGGAATAAATTAATGTTCCCCTTTTCGTTTTCCGCTATTCCAATTGCATATTCAGGATAAAAACGGAATACTGTACCATCTTCGGGTATTTGTGTAAAAAAATTAGGCACATAAAAATCATCCATGTTTTGGAAACCAAATTGGTATTCTCCATCGACCTCTTATAATAGATATCCTGTAGCTGTTTCTGTAAGCGAATCCATTTCTAAAAGAGCACAAAAATTTTCTTCCCAAAGATAAAATGTAGCTTCTATATTAGTAGACCCGCGATCGATTTCTATCATATTCGAGCCTTCGTATATCCACAATTGAAGATTTGTGTAATAAACATCTTCCTCATCTTCATAAAAGCCAGCATTTTTCCATTCTATTTTGAGGACTTTTTTTCCTAATTCTCCATCAACTTTGTAAGAAATAGGAGATAATGAAGTATTACTATTTGTATTGTATCCTCTATCGGCTAGATCTAGGGCAGATGCAATTAGCATATTGTTTAATGTTGTATCAGATAATGTACCGCCAAGGCCTCCAAAAACTAAAGAGTTTGTTTGATGGTTAAATATTGAAAAGTCAAACCCTATAGCTATCGCATATTCTGGGTCGTCCCAAATTTCACCGTTATTAATACTTATAGGATTTTCTAAATCACTATAGGTATGCGTAAATTGTTCAAAATAGTAATTCACATCTTGAGAAAATAAATTTGTACTTAGCAATGCTAGAGTTAAAACGAATTTAAGTGCTTTCATTTCGGACTTTTTTTACATGCTTTCAAATATACTAAATTACAAACAAAATCTACTTTATTTATCTTTGAGATGACAATTGTAACACTAAACTTAGCCTAAATTTTACTATAGAAAAAGGAATACTATTTATACTGTTTTTCCTGAGTTGTTTATTATACTCAGAGACTTTATGAGCTATTACCAACACAAATAATGAATACTTAGGCGAGTTCATTTACATATTAGAACCTATATAGAGGAGCCTATTAGCTTAAGAGAAGGTAAGTATAGCTTAGTAGATTAAACTAAAAAAACTACAAGTACAACTGCCCTCATTAGGCTATAAAACTAAAATCCATTTTATAGATTTATATTAGGGTGATAAACTATTTAACACCACTCTCAAACCTTCTATTATAGTAATAGAAAAAACTAAGTCATTTGTATGCCACTATTGAAATAGATTATAAGGAGGAACAAAACAGATTGGCATCAGAAGAGTTGAAATTGGATGCATATATACTCCATAATTTTGGACTTGAATTTACTTTTCATAAATTCAAGTTTGGTTTGTTTGAAAGGACTCTATAGAATACAGAATATATTCCGCATTTGTCTTTATTAAAAGAACCAGGCATTCCTAATCGAGGTAAAATATAGCTTTGAAAGTATTTGTAACAATATAATTTGTCATTTTTCAATTCCTAAAACCTTAGCCCAAAGACAATATTAGCTTGTCCAAAAAAGAAATACTGACTCGCTTTATCTTCAGCATACATTGTCGTACGAATATCGGGCATATGAATAAATCCAGCTTTGAGCTCTGAAGAAACAAAAAAATACTTTCCAAAATTAAGTTGTGCAGCACCCACAGCGCTAAATCCATATCCGGCTAGATGAAAATCATCGTGTCGAGCATTATTTAAAAGTGTGGCATTCGTTTTAGGAATCATTATACCAAAGCCAAGTCCTTCGCTAAGGTCTAAAGAAATTTTATTTCTTCTCCAAAACTCATCAGTTCTTCGCAATTCAATATTTATATAATTTAAGCCATCTGTATGTTCAAAAAGTAATAAGTCGGAAGCTAAATCAATAGACTCACCTTCGTACACACCATCGTAATCGGTGCATGAATTTTCAATAAATCCATTTATGTTAACTTTCTGTATAGAATCCACCACATATTTCATGTGATCGGCTCCAATAGAAATGGAATAATTATTACTTATAAAATAACCAATACGTGCATTAAATTGAGGTATTGTAATACGTAGAGGATGGAAATAATTGTAGGCACTAAAAGCTGTTTGTCTGTCGTGAGCTACTGTATTTTCGATAGTAAAATCGTAGTCATCACCAGAAAGGTGGATGTTAGAAGTACTGTACATACTTCTATTCCAACCCCAATATAAAAAGACTTCTCCTTTTCTAGATTTTACTTCTTGGGTTTCTTGTTGCGCCATAAGCACAGAACTAAATAGTGTAAGTAAGAGTAAACCGAATGACCTCATGACTAAAATTAATTTTCTATCCGCAAACTTAAGAAAATCTAAGTAAAAAGGCTCTTGATTTTCATCCTGTACAATAGCTAAGATGCTCAATGATAAAAGTCTTACTAATTGTCTGTTTTAATTGAGAAAAGGCTCGTATTTTTGCACAAATCAATTCTAAGGATTTGAGCGTAAACAAACCTAAATTTATAAGCATAGGAATTTCTCACTGGAAAACCCCTATCGATATTCGCGAGAAATTCAGCTTCTCTAAAGAAGCTGTAGAAGCTATTCTTAAAGATGCAAAGGAATTAGACATCCCAAGTCTTTTTGTAGTTACTACGTGTAACCGTGCTCAATTTTTTGCACATACTCATAATGCTTTCATCCTTAAAGAACTCTTTGCTAAACACACCAAAGCATCCTTAGCAGAATTTGAAGAATACCATTTTCTTCTCCAAGAAGATGAAGCAGTGCATCAACTATTTGAACTTTGCTGCGGATTAGATTCTATGATCTTGGGTGATTTGCAAATTGTAAGTCAGGTAAAAGAGGCCGCAAAATATTCTAATAAAAAAGGAATGTTAGACGGCTATACGCATCGTTTGATGCAGTTTGTGTTACAAGCATATAAAGATGTACGAACAGATACCGTTATAAACGAAGGTCCTGCCTCGGTAGCTCACGCTGCTGTATTGTTTATGAAAGAACGTTATAAGCAGCTAAACACAAAAAAAATAGTTCTTTTTGGTACAGGTGAGATAGGCGAGACTACCGTAAAAAACTTACAAAAATATCCTTATAAAGAAATGGTGCTAATTAATAGAACACGCTCAAAAGCGGAAGCTATAGCAGAACCATTAGGCATAAGAGTCGCAGATATAGAAAATCTTAAAGAAGAGCTTACAAATACCAATATTTTTATTGTAGCTACAGGTGCCTTTGAACCTACTATACGCACAGAACATTTTACAGATTTAAACAACGAAATGTTACTCCTCGACTTATCGGTACCTAGAAATATAGATACTAAAGTTGATGAATTAAGCAATGTTGAGCTTATCGATATGGATCAGCTTAACAGCATACAAGACGAAACTTTGGCAATGCGAAACAAGAGCATTCCTAAAGCACGTACCATCATCAACCTACATAAAAACGAATTCTACGAATGGGTATTAATGCGTAAACTTGCTCCTACCATAAAGGCGTTACGCGAAAAACTGCATTCTTATAGAACTGATGAGCTGGAACAACAAAAATTCCGCTTAAGTGAAGAAGAGCTACAAAAAGCAAACAAATTAACTACAAGTGTGGTAAATAAAATTGCAAATCAAGCTACCGAATTTATCAAATCAAAACACCGTCAATCCGATGAAATGGTAAAGATGGTTGAAGAAATGTTTAAACTGAATCCATGATACGTATAGGAACCCGAAAAAGCAAGCTCGCTTTATGGCAAGCATATAAAGTTCAAGAA
>DKGK01000045.1:3852-6547 GCA_002453265.1 Flavobacteriales bacterium UBA6772 | reverse complement strand
CATATTATTAAGCGTGAAGTGGAGTCTAGAGGATTAGAGGATCCCATAATAAATGCAGAAGTCTATATTACTTTAAATGGTGCTAGATCGAAGCTTTTTATTGATCCCAAAATTAACTTAGCGGTTGTAGACGATAGCTTTGAGCATAAAGATTGGATTTTAGAGAATTAAAATGTCAAAATTGAGAATTTTACATACACTGTTTTTATTATGTGCCTTTACTGCACATGCACAGTTCGTTTTTTCTGGTTCGGTAGTAGATGCTGCCAACTCAGAAGGGATTCCTTTTGTGCATGTAAAAATTAACGATTCTACCGGTGTTGCAACCAGCATAAACGGTGATTTTGTTTTTTCTGATCTACTAGCCGGCACGTATCAAATTGAAGTTTCTTTTGTCGGTTATAAGTCTATTACGAAATCAGTAAAACTAAAAAGGGAACAGACCAATCGCGTTTTTAAATTAGAGCTTGATGCTGTAGAACTCTCTCAAGTTGAGTTGGTAGAACGTCATGCTAGACAAACAAATATTACTCGTTTACGATCTGTAGAAGGAACGGCTATTTATGCTTCCAAAAAGAACGAAGTTATCCTAATGGAGCATTCCATGGGGAATAAAGCAACCAATAATTCTAGACAAGTTTACTCCAAGGTTCCTGGTTTAAATATTTGGGAAAGTGATGGCTTGGGCTTGCAGTTAGAAATTGGAGCACGTGGTTTAAGCCCGCACAGAACATCCAATTTCAATACGCGTCAGAATGGCTATGATATTAGTGCAGATGCTTTGGGTTATCCAGAATCTTATTATACACCACCTTCGGAAGCATTAGAGAAAATTGAAATTGTTCGTGGTGCAGCCTCTCTACAATATGGAACTCAGTTTGGAGGTTTGCTAAATTTTGTATTAAAAAAAGGTGGTGCTAAACCCTTAGAAATTGTAGCTCGTCAGTCTTTGGGTTCTTTTAAATTACAAAACACTTTTGTGAGTTTAGGTGGAACTAAAGGGAAGTGGAATTATTACAGTTTTTATCAAAAGAAAAGTAGAGAAGGCTGGCGTCCTAATTCAACTACAGAAGCTCAAACGCTCTTTTTATCCACTTCTTATCAAGCAAATTCAAAATTGAAATTAGGTTTTGAATTTACTCACATGGATTACCTGTCCCAACAACCAGGGGGCTTAAACGATATTACTTTCAATGCTACACCAGATACTTCATTCCGTTCTAGAAATTGGTTTCAGGTAGATTGGAATATTGCTGCATTTACAATCGATTATAAATTTAGCGAACGTACAGCTTTCAATTCTCGGACTTTTGGTCTTTGGGCAAGTAGAGATGCTCTTGGTATTTTAGACACCCAATATATTCCTGATTCGATTATTATGGATAGTAAGCCGAATCGTGATTTATTGATTGCTGATTTCTCGAATATTGGAAACGAAACTCGTTTAGTACATCGGTATTTAATTGGCGAAAGTGAATCGGCTTTATTAGTTGGAGCTCGTTTTTATAAAGGTCATACAGTAAAAGATCAGGGGACAGCAGATGCTACTTCTAAACCGAATTTTACTTTTCAAGATAAACTCGATAATTATGGTTCTCACTTTGAATTCCCAAGTTTAAATAAAGCTTTTTTTGTAGAAAATCTGATCCGTGTAAGCAACTGCTTTTCGATTACACCAGGTTTTAGATACGATCATATAATTACCAAATCTGAAGGTTATTTTCATTCTTTTGTAAACGACAGTTTGCACTATACGCCGAATGAAAAAACAATGAAACGTGGTATTTTCTTAGCTGGTTTAGGAGCCAGCTATCAGTGTTTTGTCGGGGGTGAACTGTATGCCAATTATGCACAAAATTACCGAGCGATCAATTTTAACGATATGCAGGTAATCAATTCTAATATTGTGGTAGATCCTAATTTAGAAGATGAAAAAGGCTGTAATGTAGATTTAGGTTTGCGTGGTAGATTAGCTGATGTAATAGAATACGATGTGAGTCTTTTCTTTTTGAATTATTCAAATCGCATTGGATATCTACAGAAATACTATAATGTAGAAAATGCACCAGCTCCTAATTTAGTTTGGACTTCGTATCGTTTAAGTACCAACATTGGTGATTCTAAAACATTTGGTTTTGAGTCTTATATTGGTTGGGATGTATTAAAGTCGTTTGCAGAAATAGAAAATCATCAACTAAATTTATTTGTAAATACCTCTTATCAAAAGGGTACTTATGTTCGTAGTGAAGAAGAGCAATTAGTTGGCAACAAGGTAGAGCTTAATCCAGATTTGAATTTAAAACTAGGGGTTCAATACCAGTATAAAAACTTTACGAGTTCTTTATTGTATTCTCATACAAGCAGTCAGTTTGCAGATGCTCAAAACACAACGACACCAACACCTAATGCACTGTTTGGAGAAATTCCTTCTTATTCTGTAATGGATTTTTCTACGAAATACGAATCGAATCGAATTACAATAGAGGCGGGGATTAACAACCTGCTTAATAAATCTTATTTCACTCGTAGAGCTTCTGGCTATCCAGGTCCAGGAATAATTCCTTCAGATATAAGGAACTGTTATATCAGCTTACAAATAAAAATTTAATCACACTCAAATATACTACACTATGAATCAGTTTATTATTGCTTTTCGCGAATGTTTAGAAGCCGCTTTAATTGTAGGAATCATATA
>DKGK01000045.1:0-3452 GCA_002453265.1 Flavobacteriales bacterium UBA6772 | reverse complement strand
TAGCCAGTATTGGAGTTGCTTATTCTTTAGAATCTATAAATGCGAGTATCGAAAATGAATCGATAGCTAAATTAGCAGAATCCGTGTTTATGTACATTACAGCTGGAGTGCTTTTATATGTAGTATTTTGGTTGTCTAAATCTATGGCTTCGAAAGATGCGATTGAGAAATTGACAGCTTCTGCAACAGAGAGTTCTAGTAAGTGGAGTATTTTCTTCTTAGTATTTTTTGCAATCCTAAGAGAAGGTTTCGAAACGGTGATGTTCTTATTTGGGAGTAGTTTACAAACAGGATTCTCTTATATCGGATTCTTCTCTGGAATAGGATTAGCTTCTTTAATTGGTTATTTAATTGTTGTACAAGGAAGACGCATAAACTTAAAGCCATTCTTTAGTATCACATCTTTGTTTTTAGTCTTGTTTGCTGCAGGTATGGTTGCATACGGAACACACGAAATGGAGGAGTTTGTGGTTAAAGGAAATCATTTAGAAGTATTTGGCTTAGAGTCTAAAACAGAAATTACGAGACCTTGGAATATTTTAGTTCCTCAAGCAGAATTAGCTGAAGGTGCATCTGAATTCTTCTATGACTTTAATGAGAAAAAAGGAAAATATATTCACATCCTACACGATAAAGGAACTGTTGGATCTTTCTTAAAAGGTTTTTTTGGCTATAATTCTAACCCTAATTGGATAGAGCTTTTTATATGGATGATTACCTTAGGTTTTGGTTTAAATATCTGGAGAAGGTTTTATAAATCTGCCTAATCCTTTCTGTAACTAGCTTTTTTAAGCAAACACCATATTGTTTGTGTTTATTTGATAAATCATCTGTTTAGACAATCTTTAAAGCTATTTTGTTTACTTTTGCTGCCGCAAACTACATCAAAAGCTACACAAAATAATGAACTATTTATCGGTACAAGATTTAGGAAAGTCCTACGGGATTCAAACGCTGTTTAAAGGATTAAACTTTGGTATCGATCAAGGTCAAAAGGTTGCTTTGGTCGCTAGAAATGGTACGGGTAAAACCACCATTCTTAGAGCTTTGGCAGATGTGGAGCCTGCAGATACAGGCTTAATCGTTTTCCGAAAGGACTTGCGTATTGCTTTTTTACAACAAGAATCTGATTTTGGCGACGCCACAACAGTATTTGGAGCAATTTACGAATCAGACAATCCATTGCTTGCTGCTATCAAAGAGTACGAGGCTGCAATGTTGAATCCAGAAAATGCGGATACTTTCCAAAGAGCATTCGATAAAATGGATCAATTACAAGCTTGGGATTACGAAGTGAAAGTAAAAACCATCTTGTCGAAATTAAAATTAGATGAGTTAAAACAAGATATTGCTTTACTGTCTGGTGGGCAAAGAAAAAGACTGGCTCTAGCGAAAATATTAATTGAACAACCCGATTTCTTAATCCTTGATGAGCCTACCAATCACCTAGATTTAGGTATGATAGAATGGTTGCAAGAATATTTAACCAAAGAAAATGTAACCTTGTTTATGGTTACACACGATCGTTATTTCTTAGATGCTATATGTAACGAAATTCTGGAATTAGAAGAAGGAGATCTTTACCGTTATAAAGGAAATTACACCTATTATTTAGAGAAAAAACAAGAACGTCAGTCTATAATGCAAACGAATATAGACAAGGCTAAAAATATTTATTCCAAAGAGCTCGAGTGGATGCGGAGACAACCAAAAGCTCGTGGTACAAAATCTAAAGCTCGTATAGATAGTTTTTACGATGTGGAGAAATCTGCTAAAAAACGAATCAAAAACGAAAAGGTTCAGCTCGAAATACAAATGACTCGTTTGGGTTCTAAGATTTTAGAATTACATAAAGTCTCAAAAGCTTATGGAGATCTTAATATCCTTGATCAGTTTACCTATACTTTTAAGAAAAGAGATAGAATAGGAATTGTAGGGAAAAATGGTGTTGGTAAGACTACTGTTTTGAACATGCTAACAGGATCGGAGTCTATAGATGCTGGTAAAATTGTAATTGGAGATACCGTTGTTATCGGTTATTATACCCAAAGTGGTATGAAAATGGACGAAGGTAAACGTGTCATTGAGATTATACGTGATATTGCAGAATACATTCCTTTGGCTGGAGGAAGAAAACTTACAGCTGCTCAAATGTTAGAGCGTTTCTTGTTTACTAAAGATGCTCAATGGAAACACGTTAAGGTGTTAAGTGGTGGAGAGAAAAAACGTCTTTACCTATTAACCATCTTAATGAAGAATCCAAACTTCCTTATTTTAGATGAGCCTACAAACGATTTAGATTTAATTACGCTTAAGGTATTAGAGGATTTCTTAGATGAGTTTGAAGGTTGTATGATTACAGTTTCTCACGACCGTTATTTTATGGATCGATTGGTTGATCACTTATTTGTTTTTGAAGGTGATGGGCAAGTGAAAGATTTTCCTGGTAACTATACAGATTATAGAGAAAATGTTTCTGCTGATGGAAAGTTAAAGATAGACAAGCCTAAATCTAAAGACCCTGTTAAGGGAGTAAGTTCCGAAAAGAAAAAGCTTACTTATAACGAGAAAAAAGAATACGATACTATAGAGTCTTTAATTGATAAATTGGAGCAAGAAAAAGTGTCTATTGGAGCACAGTTTAACGATACGAGTTTAGATGCAGATAAAATAAAAGAACTTGGGCAGCGTATTAAAGAACTCGACGAAGAAATAGCTTTAAAAACAAATCGTTGGATGGAATTGGCCGAATTAGTTGGATGATTCTATAATGATCGGAGATTTATTTTTTCAAATAAAAACCTATATAATTTATAGGTATAAAGCGGTAAATGCACACGGATTACATTCTCCGTTTTTATTTGATTTCTACAACGAAGTAATTTCACCTAAAAAAGAGTTTTATTTTTTTAAACGTTTTAGAGCCCTTTTAACGCTGTATAAAAAAAGTGTTACTACAGAAAATGCACTCTTTTTATTTAGATGGTCTGCCTTTTATAAACCAAATTCTGTTTGTGTAAGACAAGCAAATCTCCCTATAGCAGTAGCTTTAGTAATGCCTTCTAAAACAAAAGACTTAAGTGTTAAATCACTAGAAGGCTTTACATCAAAGGACTTAGATATATTGTCTGGTTTAGGTATTTTAGTGCAGCAAAGTACCAGTGGAGATTTATGTTTTTATGAAAGAATAAATACGCACACAGTCACTGAAATAGAGCATTATAAGTGCGTAATAGTTTGTAAACCGCATCAAACGAAAGCGAAACATAGTTTGTGGAATAGCCTTTGTGCTTCAGAAGAAGTTTCTATATCGATAGATCTGTATCAATTTGGTATATTGCTAGTCGAAAAAAATCAAGCCAAACAACATTTTGTCGTTAAGCTTAGTTGAAATTTAAAAATGGAGTTTGTTTACAGACTAACATTTTTTTCTTGCTTAAGTAACAAGTAAC
>DKGK01000057.1 GCA_002453265.1 Flavobacteriales bacterium UBA6772 | reverse complement strand
ACAAAAAAAGCCCCACTTACGAATAAGCAGGGCTTTTAAAAATAGTAAGGAAACCTAATTAGTCATTTAAGATTAAAGGCATTCCATCTTCTCCAGAACCAATAATAACTACTTTAGAGTTATTCGATTTAGAAAGTTCTATTGTAGCTTCAATACCTCTCATTTTAAGAAGACTTGGCGTAAGAGAACTGTTTATAATTTTGTTGGCTGCTGCTTCACCTTCTGCAGCAATACGCTTACGTTCAGCTTCACTACTTTCTTTATCAATTCTATAACGGTAGGCTGCAGCTTCTTGTTCTTGCTTTAGTTTATCGTCAATAGCCATTCTAATTTTTTCTGGTAAACGAATAGAACGAATTAGTAAAGCTTTCATGATTACATTGTTTCCTGCTAAAATAGATTTAGTTTCTTCAATGATTGTACTTTCTACTTCGTTACGTTTAGTTGAGTAAATTTCCTCTGCTTCGTAGCGACCCATTACTTTTCTTACTGAAGAACGAACTTCAGGAATAACCAATCTATCTACATAAGAACGACCGAATTCTTCGTGTAGGAAACCAATTTTCTCAAAAGTTGGATTGTAACGTACGGTAATATCAATAGCCATAGAAAGACCATTTTTATCAAGTATGTCCATACTTTCTTCTACTTTTTGCTCTTTTACCTCGTAAATATAAATATCGTTCCAAGGAGCAATAAGGTGAAACCCTGGTTTGAAGGTGTTTTCCTTATCTAAACCGGTGGTAAACTTTCTAAATACCACACCTCTTTCACCTGGTTTAATAGTTACGGCTATTTGCGAGCCCATCATTATTAAGAAGAAAAATACCGCTCCTGCGACAATTATCAATGGATTAATTTTCTGATTCATTTTGTTGTTGTTTTAGTTAGTGAGTTCCTAGTCTCTTACGTAAAGCCCATTCGAAAAATAGACTCAGTAAAAGTACGAAAAAGATTGCTTTATGCTTGATTAAATCACTCAGCTCTTTGCTGAAATATATTTGTGGTTTTGAACTTATTTTTTCTTTTACAAGCTTCGAATAATTGGCAAACTCTTCCTTTACCAAAAACGTTCCATTTGTTAAAGAACTCATTTTTTCCAACAAATTCCAATTGGCTTCTAGTTTTTGCTGTTCCAGCGTAGAAGTTAAAATTGCAAAACTTCCCTGCTGTACTAAGGTTTCTTTTTTATAAGTTGATTCCACTGTAAACTGATAATTTCCTTCGCTTAAATTAGATAAGCTAACGTTATAATTACTGCCTTTACTATTAAGAGTATAACGAAACTCATCTCCATTAGGGGAAATTAAATTTAGTAATACTTCTGAATTTTCCACTAGCTTATAATTGTCGTTGTAAACTTGAGCTTTAAGTTTAAAAACATCGCCTTGTGTACCTATTTTAGGGTAGTGCAGACGCAATTTACGTTTGTCTTTATTAAGTGTTAAATACTGACTTACAGATTGTATTATTTCGTTAAAATTATCGTGCGATTTATTCTTTTGATAATCGAACAATTGCCATTTCCAAAGACCTTCAGCTAATAAAACCGCAATCATGTTTTCTTCTTTTTCTGCAAAAACAAACAAATCGTTATCGGTAGCAATACCTTCAATTTTCTGTTTAAAAAGAGAATGTGTAAAATTCTTTTCGCTAAGCTCACCAAAAGGAGCTAGTAGAGGCGGAGCAGCATTTATAAAAGCAACAGCTTTTTCGCTCAAGTCGAAGGGCGCAAAGTTAGTGTTTAGCAGAGGGAAAACATTTTGACTACTATTTTTAGTTTTCAGATAAAGTAAATCTTGAACTTCATTAAAAGTCTGCCATTTGGTTGCTTTTCCTGCAATAAATAATACCGAAGCATTTGAATTGAGTAACTTAGTTAAAAGCTTCGTATTTCGGTTGCTATAGTTTGGTATTTGATGAAGTATGATAAGGTTGTAGGACTCAACTTCTCCTTTAAACTCGTTGTAAAGTGCAGAACTTACCTTGTAATTTTCGCCTATTTCTAGTGCCGATTTTAGTGCAGCAACATCTGGGTGAGGTGCAGAGGCAAGCAAGAGTATGTTTTGACTATTATTTAGTATCTCTATAGCCAGTCTGTACTTATTATTGTGCGTATTTTTTTCGCCAGTAAAGCCCGATATACTTAGATCGTAGTATTGAATACCTTCTTTTTTAGCTTCAATAAAAATTTGTTTATTTAGGGCTTCATTCTCTTTTAAACTTAGCCATTCTTCGTAAACAATATTCCCATTATTGCTTATTTTAAAATGTTGTTTTTCATCGGTATTAAAATTGCTGAAAACCTCAAATTCTATTGGAAATTCATTGTTTAAATATGCCAGTTGGTTGTGATTTACATCGCTTAGTGTAATGTCTTTTTTAAGAGTACTATCGCCAAGAGCAAGCGTAAATAAAGGTACATTTAGCTTATTTACTTGATAGCTAGGCTCCAGTCCTTTGGTATTCACTCCATCCGATGCCAATACTACAGCGGCTAAATTTCTATTGTGGAACCTATTTTCTATTTGCAGTAATGCATTAGAAATGTCGGTGCTTTTACCATTGTATTCTCTTGTGAAGCCCTCAAAAAGAGAGTCTTTAAAATGATAGTTGAAAATCTCAAAATCCTCAATTAAGTTCTTATTATTATCCGCTAGAACGTCTAAAAACTCCTTTTTATAGTACAAGGAATCTTCGTAATTTAAAATAGAATTTGATGCATCTTGTAAAAAAACAAGAATAGGTTTTTCTACTTTCTTATTAGAGTAAATCCATTTAGGATTAAAAACAAACAATACGATAATAGTGAGCGAAATAAAGCGGAAACATACCAATAAAACCTTCGATATAAGGCTCGCTTCTTTAAACCTACTGTCTTTAAAATAAGTAAATAAAGCTAGCAGCAATGCTAATATAATTGCTGCGGCTATAAGGAAATAAGAATCTTCGAACTGAAGCATTTTTAACTATTAAGTAAGCATTCCACCACAAACGTGTAAAACTTGTCCAGTAACATAGGCAGACATATTAGAGGCCAAAAAGGAGGTTACATTAGCAACATCTTCTGGAGTACCACCACGTTTTAGAGGAATGGTATTTCGCCAATCTGCAATTACTTGTTCGTCTAATTTCTCCGTCATTTCGGTTTCTATAAATCCAGGAGCAATAGCGTTACAACGTATGTTACGCGAACCCAACTCTAGGGCAATAGATTTGGTAAATCCTATTACACCAGCTTTAGAAGCAGCATAATTAGACTGTCCTGCATTCCCTTTTACACCCACCACCGAAGTCATGTTTATAATAGAGCCAGAGCGTTGTTTCAACATTGTTCTTTGCACAGATTTAGTCATATTAAAAACAGACTTTAGGTTAACTTCCATAACTCTATCGAAGTCCTGTTCGCTCATACGCATCAACAAATTATCTTTTGTAATACCAGCGTTATTCACCAAAATATCTATTCCGCCAAAAGTAGCATTTACGTCTTTCACCAAAGCTTCGGCATCGCTCATTACAGAGGCATCCGATTTATATGCTTTTGCTTTAACGCCCAAAGCGATAAGTTCTTTTTCTATAGCTAAGGCTTTTTCTTCAGACGAAACATAGGTAAACGCTACATTAGCTCCATGTTCGGCTAGTTTTAAAGCGATACCTTTTCCTATACCACGTGTTGCACCAGTAATAATGGCCGTTTTTCCTTCTAGTAATTTCATTGCTTTTTTTTAATCTAAAATACGAGTGTAGTTTATTTTGATAAAATCATCCTTTTAACCTTCTCCACATACTGTTGAGGCGTAACATTTTCGTAGCCTGTTTGTCCAAGTAAATTGGTTTCGCTATCCATTAAAATTACGGTTGGGTAACCTTGAAT
>DKGK01000068.1:6105-6361 GCA_002453265.1 Flavobacteriales bacterium UBA6772 | reverse complement strand
GAAAGACTTAGAGAAATACTCGGCAGTTGTATCAGAAGCTATCCAAACGACTCTTCGTAGAGAAGGTTATCCTAAACCTTACGAAGCTTTGAAAGGCTTAACTCCTACAAACGCTACTATTACAAAAACAAGTATTGCTGAGTTTATAGATACTTTAAATTTAAGTGATGCTTTGAAAAATGAGTTAAAAGCGATTACGCTACAAATTATACTTTGATTTAAAACCCGTACTTCATATAAACAAAAAAGGCTGATC
>DKGK01000068.1:0-5767 GCA_002453265.1 Flavobacteriales bacterium UBA6772 | reverse complement strand
GATCAGCCTTTTTTTCATGAATAACTATATCCCTAAGCTAGATAGGCATTTATGTTTTTCTCTACTCTATTTAATACATCAGAAACATCTACTTTTACAAAGTCATCACCTGTAATTTGCTCATAAAGCTCAATATAACGTTCCGAAACAGAAGCAATAAATTCTTCATCCATATCTGGAATACTCTGTCCTTCTAATCCTTGAAAACCTTTGGTGATTAACCATTGGCGAACAAATTCCTTAGACAATTGCTTTTGAGAATCATCGGCATCTTGACGATCTTGGTAACCTTCCATATAAAAATAACGAGAAGAATCTGGGGTATGAATCTCATCGATTAAGATGATGGTACCGTCTTTATCTTTACCGAATTCGTATTTAGTATCTACCAAAATTAAGCCCATATCTGCGGCGATGTCTGTTCCTCTTTGGAATATTTCGCGTGTATATTTCTCAAGCAGTAAATAATCAGCTTCCGAAACTAAACCTTGTGCAAGAATTTCTTCTCTCGAGATATCCTCATCGTGTCCTACATCTGCTTTTGTGGTAGGTGTAAGTAATGGCGTAGGGAATTTATCATTCTCCTTCATACCATCGGGCATAGCAACACCACAAATAATTCTTTTTCCAGCTCTGTATTCTCTCCAAGCGTGTCCAGAAAGGTATCCACGAATAACCATTTCTACTTTAAAAGGCTCACAGAATTTACCAACTGTTACCATAGGATCTGGCATAGCAATTTTCCAGTTGGGAACGATATCGGTAGTTGCATCTAAAAACTTAGCTGCAATTTGGTTCAAAACCTGTCCTTTATAAGGAATCCCTTTAGGCATAACTACATCAAATGCAGAAATACGGTCAGAAACGATCATCACCAATAAATCGTTGTTAATTGTGTACACTTCGCGAACTTTACCGTGGTAAACTTTTGTTTGACCAGGAAAGTTAAAATCAGTTTTTAGTATCGTGTTTCCCACTTTCTTTCTCCTTTTTTGTTCTTGTTTGTAAGCTTGTATAATCTACATCACCAAGTTGTGGCAAATTTCATTCTTTTCGTTCAAATAGACAATGTCTATATTAATTAGTTAGACAAAAATACTAAAGAATAAGACAATACCAACTTCTAATTACAAGAGAAATTAATCCGAGTTATTGCTTTTGTAAACACAATATAGCTGAAGCTTCAATACTAACAAATACTAAAGTAATTAATATAATTCTGTGTTTTGAGCTTTCAAAATAAAATATATTTTTATTAGCACACAATTTATTATATAATCGGAGTATTAATTTACAACAAATCTTAGTCAATAAATACTTTCAAATTTCAGAAGTAATCACGCCCTTTAGCTAATATTTAAAACCATATTACAATCCTTAATAAATTAAAACAATCCACAATTCGTAGTTTTATATAACCCTGATTATTAAAGCCAATTTCGAAATTATAGACCACTAAATCACTAGAAAATCTACTCGAACTAAAGAGCTCTTTTGAGCAAGAAAACGGCTCGTATTTAATGACTTAAATGAAATCAAGTGAAATTCTTTTCAACTGAGAATATTTGTCTAATTTTATACACACAAAATAACAAATTTAATCCATTTATTTCAAGTAAAATAAGCTATTTTTCAGCAACATGGCAATCATTACACTTACAAGCGATTACGGTACGAAAGATTATTTTACTGCTGCTATAAAAGGAGCCCTATTATCTGAGGCTCCAGAGGTTCAAATTGTAGATATTTCGCACAAAATATCTCCATTTAATACTGAGGAAGCTGCTTATATTTTAAAAAATGCTTACCATCATTTCCCTGAAGGAACTATTCACATGATAGGAATTGATGCCGAAGCGACGCCTAATAAACTTCATATTGTTTGTAAAGTAGATGGGCATTATTTTATTGGAGCAGATACGGGTATTTTCTCATTAATGTTTCGTCATTTTAAAGCTGAACAAATTATTGCTTTAAATATATCGCAAGACGACGACAGTATTCCATTCCCGATGAAAGATGTGTTTGTAAAAGCTGCTTGCCACATAAACCGGGGTGGTACACTTCAGGTTATTGGAAGAAAAATAAACGAATTAAAAGATTTAATAGACTTTCAGCCTACCTTATCGGCAGACAGAAAAATATTAAACGGACAGGTAATCTATATAGACCATTACGGAAATATAATTAGTAATATTACCGAAAAGGTATTCAAAGAATCTTTTGCTGGGGTAGAATTCGAAATTAAACTTCCTCGAAAATACAGTATAAAAACATTACATAAATCCTATAGTCAGGTTGCCGAAGGAGAAATGCTAGCACTCTTTAATTCGGCAGGACATTTAGAAGTTGCCATGAACAAAGGAGACACTAATCGTGCGAATGGAGCAAGCGGATTACTAGGAATAAAAGTAAAAGACCCAATAAGGATAGAATTTTTATGATTACACGAATAGTAAAACTTAGCTTTAAAGAGCAGCACATAGAAGATTTTAAAGCAATTTTTGAAGAAAGCAAGCAAAAGATAATTTCTCATAAAGGTTGTTTAAAAGCAGAAATGCTTCAAGATATTTCGACAAAAACCATTTTCTTTACCTACTCGTGGTGGGAGTCTGAAGCCGACTTAAACAAATACCGAAACTCAGTGCTTTTTGCAGAAGTTTGGGCAAAAACAAAAGTATTATTTAACGACAAGCCTATGGCTTGGAGTACAGAAAAATTAAACGAAGCGCTATGATTAGCATTCTAAAAAAAGAACTCAACAGCTTCCTTAGCTCTCTTACAGGCTATATGGTTGTCGTTGTTTTTTTACTTTTAAATGGTTTATTCCTTTGGGTTTTCCCAGGATCTTTTAACCTGCTAGACTCTGGTTATGCCGGACTAGATGGTTTATTCTTTTTGGCTCCTTGGGTGTTTTTATTTTTAATTCCCGCACTAACCATGCGCTTTTTTGCAGATGAAATAAAAACAGGAACTATTGAGTTAATTCTCACTAAACCTATTAGCGAATTAAACCTTGTATTGGGGAAGTTTTTTGCTGGACTCTTTCTATGCTTAATAGCCTTAAGTCCAACACTTATATATTTAGCGAGTATTTATTTTTTAGGACAACCAGCGGGTAATTTAGACTGGGGAGCAACAATAGGTTCTTATATTGGTTTGGTTTTACTATCTGGGATTTATGTATCAATAGGCGTTTTTGCTTCTACGTTAACAGAAAATCAAATTGTGTCTTTTATACTCGCTTTGTTTTTCTGCTTTTTCTGCTTTTCAGGATTCGAGCAAATTTCGACTCTTTTAGCACATACTGGCCTAGAGTTAAGTATAGATAAACTAGGAATAAGTTACCACTACAACTCAATTAGCAGAGGAGTTATAGACACAAGAGATGTACTCTATTTTATTAGTATGATGAGCCTATTTATTTACGGAAGTAAACTTTCACTTCAAAGCAGAAAATGGTAATGAAGAACAGAAAACAAGACTTACTACAATTTACTGCGACCTTAGTTGTACTTGTACTCCTTAATATTATAGGATCGTTTGTGCACAACAGATTCGATTTAACTAAAGAAGGACGTTACTCTTTATCTGATGCCACAAAAAATCTGCTTACAGAATTAGACGATTATATTTATGTGGAGGTTTATTTAGAAGGCGATTTTCCTGCTGGGATAGAACGATTGAGTTTAGAAACCCGTCAGATTTTATCGGAATTTAAAGCTCAAAACAATCTACTACAATTCACTTTCATTAATCCTACCGAAAGTACAGACGAAAAAACTCGTAACGAGATTATAAAACAGCTTTACGAAAAAGGCTTAAGTCCTACGAGTTTACAAGTTAAAGATGGAGAAACCTATACAGAAAAAGTTATTGTTCCAGGTGCTATTGTAAAATTTGGCGGACAAGAAGTAGCAGTACAATTACTAAAAAATCAAATAGCTTCTAGTCCAGATCAAAACTTAGAACAATCTATTAGAGAGTTAGAATACGAATTTACCAATGCCATTAAACAACTCCGTACTCCTTTTAAACCAAGTATTGCTTTTATTAATGGGCATGGAGAATTGGAAGACAAAGAAGTTGAAGATCTAAGCAATAGTTTATCTGAACAGTATTCAGTTGCTAAAATAAACTTACGAGAATTTGAATTAGATAGTTTAGGTGAGGCCGATTTGGCTAAAAAATTAAAGGAATTAAAAAGTAAGAAATTACTACTCATTGCTAAACCTACCGAAACTTTTCAAAACCTAGACAAGTATTTTATTGACCAATATATAATGAATGGTGGAAAAGTTATTTGGATGCTCGATGCGACTAATGCAGACATGGATTCTTTAGCGAACAAAGGTTCCTTCTTGGCACATCCATTAAGGGATTTAAACTTAGGCGATCAACTATTTAAATATGGAGTGCGTGTAAACAGCGATATAATTGAAGATATTTCTTCGTCTAAAATACCAATACCAGTAAGTTTTATAAACGACCAACCAAAATGGGAATTGAGACCTTGGCGCTATTTTCCAGTTTGCATACCAACGTCAAACCATCCTATTACAAGTAATTTAAACGCCATAAAATTCGATTTCGTAGGAACCATAGACACCGTTAAAACCAATAGTTTTGTTAAAAAAACGGTACTACTTCACTCATCACCCTACACAAAAGTAGCCAACACACCATACGAAGTGAGTTTACAAAGTGCTTTAGACCAACCAAAACAAGAGGATTTTGTAACTGGAGAAAAGGCAACAGCTGTATTACTTGAAGGAGAGTTTGAATCTATTTTTAAGAATAGAATAAATGCATTAAGCAAACAACTACCTTTTACCGAAGTTAGTAAAAACACAAAAATGCTTGTTATTTCTGATGGAGACATAGCCCAAAATAAAATTATTAGAGGTGCGGTTATGCCTTTAGGCTACGACAACTACGAAAAGCGTCAGTATGGAAATAAAGATTTTATTTTAAACTCAATAGACTACCTTTTAGAGGAGGATGCTTTAATAGAAGTTAGAACCAGAGAATTAAAAATGCGTTTATTAGATGTTCAGAAAATAAACAAAGAACGCAGCTTTTGGCAACTATTAAACCTGATTGCTCCTATACTACTGATCCTTATTTTTGGACTCGTTAAACAATATTTAAGAAAGAAAAAGTACGCACATGAAAACTAAAAATATACTTTACCTAATCGTAATACTATGCTTAGGATTTGTAAGCTATAAAGTGCTTAACAAAGAAACTTCTATTACTCGTACAGACCGAAGAGATTTTGCGATTGCAGACACTAGTAATGTTGTGAAAATTATATTGAGTTCTAAGATGCCCGAAACTGCAATTGTAGAACGTGTTACTGAGAATTACTGGACCGTAAACGAAGATTTTGAAGCTCGGAGTTCGGCAATATTCTACCTATTAAAAACCCTGCAAAGAATGGAGATTGCACATCCTGTGCCTTTAACCATGCGCGACAATGTACTAGGAAACTTAGCTGTTCGTGGAATTAAAGTTCAAGTTTTTTTAAAGGATGGCTCTGAAAAAACTTTTTATGTAGGAGGCGAAAATCAAGAATTATCGGCTACTTTCATGATGCTTGAAGGAGCTACAGACCCCTATGCGGTACATATACCCGGATTTAAAGGGTATTTATCAAGTCGTTTCTTTACTGCCGAATATATCTGGAGAGATAAAACAGTAATGAGTTACGATAACCTTGCAATTAAGTCAATTAGTATGCGTTACTACGCACCTAAAATGGTTA
>DKGK01000070.1 GCA_002453265.1 Flavobacteriales bacterium UBA6772 | reverse complement strand
CCTTTATGAATTTGACGACTTAAAGCTTGGTAAGCACCGATCAATAATTGTTGTCCGGTTTGACCTTTTGCATAAAAAGTACGTTGTACCTGTACTCCACCAAAAGAACGGTTGTCTAATAGACCACCATAATCGCGAGCAAAAGGAACCCCTTGAGCTACACATTGGTCAATGATATTAGCAGAAACCTCTGCCAAACGGTAAACGTTAGCTTCACGCGAACGATAGTCACCACCTTTAATAGTATCGTAAAACAAACGGTAAGTACTATCACCGTCGTTTTGGTAATTCTTAGCAGCGTTTATTCCACCTTGTGCAGCAATAGAGTGTGCACGACGAGGAGAATCTTGGAAACAAAATGATTTCACATTAAATCCCATCTCACCAAGAGAAGCAGCGGCTGAACCACCAGCCAAACCTGTACCCACAACAATAATATCGATGTTTCTACGGTTAGACGGATTTACAAGCTTAGCATCTGCTTTGTATTTTGTCCATTTATCAGCTAATGGACCTTCTGGAATATTATCGACAAACTTCGTCATAGTCTTATAGTTGAGAAATGTAAAAATAAATTGGGAAAGAAATAAACCCTAAAGTTATAGCCACCGCAAAAGCAGTTCCTGCTTTTTTAATAGTAGGTGTGTATTTTTTATGACGTAAACCAATAGATTGGAATGCAGATTGGAATCCGTGGTTTAGGTGTGAACCTAGAAGCAAGATAGCAACAACATAAATAGCTGAATACCACAATTGACTAAATGCAACCAATACCATTGTGTACATGTCTTTTATTGGAGCACCAGAGGTGTCAACTGCCATCTCTATAGCACCAAATTTATAACCGTACCAAAACGACTGTAAGTGAATTATTAAGAATACTAAAATGATAGAACCTGTAAGTCCCATATTTCTAGAATACCAAGAACTTTTCTTATTGTCCATTGCATACTTAACTGGCTGTGCAGCTTTGTTTGCTTTAGTCAATAGAACAGCATCTATAATATGCGTTAAAAAGCCAGCTACTAGTACAATTTCCATTATACGAATTAGTGGATTAGATGACATGAAACGAGTATACTCGTTAAATTGTACAGGATCTGTAAACAAGGCTACGTTTCCTATAAGATGTATAACAAGAAAACTGCAAAGGAATAACCCCGTAAGAGCCATCAAGTATTTCCTTCCCAGTGATGATGAAAACAATCCAGCGCTGTTGCTCATGATGATTTTCTTTTCTAGAGTGATTAATTATTCTTTTAAACACGCAAATTTAACATACCTAGCCCAAGCAGACAAACGATAAAGCAATAAATAATCGTTCTATATAAGAGTGGCAAAATAAAGGTGTAAATGCAATAGGTTTTAAGAAAAACAGCTTGAATAAATGGCCGCTTAAGAAAAAATGTCGTCCAGTACTTTAGTCGAAGGATATAAAAGAGAGATGTGAAAAAAGTTTTGAGTTTAAAAAAAGAATTAACGTATCTAAATATGAGCTAAAGTATTCATTTTTGGTTCTTTCATTAAGTAAAAATTAAAACTACTTCACTGCAATCATAGAGATTTCTACATTTACATCTTTGGGTAAACGAACTACTTGAACGGTCTCTCTGGCTGGGTAATTGGAACTGAAGTATTGGTTGTACACCTCATTTATTTTAGAGAAATTATCCATATCAGAAATAAATATTGAGGCCTTAATTACATGCTCAAAGGTCATTCCTGCTTCAGTCAAAACGGCTTTCATATTTTCCATTACTTGTTTGGTTTCAACCTCTATAGTTTCCATTATTAAGCTGCCATTAATAGGGTCTATAGCAATCTGACCAGAAGTATAAAGGGTGTTTCCCGAAAGTACAGCTTGAGAGTAAGGCCCAATAGGGGCAGGAGCATTTTTAGTTTTTATGATTTTCTTCATTTTATTGATTAGTTTTGTCGCAATTAGTAGGCAAATATATAAAACAAGTTATTTAGATGAAAGTCTTAATTATAGACAACTACGATTCGTTTACTTTTAATCTGGTGCATTTATTAGAATGTTTTACTGACGATTACGAAGTATGGCGGAATGATGAGATCGATTTTGAGCGTGTTTCAGAATTCGATAAGATCCTTCTATCTCCAGGACCTGGTTTACCTTCAGAGTCTATTGGTATGAGTGCTCTTATAAATCAATTTGCAGAATCGAAACCTATTTTAGGGGTCTGCCTAGGTTGTCAAGCTTTGGGTTTGCATTTTGGTGCAGATCTGTATAATTTAGAATCTGTTAGGCATGGCGTACAAACACCAATTAAATTAGTAAACCATTCTTATTTATACCGTGGATTAGGGGAATATATAGAGGTAGGGCGTTATCATTCTTGGGCTTTAAAGCTTAAAGAGTCCAATAATTTAATTCCTACCGCATTCGATAACAATGGGATTTTAATGTCTTTTAAACATAAAAACCTACCTATTTTTGGGATACAATACCATCCAGAATCTATTATGACATCAGATGGAAAAGAAATCATAAAGAATTGGATTAATTCTTAAGGTTGTGTCCCATTTTATCTTTTTTGGTTTTAAGATAAAATTCATTATGCTTATTGGCTTCTATTTCTAGCGATACGTTTTCAACTATTTCTAATCCGTAGCCAATTAAACCAGCACGTTTTTTAGGATTGTTGGTCATTAGTCTAAGTTTACTTACCCCTAAGTCGTGCAGTATTTGTGCCCCTACTCCGTAGTCTCTTTCGTCCGATTTAAAACCTAATTTTTCGTTAGCTTCGACCGTATCTAATCCTTGTTCCTGAAGTTTGTAGGCTTTGAGTTTGTTTAAGAAGCCTATTCCTCGCCCTTCTTGGTTCATATAAACAACCACACCACTACCTTCTTTTTCTACCATCTTCATAGCACGCGCCAATTGATGTCCACAATCGCATCTGCAAGAGCCAAAAATGTCTCCAGTAATACAAGAGGAATGAACGCGTACCAAAACAGCTTCGTCTTTTTTCCATTCACCTTTATGTAAGGCTACATGGTATCTTCCTGTGTTTATTTGCTTGTATGCAGTTAGCGTAAAATCACCGTGCTCGGTTGGTAAGTCTATCGTTTCCATTTTTTCTATCAAACTTTCTTTTTGCATTCTGTATGCAACTAAGTCTTCAATAGAAATAAGCTTTAAATCGTGTTTTTTAGCGATTATTTTTAGTTGAGGAAGGCGCGCCATAGTACCGTCTTCATTCATAATCTCAACAATCACACCTGCAGGTTTAAGTCCAGCCAAACGAGCTAAATCTACCGATGCTTCTGTATGTCCCGTGCGTCTTAAAACGCCTCCTTTCTTAGCCTTTAATGGAAATATATGCCCAGGTCTTCCCAAGTCTTCAGGCTTGGTGTTTTCGTCTATAAGTGCTAAAACTGTTTTTGCTCTATCGCCAGCCGAAATTCCTGTTGTACAACCGTGTCCAATTAAATCTATCGAAACTGTAAACTGTGTTTGATTAGGGTCGGTATTTTTACCCACCATCATCTCTAACTCTAATTCATCTGCTCTTTCCTCAAGTATAGGGGTACAAATTAAACCACGCCCATGAGTAGCCATGAAGTTAATCATCTCTGGAGTTGCCATTTCTGCGGCAGCCACAAAATCACCTTCGTTCTCACGATCTTCATCATCTACTACAATCACAACTTTTCCGTTGCGAATGTCTTCTA
>DKGK01000107.1:8029-8784 GCA_002453265.1 Flavobacteriales bacterium UBA6772 | reverse complement strand
CCATCTTCTGTATTTGCAGCAGCATCGTAATTTATAGCTAATGGGTAGGTACATCCAGTATAAACAGGAGTTAAACAAGAGCCATCGTCTTCCAAAACGAGTTCGTTGTATTCTAGGTAATTTGCATCGGTACATCCTAGGTTATTTAGTCCACAATCATCACCTTGTGTAGCCCAAGGATTAAACAATTCTGAGGTGCAATCCATACAGCCTATTACAACAGGTAAGTTTACAGAATTAAGAAAGCTCAATGCTGGAGCTGTTTCTGAGTTTACATACATCATATAGCCTTCGCCTTGGGTAAAGCTAGTAATTTGTGCAAAATTAGAAGACCAAAATTGTCCGCTTACGTTTTTTATTACCTGAAAAGTACTTGCGGCGGTTCCGCTACTTAAGGCTTCGTTAATTTGAGTTTCTATATCGCTGTTTTCTGCAGCCCCAGTATAACCAACCATGTTCCAACCAACATTTAACTGATAGGATATTGGAGGATTAGATTGTTCTAATAATAGTTTATGTGTGTTAATTGAATAACAAGGGTCTTGTTGCTGTGCATTAGCAGAAAAGCTAAGTAGAAAAATAAGTGTCACTAAAAATAATCTTTTCATAATCTGATGGTTAATGTTATTATAACAATAAAGCGTTCGTACTTATTTAATTGTTTAATTATTAGGTTAAATGTACGTTTTTTATTTTAGTCACCATTTTTATAAACTCAATTTTAAAGATAGGGTTTAAATATGATTCCATTAGGC
>DKGK01000107.1:7355-7705 GCA_002453265.1 Flavobacteriales bacterium UBA6772 | reverse complement strand
AGGCGAACGGATTTACTATTGCTAGGTGTTCGAGGAATGGCTGACTGACAACAAAAGATATTTACTATTACTATGTAGGACATCGAGAAATAGCTACCTGACAAAAAAAACGTTCACAATTATTGATTACTAATCATCCATTAGCACCACTCTTTTCAAGTCCAATAAATTCATTGCATTAGATCCCAATCCTTTTACATTTTTATGAGAAAACCGTAGTACTTTATCATAGTAAAGCGGAATAATAGCAGCTTCGTTTATAATAATGCTATCCATTTTTTCGTAAAGTAGTATTCTATTTTTTAATTCAGGGATACTTAAACATTGCTCATACAAAACATCAAATTCAG
>DKGK01000107.1:0-6966 GCA_002453265.1 Flavobacteriales bacterium UBA6772 | reverse complement strand
GAAAGGTAGTTTTCTGCATCAGCATAATCAGCAATCCAAGAACCTCTAAAAATAGAAAGTTGGGATGTAGATACTTGCTGTCTGTGTGTAGAAGGAGGATTTACATTTACCACAACCTCAAAGCCAATCTCTTCCCAAGCATGCTGTATATACTCACATAAATCTACATAAGAACTCGTAGTATTTAAATGAATACTTGGAATTCCTTGTCCATTAGGAAAGCCAGCTTCTACAAGTAATTTCTTAGCGGAATCTGGATTAAAGGAATAACCAATATCCGATTTATAACCAGGCAATCCTTTAGGGATAAATCCACTATGGGCAGGAGTTCCTATATTATTTCGCAGGTATTGCATCATTAAATCTCTGTCGAAGCCTAAGTTTAATGCTTGTCTAACTCGCAGGTCTTTTAATGCGTCATTCTGCTGATTCTCATCCATAAGAATCCCTAAATACTCTGTATTTAAATAATCTTGCTTGGTAAAATTAAGCAGATTAGTATACTTAGGTTTTAAGTTACCATCTAGCGAGAGGACTTCATCTTTATAAGAGCCATCAATACCAGAGAGGAAATCGAAATTACCTTTTATAAACTCTAAGAAAGCAGTTTGTTTATCGGGTATAAAACTAATAGCTACTGCATCTAAATAAGGCAGTAGAACTCCATTATCAGATTCAAAATACGATTCGTTTTTCCGCAATACGAGCTTCACATTTTCTTTATGAAACTGAAAATAAAAAGGCCCCGTTCCTAAAGGAGCTTCAAAAAATTTAGGTAGATAATCTGATTCTACAGGAAGAATAGAACAATACTGCATTGACAGTAAACCTAAAAAAGCGGGATTAGCTTCTTTTAAAACAAATCGAATAACAGAATCGTTTAGAGCAGTAATATCATCTACACTTCCTAAAACCCAAGCCCCAGGAGAAGCGGTTTCTTCAGCTTGTAGTCTATTTAAAGAGTATAGAACATCATCAATAGTAAGGTTTCGGCTTATAGGATGATGAAAATTTACATCTGCTCTTAAAGTAAAATCGTAAGTCAATCCATTTTCTGAAACCTCCCACGACTTAGCAATGGAGGGTATAACTTGTAAATTAGAGTCTAATTGCACCAAACTATTGTACACTTGATTGCAAAACCAAATTCTTGCTTGGTCTTTTGCAAAGGCTGGATCAAAAGATTGTATACCTGCAGATTCGTTGTAAGAAAAAATCTTTTTACTTTGATATTCCTTATCTACTGAACCACAAGAACATACAAACAATAGTAAGAAGAGTACTAAAAGTTGTCGCATAGCTATTTATTAAAGTCCTAAAATAGAAATTGTTTATTTAATTATACTCAATGCGTTTAGGTTTATGAGAATTTAGCGTAATTATTTTTGTTTTTAATAAGGCAAATTTTTAAATCATAACCTAGCTAAGGTTTTAAAATTTAACACAGAGAAAAGTAAAAAGAATAAGATTAAAATTCGAAAACCTAAAGTTATGAGTAAAGAACCCAAAAGCCTCTTAATTTCATACATTTGCAGCCGATTTAAGATTATGAAGAAAGTAGCTTTTCACACTTTAGGATGTAAACTCAACTATTCGGAGACTTCTACTATTGCACGTTCGTGTGAAGAGGAAGGCTACGAAAAAGTAGAATTTAAAGAGTACGCAGACATCTACGTGCTAAATACCTGCTCGGTTACAGAAAATGCAGATAAGGAATGTAAACGTATTGTTCGTCAGGTTTTAAAAGTAAACCCTGACGCTTTTGTGGTTATAATAGGCTGTTTTGCTCAGCTTAAACCAAACGAGATTGCGAAATTTGAAGGAGTAGATTTAGTTTTGGGTGCAACGGAGAAATTCAAGCTCGCCTCTTACCTAAACGATTTAAGCAAGCAAGATATAGCTGAGGTTCACTCTTGTGAAATTGTAGATGCCGATTTCTTCGAAGGAGCGTATTCTATAGGCGATAGAACTAGAGCTTTCTTAAAAGTTCAAGATGGCTGCGATTATAAATGCACCTACTGTACCATTCCATTAGCGAGAGGAATTTCTCGATCCGATAGCTTAAACAACGTTCTTAAAAACGCAAAGGATATTTCGGAGAAAGACATTAAAGAAATTGTGCTTACCGGCGTAAACATAGGAGACTATGGAAAAGGTGAATTCGGAAATAAAAAACACGAAAATACTTTTTTAGATTTAGTACAGGCTTTAGATAAGGTAGAAGGGATTTCTAGACTTCGTATTTCTTCTATAGAACCCAATTTATTAAAAGACGAAACGATAGATTTCGTTGCTCATTCCAATGTATTTGTACCTCATTTTCATATACCATTACAATCGGGTTCTGATGAATTATTGAAAAAAATGAAACGTCGTTATTTAACGGGACTTTATAAAGAACGGGTAGAACGTATAAAAGAAAAAATGCCCGATTGCTGTATTGGAGTTGATGTAATTGTTGGTTTTCCTGGAGAAACAGAAGAACTTTTTCAAGAAACCTATGCCCTTTTAAGCGAGTTAGACATTTCATATTTACATGTATTTAGTTATTCTGAAAGAGCCAATACCGAAGCCGCAGTAATGAAAAGTGTTATAGACAAAGGCGTTCGGAGTAAAAGAAGTAAAATGTTACGCATTTTATCGGCTAAGAAAAAAAGAGCTTTTTACGAAAAAAATAGAGGAAGTACGCGAACTGTACTTTTTGAGCACGATAATAAAAATGGATTTATACAAGGCTTTACGGAAAACTACGTTAAAGTAAAGGTTGAGTATGATCCAGGATTGAGAAATCAAATTATAAAAGTAAAGTTGAACGATTTTGATGAGGATGGAGCCATTCTCGCAGAAATCTTAAATTAAAAAATATGTTTCCTACGCTAAGTCATTTAATAGAATACCTAACAGGTTTTTTTATTCCGCTACCTTTTAAAACCTTTGGTTTTTTTATTGCTTTAGCCTTTTTAGCAGGAAGTTATTTTATTTCTAAAGACTTAACCGAAAAAAATGACGCTGGTTTAATTCCTACTACTAAAAAGAAGTTAATTAAAGGAAAGCCTACAGAAACAAAAGAGCTTGTTAAACACGCTCTTACTGGCTTACTTATTGGCTTTAAAGGATTGTTTGCATATTACAATTACAGTTACTTTATAGACGATACTTTTTCATTTTTATTCTCTGTTCAGGGTTCTACTACGGGAGCTTTAATAGGTCTGGCTTTAGGATTGGCTTACGGTATTTATATAAAGAAAACGAACCCATTTACCGAATTAGTAGAAGAAGAGATTGAGGTAAAACCGCAGGAACTAACAGCTAATCTATTATTAATTTCTGCTGGTGCAGGATTGGTAGGTGCTAAAATATTTCATCAGCTCGAAAACTGGGATACTTTTATTGCCGATCCTATGGGGCAATTATTATCTGGTGGAGGACTCACATTTTATGGTGGATTAATTTGTGGTGCAGCAGCAGTAATTATATACGTAAAACAGTACAGAATTAAAACAGGAATTATAGCCGATGCAATGGCTGCTCCATTAATGTTGGCATACGGAATAGGTCGTATAGGCTGCCATACTTCTGGAGATGGAGACTGGGGAATAGTAAACTTAAACCCTAAACCTGAATATTTACAATTTTTACCCGATTGGATGTGGGCATATACCTACCCAAATAATGTTATTCGTGCCGGAGAACGTATGGCAGATTGTAGCGATCCTTTAGGTCTGTATTGCTACGAATTAGCTAATCCAGTTTACCCAACCGCGGTATATGAGGCGATAATGGGAATACTTTTATTTACCATTATATGGAAGCTTAGAAATAGTTTTAAAACTCCAGGAATGCTTTTCGGACTGTATTTAGTTTTTAATGGACTAGAACGTTTTTCTATTGAGAAAATTCGAATTAACAACGAACTATACAATGGACTTACGCAAGCAGAAATGATTTCTGCAGGATTGGTCGTCTTAGGTCTAAGTTTATTCTTTTGGCTGAGGAAGAAAGGGTAAGGTAATTTTCATTCCGTCTTTTGCTAAAATTGTGTTTTCAAAAATCTCTTTCGACTCATTTAGTAAGACTTGCAAATCTGTATAACGAGCAGAATAATGACCTATTATTAAGCCTCCAACATTAGCTTGTTTGGCAATTAATGCCGCTTGATCTGTAGTAGAGTGCTGTGTTTGTTTCGCTAATTTCGCTAATTCTTTTCCAAAAGTAGCCTCATGATATACTAAAGAACAATCCTTAATATGTTTACATATTTCAGGATAGTAAGAAGTATCTGAACAATAGCCGTAAGAAAAAGCTGGAGAAGGATCGAAAGTTAATTTAGAATTAGGGATTTCTTTTCCATCCTCTGCAATAAAATTGGCACCTTCCTTAATAGTATTAATCTGATAAGTAGGAACTTCAAAAGCATCTATTGCCTTGCGGTTTATTTTACGTGGATGAGGTTTTTCTTGAATTAAAAAACCACATACAGGAATACTGTGACGCATAGGAAAAGAAAATACTTCAATTTTTTTATCCGAAAACAGCAATTCTTTTTCAGAATAATTGAGTGTATGAAAATGAAGTGGGTATTTTAAATAGGTTTTAGAAGCTTTGAGTTGTGTATAAATAATTTCTTTTAAAGAATCTGCAGCAAACACATGTAATTCCTTAGTTCTACCAAGTAAATGAAAAGTAGATAAGAGTCCAACTAAACCAAAATAGTGATCGCCATGAAGATGAGATATTAATATATGGTTGATCTTTTGCATCCGAATTTTATTTTTTCGGAGTTGCATTTGAGTGCCTTCACCACAATCTACTAAAATAGTACGATCTTGAATTTGTACAATTTGTGCTGAAGGATTTCTATACGAAGTTGGTGAGGCAGAACCACAACCTAAGATTGTTATTTCAAAACTCATTTTTTTTGTGTGTGTGTTTTATAATCCGTTTAAGATATTATAAAAATAAATTTAAGCATCAAATATACATACTATTACTAGCTTGTCTGTAAGATTACAAGATATTGAAATAATCATCTATTTTGAAGATTGTTACACAGATAAAATAAGTCAAAATTGTCTTCCTGTCAAAAAATCATTTAAAGACTAGGTTGTAAAATAGTTATGTGTTTTGAATTCTAAGTTTTGAATTAAACTGACAAAGACGAAAACCAAATTGTCACGTTAAGGCTTCTCAAAAGACGATAATTTGAAGAGATAATATTTACTATTCCTATGTGTGGGCGTCGAGTTCCTGAGCCTGACAAACAAATCAATTGATAATTGTCATATTGATAAATACTATTCCCTATTTCCCAACTACCTATTTCCGCCTTTTTTTTATATTTCCCGACCTCTTTTCTTTTAGTGAAATAAACGTATAAAATGAGCGTAGCAAAATGCTGTTTGAGCTTGCCTGAAGGTAGGAAGGCTAGTGAGTTCATTATGAAAGCCGTCCAGTAACAGATAAGCTAATACTATTAGAAGCTTGTAGCACTATAATTTAGTACAAGTATGAATATCCAAACAATAATTGTAAATTAACATACCGATATTATAAAAAAAACGAATCCTAAGTGTAATAAATCTAATTTTCTGCCACTAACTAATAAAACACAATTTTGAGTAGCGACTTTTACACAACATCCATACTACCCTATTCGGGTATAATTATTAAAATTTGCCGAGCTTATACAAATTCGCAAGAGGACTTCGAAGATTATTATCAAGAGGTTTGTTTACAGATTTGGAGAAGTAGAGACAAATTTAAAAAGGAATCGGAATGGTCTACTTGGATCTATCGATTGTCTTTAAATGTTTGCTTAACGCTTGTAAAAAGCAAAAAAAGAAAGCATCAATATTTTAACACAGACTCTTTACCAGAGCAAGTAATTGAGGATAGTAAAGCATTTACCGATGAGGATTTAAATACTTTATACAAAGCTATTAAGCAACTAGCTGAAATAGATCGTGCCTTAATACTCTTGTATTTAGAAGAGAAAAGCTATGTTGAAATGGCAGAAATAATAGGGACAAACCCCAATAATATTGGGGTCCGAATAAAAAGAATTAAACAACGACTAAAAAAAATACTCCATGGAAAAATCAATTGAATCAATTTGGGAATACGGATTCTTAAAACCAGACGCATTACTAGCACCAAAACTGAATAATTTGTACCAACAAAAATCTATAGATATTGTTGAACAGTTTAAATTAATGTACAAGAAGAATATTATAGGAATATTTTGTTTTGCTATAATTATGTTACTTGTGGCTTCACCTTCAGAAATGCCATACATGGCAATACCTATGTTTTTTCTCTTTTGTGGGATTCTTACTATTTCAATAAAATTCAAAAAGAAATTAGAACTATTAGACAAGAGCCAAAACAGTTATACCTACCTAAAATCCTTTGATGATTGGGCAAAAGAATTGATAAGCGTAAGCACAAAACTATCCAGAATTATGTACCCTTATGTTTGTTTGGTTATGCTTGCTGGATTTTGGTTTGGTAGTTACGGTGGAGACATCCCAGGTAATATTATGCTAAACGAATTCCTAATCAACAATCCAGAAACAATACTAATTCTAGGCTTTCCATTTTTTTGGTTAATAGGACTTATAATTATTTTAGGTACAATTTCTTATTTTGGAGGTGCTATAGGAAAAGTTGATTTGAATATTGTTTACGGGCGTATATTTAAAAGGTTAGATGGATTACTCAAAGAAATGGAAGAATTGAGAAAGTAAGCACTAAGTCAATTAATTTGAGTATTAATAAAAGGCACATAATGGTACACAATATAAAGTTGACTATTGATTAAAATTAACCATAAATATCGCCTTTTAGTAAAACTATTTTTGATCGAGTAATAGCATCTCAGCCTATTCGGATATTTAAGGCATTAGCTTATGAAGTCTGTTATATTTGTTTGTTTTTTAAGGTTCCAACAATACCATTTTTGTTTTA
>DKGK01000085.1 GCA_002453265.1 Flavobacteriales bacterium UBA6772 | reverse complement strand
TATCTCTGTGTAATTTTTTGAAAGACAACATAACTCGCTCCGCTGAGCTATTATCAAGGTCAAAACTTTCGAGTATTGTTTTTACGCTACCTTTTGCCCAAAAGACCAATTAGACAATTTTAATTACTTAATTTCGCTTTATGAACGAAAACTTAGATTCTTCCTCTGAAGATATCAATAAAGAGGAAAATACATTCGAAATTAAATTACGCCCTGCCAACTTCGACGATTTTTCGGGTCAGAAGAAAGTAGTGGATAATTTAGAGGTTTTTGTAACAGCCTCTAATCAACGTGGCGATGCCTTAGATCATGTGCTTTTACATGGGCCTCCCGGTTTAGGTAAGACTACCTTAGCTGGTATTATAGCAAATGAGTTGGGTGTAAATGTTAAAATTACTTCGGGTCCTGTATTAGATAAACCAGGAGATTTAGCAGGATTACTTACCAATTTAGGCGAACGAGATGTTTTGTTTATCGATGAAATTCATCGCTTGTCACCCGTAGTAGAAGAGTATTTATATTCTGCCATGGAGGATTTTAAAATTGATATACTTATAGAATCTGGTCCCAATGCACGTTCAGTTCAAATTACCCTAAACCCCTTTACACTTATTGGCGCTACAACACGATCAGGCTTATTAACAGCTCCTTTACGAGCTCGTTTTGGTATTAACAGTCGATTAGAGTATTACGATTCAAAACTACTCTCTAAAATTGTCAATCGCTCGGCAGGAATATTAGATGTACCTATAGAACATGAGGCAGCTTCGGAAATTGCGGGTAGGAGTAGAGGAACACCAAGAATAGCCAATGCACTCTTACGTAGAGTTAGAGATTTTGCACAAATTAAAGGATCTGGTAAAATAGATATGCCTATTACCAATTTAGCTTTAAATGCTCTTAAAGTAGATCAGAAAGGTTTAGATGAAATGGATATAATGATCCTTGAAACGATTATTGATAAGTTTAAAGGAGGGCCAGTAGGCGTTGGAACGGTAGCAACTGCAGTGAGTGAAAATGCGGCTACGCTCGAAGAAGTTTACGAACCTTATTTAATACAAGAAGGTTATTTAATAAGAACCCAAAGAGGTAGAGTCGTAACAGAAGCAGCCTATAAACACTTAGGTAGAGTATATCATAACAACGAATACAATTTATTCTAAGTGCAATACGATTAGCTCTTCATATCTAGGTTTTATACCACATAAAAAAAAGGTCTTAGTAAAAAGACCTTTTTTGTTATAAAATAGTTTCGAAAGCTTGTTGAATAATTAGTCCATGTTGAGTGCCGTAGGTTTCCATACACCATAGTCTTAAATTTTCTACCTCGGATTTACCTAGCCAATCAATTGATTTGTTTAACTCTTTTTGAAATAATAAATGATCAAAACTTACTTTTTGTAATACACTTTTACAGAATTCTAGCATTTTTTTATCGATTAATTTAATTACTTCAAATATAACGAATACTGTAAATACTATTGCGTTAAAATTGATTAAAACTTAAAAAGATATTAACAAACAGCTTTGTTTTATAGTTATATCTTGCTGTATGTCAATATAATAAAGGGTTCGGTCTTTTGTAGTTACTGCAAGATACTAAAATGTTTTTACTTCGCTTCTATAGAGTTTTTGTTACAACAATTAGGTCTATTTTTGAACGAAATACGCTGAAAAAGGCCATAAAATCATACAAATAACACCATTGATATGAATAGTTAAATACCAGATTGATTCGTAAGGTATAAGAAGGCTGCTAAAACAATTGGCTTGTCTATTAGCTTACTTACTTCTTCTATATTCGTTATAAGTTGGGAGCATTATGCTCTCTGTTTTGAAATAGCCATACCTAAAACGTTTTTTAATGGAATCCTAAAATGCTTGTACGCAAGATTACAGAATATTGTAATAATTGTATATTTTGAATATTATTACACAGAGCTTAATGAATTAGTCTTTTAACTACCTTACCATTATCATAAATATAGAAAAGAAGTACACCTTTTCTTTGCTCTTTTACCTCACGTCCCAAAACATCAATCACTCTAATTAGTTTTGATTCTTCAATACTTACATCATCAAGATCGAGCCCGTCATCATAATCAAATTCATCACATTCTCCATCTAAATCGATATCATTAATACAACCATTACAGTCATAATAAGTCTCAGGATAAGTACAGTACCCGCTATCGTTAGTGGCGCTAGGATGATAGTTACAAGCACTAGGATCTGTACAGCCTGAAATCTCTAACTCATCACACACACCATCCAAATCAGTGTCATAAATACAAGCACCATTACAGTTGTAATACATTTCAGTATAAGTACAAAACCCCTCATCAGTGGCAGTAGAATCATAGTTACAGGCAAATGTATTTGTACAGCCTAAGATTTCTAATCCATCACAGACACCATCACCATCAGTATCATTTATACAGCCATCATAACAGTTGTAGTAAGTTTCAGGATAAGTACAAGACCCATCATCATCAGTAGCGTTAATATAATAGTTACAGGCATAATCATCTGTACATCCCGAAACCTCTAAAACATCACACACACCATCCTCATCAGAGTCTTCTATACAACTCCCATTACAGTTATAATAAGTTTCTGGATAAGTACAAAAGCCATCATCAAGAGTAGCAATAGTATTATAGTTACAGGCAACCGAATCCATGCAACCATAAATTGGCTCTACTACACAAGAACATTCATATCCAATACCTTCAAGCACCTCAACGGTGTAACCATATGTCCAAACATTCTCATAACAGATTCCGTCAAGATAGCTTGTTCCATTAGGAGTAAATGGACATGAATAATCGCATATACCAGAAACATTAGCATATTCGTCAAAGTTGTCAGCATTTAAATCCATACAACCAACTGAGATGATTGTAGCACAAGAG
>DKGK01000042.1 GCA_002453265.1 Flavobacteriales bacterium UBA6772 | reverse complement strand
GAATATAGAGCCCGGAAGCGCAAGGACTTGTAATTTACTACTATATGGGGTAGGGTCTAAAAGCAGGAAAATTAATTGGAGCACTAAGAGCCATAAAATTAATATAAATGATTTTCTCGCTTTTATTTTCTTTTTTCTTAAGCTAGCAACAACCTCAATTGTAGCAATTATTAATGCAGCACCGTAGATTAATAAGCTTAGGTAATCGAAAGATGAAAATTGACTTGGGATTTGTTCATGTTCAAGAAATATAAATAAGCTTCTCCAGTTAGCGTTCTGAATTTCAGCATAGACCCCAAACGAATAAGCTATAATTACTGGACATAAAAGACCTAGGATACTCAAAACCCAATACGATCGATCTCCTAAAGAGAAAATAGACATTCCAATCCAAATAAGAGGAGCAAAAAGCAGGAACTGAGGATGAATTAATACTGCAATACTTAGAAGGAACGCACTTTCGAAAACTAAGGTGTGTGCGCTTTTTACTAAATAACAATTAATTGTTTTATGCAAAGAAAGAATTAAAAATAATAGTGCTACCGTAATGGGGCTAAAGTCTCTTGCTAATCCAATGGTTAACACAAAAAACAATGCTGGATAAAAAGTATTTGTAGAATAAATTCCTTGTCCTACCATTAATTTATTCACCCTAATAGCTTGCCAAAAAATGACAGCTCCAGTTATAAGTTTCGCTAGAAAAGGATTTGCTAAAAGCTGTGGGAAAATAAATTTATATAAGGGCGAATATCCATGACTTAATTCTGAATATTCCTGGTAAGAAAAAACAGAGCATGTAACTATTGCTAAAATAAAAACACTCAATATTGAGAGCGCCTGAGTCTGGCGAAATAAATTTACTATCATGTTGTAAAAATATGTATTTTTGTGGTCGTTAAGAAAAACTTTTAGACTTATGAATAATATACTTTACGCTATCGGCGATTTATTTGAAACAACTTTTGGAATTCTTGAAAAAGCAGGGAATTTTCCAAACGTTATAATAGTTATAGTAGGCACAGGAGCTTTAGCTTTTTGTATGAAAATTGTGACTACTGATAAAAATATATTAGAAGATTAATTTTCTAATTTCAATAAAAAAGGCAACCATTTGGTTGCCTTTTTTTGTTTTAGTATTAAGGTGTTCCGATTTATATTTCTATAAATCAAAGCCAATATCTGTGCGGTAATATTTCCCTTCGAAGTTTATTTTTTCTGCACTTGCAAAAGATTTTGCTAGGGCTTCATCTATGGTACTCCCAAATGAAGTTAATGCCATAACTCTTCCACCGTTAGTTTGCACCTCAGAACCTTCTAGTTTAGTTCCTGCGTGGAATACAATAGAGTCTTCTACAGAATCAATTCCCGTTATCACTTCACTTTTCTTGTAAGCTTCCGGATAACCACCAGAAACCATCATTATTGCTGTAGCATAACGTGGATCTAACTCTAAGGTCTGTTCGTTTAAGTTTCCGTTCCCTACTGCTTGGAATAATTCTAATAAATCAGATTTTATTCGTGGCAATACAACTTCCGTTTCTGGGTCCCCCATACGAACGTTGTATTCTATAACAATAGGCTCATTGTCTACATTAATCAATCCAATAAAGATAAATCCTTTATAAGGAATGCCATCTTTCTTTAAACCGTCGACTGTAGGTTTTACGATGCGAGTTTCAATTTTCTCCATTAAAACATCGTCTGCGAAAGGTACAGGAGATATAGCGCCCATTCCACCGGTGTTTAAACCTGTGTCGCCTTCGCCAATACGTTTGTAGTCTTTGGCAGTAGGCAGTACTTTGTAGTTTTCGCCATCAGTTAAAACAAATACAGATAATTCTATACCGTCTAAAAATTCTTCGATCACCACTTTAGAACTTGCCGCACCAAATTTGGCTTCGGTAAGCATTTCCTTTAATTCTACTTTAGCCTCGGCAACAGAGTTTAAAATTAAAACACCCTTACCCGCAGCTAAACCGTCTGCTTTTAAAACGTAAGGTGCTTTTAAAGTATCTAAAAAAGCATAACCTTCTTCTAAATTATCTGAAGTAAAAGTTTGGTAAGCTGCAGTAGGTATATTATGACGGAATAAGAATTCTTTGGCAAAATCTTTAGATCCCTCTAGTTCAGCACCTGCTTTTTGAGGACCTATAACAGGGATGTTTTTTAAGTCTGCATCTGCTAAAAAGAAATCATGAATCCCTTTTACTAATGGATCTTCTGGGCCAACAACTACCATTTCAATCCCCTTGTCTAAGCAGAGTTTTTTTATGGCAATAAAGTCATCAACTTTAATATTTACATTCTCTCCTAAAGGATCCGTTCCTGCGTTTCCAGGAGCGATAAATAATTTGTTTAATAGAGGGCTTTGAGCCAATTTCCAAGCGAAAGTGTGTTCACGACCGCCAGATCCTAATATGAGTACGTTCATCTTAAAGTGGAATATTTCCGTGTTTCTTTTTTGGTAAGCTATCAACTTTGTTTTCGAGCATTTTAAATGCTTTAATTAGCTTCTCACGAGTTTGTGCAGGTTGAATTACTTCATCTACATAACCTCTAGCAGCTGCATTATAAGGATTCGCGAACATATCTGAATATTCTTTTTCTTTTTCTTTCCACTTGGCTTCTTTATCGTCTGCACCTTTAATCTCATTTCTGAAGATTATTTCTGCAGCACCTTTAGCACCCATCACCGCAATTTCTGCAGATGGCCAAGCGTAATTCATATCGGCACCAATGTGCTTAGAATTCATTACATCGTAAGCACCACCATACGCTTTACGCGTGATAACGGTAATACGAGGTACTGTTGCCTCAGCGAAAGCATATAACAATTTAGCACCATGTGTAATAATTCCTCGCCACTCTTGATCGGTACCCGGCAAGAAACCAGGAACGTCTTCTAATACCAATAATGGAATGTTAAAGCAATCGCAAAAACGTACAAAACGTGCAGCTTTTGTAGATGCTTCAATATTTAATACTCCTGCTAAAAATGCAGGTTGATTGGCTACAACACCGATTGATTTCCCTCCTAAACGAGCAAATCCACAAACGATGTTTTCAGCGTAATTTTTATGAACTTCAAAGAATGAACTACCATCCACAATACCATCAATTACTTCCTTAATATCGTAAGGTTGATTTGGATTGTTAGGAATAATATCGTTTAAACTTTCTCTGCTTTCGTCTGCTGCTGAATAAGGTACTGAAGGTGCCTCTTCCTCACAGTTTTGTGGCATATACGAAAGAAGTGTTTTCAATTCGTTAATTAAAGCCACTTCGTTAGCACATGAAAAATGTGCCACGCCAGATTTGGATGAATGCGTTGATGCACCACCTAATTCTTCAGCAGTTACTTCTTCGTGCGTTACTGTTTTCACCACATTTGGTCCTGTAACAAACATATAAGATGTGTCTTCCACCATCATAATAAAGTCTGTAAGTGCAGGTGAGTAAACTGCACCACCAGCACAAGGTCCCATAATAGCGGAAAGCTGTGGAATAACTCCTGATGCCTGTGTATTTTTGTAGAATATATCGGCATAACCACCGAGGGAAACAACCCCTTCTTGAATACGTGCTCCACCAGAGTCGTTTAGTCCAAGAACAGGAGCACCATTTTTCATGGCGAGATCCATTATTCTGCAAATTTTTTGAGCATGAGCTTCAGCTAAAGAACCACCCATTACGGTGAAATCTTGAGCAAAAACGTATACTAAACGACCGTTAACGTTACCGTAACCAGTAATTACACCATCGCCTAAAAACTTTTGTTTATCGAGTCCGAAGTTGGTAGATCGGTGGGTAACCAACATTCCAATTTCTTGGAAAGAGCCTTCGTCTAAAAGAAAATGTACTCTTTCACGAGCTGTTAATTTTCCTTTTTTGTGTTGAGCTTCAATTCTTTTATCGCCACCACCTTTGTGAGCTTCTGCGATTTTAGTATTTAAAGCGTCTATTTTATTTTGCATAGAGCACTATTTAATCCAGTTTAAGTACCGCCATAAATGCAGATTGTGGAATCTCCACATTTCCTACCTGACGCATTCTCTTCTTACCTTTCTTTTGCTTTTCCAAAAGTTTACGCTTACGCGAAATATCACCACCATAACATTTGGCGGTAACATCTTTACGAAGTGCTTTTACAGTTTCACGAGAAATTATTTTTGCTCCAATAGCAGCTTGTATCGCAATGTCAAATTGCTGACGAGGAATCAATTCGCGTAATTTTACACATATTTTTTTACCAATATTATGTGCATTGTCGCGGTGAATTAATGCCGAAAGTGCATCTACCTGATCACCGTTTAGTAAAATATCTAATTTTACTAAGTTTGATACTTGGTAACCTATAGGTTGGTAATCGAATGATGCATATCCTTTAGAAACCGTTTTTAGTCGATCGTAAAAGTCGAAAACGATTTCTGCTAGCGGTAATTCAAAACTCAACTCAACTCTATCTGGCGATAGGTAAACTTGGTTTTTTAGAATACCTCTTTTTTCAATACATAGCGTAATAATCGATCCTATGTATTCAGATTTTGTAATTATTTGAGCAGCTATATAAGGTTCTTCAACTTTATCAATTGTTGAAGGATCGGGTAAATCGGATGGGTTATTAACTAAGAGTTTTACGCCTTTTCTATTATACGAAAAGTAAGAAACGTTAGGGACTGTAGTAATTACAGTCATGTCGAATTCTCTCTCCAAACGCTCTTGGATAATTTCCATGTGTAACATTCCTAAGAATCCACAACGGAACCCAAAACCTAAAGCAGCCGAAGATTCTGGCTCGAAGGTTAAAGATGCATCGTTTAATTGTAATTTTTCCATAGAATTACGAAGTTCTTCGTAATCTTCAGTGTCAACAGGGTAAATACCTGCAAATACCATTGGTTTCACATCTTCAAAACCGTCAATAGCTTCATCACAGGGTGTTTCTGTATGCGTGATTGTATCCCCAACTTTAACTTCATTGGCAATTTTAATCCCAGAAATTATATAACCAACATCACCTGCTTTAATTTCTTTACGAGGCTCTTGCTCTAGCTTTAAAGAACCAATTTCATCTGCGAAATATTCTTTTTCAGTAGCAAAGAATTTTACTTTATCTCCTTTTCTAAGCGTTCCACTTACTATTTTAAAGTAAGCTTCAATACCCCGGAATTGATTGAATACGGAATCAAATATTAAAGCTTGTAAAGGTGCTTCTTCATCTCCAACAGGAGCAGGAACACGAGCTACAATAGCTTCTAATATTTCTTGTATACCAACACCTGTTTTTGCAGAGGCAGGAATAATATCTTCATCGTTACAGCCTATAAGATCTATAATTTGATCTTTAACCTCTTCCGGATTTGCACTTGGTAAGTCAATTTTATTGAGCACAGGAATAATCTCTAAATCATTCTCTAATGCTAAGTATAAATTCGAAATTGTTTGTGCTTGTATACCTTGTGCAGCATCTACGATAAGTAAAGCTCCTTCGCAGGCAGCAATAGATCGAGAAACTTCATAAGAGAAATCTACGTGACCTGGGGTGTCAATTAAGTTTAACCTATAGTTAGTTCCGTTGTGTAAGAACTCCATTTGAATGGCATGACTCTTGATGGTTATTCCACGTTCTCGCTCTAAGTCCATGCTGTCGAGGAGCTGGTTCTTAGACTCTCGCTCGGTTACCGTTTGAGTATGCTCTAAAAGACGATCGGCCAAAGTACTCTTACCGTGGTCGATATGTGCGATGATGCAAAAGTTGCGTATGTTTTGTTGTTTCATTACTGCAATATTAAACTATTTGAAGCAAATACTAAATTGCTTCGGCTGCTAAAAAAAGTTATATTTGTCGTCCTGCCAATCGGAAATATAAATTTCATTTTACTTAAAATCTTGGCGTCAGTATTTTGACTATGAAAAAACTACTCTTTTTACTTTGTGCATTATTTGCATTAAGCCTCTCTGCGCAACAAAAATCTACTTTCGATAGTCGTTTGTTGTTTCGTTATGAAGCTGAATTTTTAGAAAATTTATATCAAACGAACCCTTCAAAACTCGCATATTTGAACTTTTATGTAGGTAATTCTTATACTTTAAATCAGCTCGATGAAATTCCAGCAGAGAAATTAAGCCAATTCCCAGATCTTTTGGAATTGCTAAATATTCCTCAAGGACACATCTTACCTGCTACAATTAACCAAACGAATTTTAATATTCTTCTGTTCGATGTGGTTTTTAAAGAAAATAAAACCAATACCTATCGTTTAGGAGATTCGAATATACTTGTTTATTTAAAAAGCAAGAATCAGATATATGCGTTATTTAATGAAATTAACTAACAGATCATGAAAAAAGCACTAATCCTTTTATGCTGTGTAGTTTTAAATACACTTGCTAGTTACGCTCAAGATGGAACCATTTGCTCCGATGGCGAAGTTGGAGTAGTCGTTTCTCTTTCTTTTACACAAGTTGTCCCTGTAGGTCAGGTTACTTGGGATATTCAAGATGCCGGTGGGAATGTTTATGCTACGAACCCATTTACTTATGCAGCAAATTTTGTGTATAATTCTACTGAAGTTTGTTTGCAAGAAGGTGGCACTTATACTTTTAATGCCTACGATTCTGGAAATGATGGTTGGGGTAACGGTTCTTGGTATACCGTAGGTATTTGTGGCGGATTCAATACGTTGATTGATAATGACGGTTCTGCTCCGAATGGTTCTGGTAATTCAGAAGAATTTACATTGCCAAGTTCAGTAGATGATTGTTTTTGTTTTAGAGCAGACTACGAAGTTATAACTGCTTCTAGCGATGTGGCTACTAATGGAGGTGCTACTATTACTACATATGGAGGAAACCCTCCTTTTACTTTTGAATGGTCTAATGGTGCTACAAACCAAAATTTGTCTGGAGTTGCTCCAGGGCTTTATATTCTTACGATAACTGATTCTTTGGGTTGTGAAATTGTTCAACCTGTAGAAGTACAAGGACCTAATGTTTATATGGGACCTAACGATGTAGCTGTTTGTACAGGTTATTTTTACGATTCTGGTGGAGCTAATGGGGATTTCGATGGCGGTGAAAACTATACAATGACAATCTGTAGTACCGACCCAGAATTAAGTACAGGTATCACATTTTTCGATTTCAACTTAGGAGGTAGTAATTTTAGTTCCTGTACTTTTACTATTTACGATGGTTCTTCTACTGCTGCTGATGTCTTGTACTCTTTCGACAGCCCTAACGATCCTGATCCTGGAGTTATTATGGCATCAGAAACGAATCCAACTGGTTGTTTAACTATTCAGTTTACTTCTCCAGGGAATTTAGAAAACGATGGTTGGTTTGCAGAAATTAACTGTCAATACCCTTGTCAAGATTATACTGTAAACGTAATTTCTAGCGATAATATAAACGCTGATAACGAAATAAATATTTGTTATGAATTGGAGTTGGAAGTAGAGACTAATTATTTCGACAATAATACATTTTACGAACAATCTGATGTAACCACAACTTTCGAATGGACTTTTAACGATGGTGCTGTAGTTCAGTCCGGACAGCAAGTATCTCAGATTTATGATGAGATGAATGAGTCGGAAATAACTTTAATAGTTACAGATATAAACGACTGTATCCAAACCTTTAGTTATACTGCAATTAAAGATCATCCAGAAATCTTAACCTCTATTATCCCTCCAACAGAAACAGAAGTTTGTCCCGGTACGGAGTTAGAAGCTTATAGTGGTTTATTAGACACTAATGGTGTTGTTATTTCTACTTTTTTCGAGCCCGTTACTTGGCTAGTTTATGAGGATGTAATCGAAACAGGTGTTGATTTTGCTGAACCAATATATTTGCCGGATGGATTAGAGTCCTACGAGTCTAATTTAGAGATAAGTGCTTACGAATCTGATGCTGTCCTAGATGGAAATGATTTTACAGAAGTTTGTGTAGACATAGAGCATTCTTATATAGGAGATTTAGATGTATCTCTAACTGCACCTAATGGAACATTAGTCCAATTATTTGATCAATCTGGTGGAGGCACTTGGCTTGGAGATGCCATTGATGGAAATAGTGAAGAAATCTCCGGTGAATGTTGGCAATACTGTTGGTCTATAACTCCAACTTTCGGTACTTTTGCTAACGAAGGGGGAAATACTATGAATGCTCCAATTAATGGTGGTCAGTCAATGATTCCAGGATCTTATACTCCTGTAGGCAGTTTTTCTGATTTTGCTGGTAGTAGTCCAAATGGTACATGGGTACTTACTGTAACGGATAACTTATTGATTGATAATGGATTTATTTGTGGTTGGAGCATATCTATGACTCTTCAAGATGAAGAAAATTCTGAACCTGCTATCGTTGATTCCTTAGTCCCAACAATTTTAAGTTTCTCTTGGTACTGTGCCGAAGAGCCTTCTTCTGTAATCTTATACGATTCGACTATGGTGTCTGTACAGCCATATAACGCAGGTGAGCATAATTACGTAATGACTATTTTAGATAGCTACGGTTGTGAATATACCGAAGAGTTTATGGTTGATGTGTATGGCACGCCAGTTCTTTCTGCAGATGCAGTCATATTATGTGACGATAACTTCTTATTAGAAGCTACAAATGTTCCTCCTGGAGGAGGTGTTTGGGCGGTAACAGAATTACCAGAAGGTTCTATCGTAAATTTCGATCCTAATACTGAAGCCTTAAATCCTGAGATTACGGTAAGTGAAATAGGCGATTATGTTTTTGAGTTTATTGACAACGATTGTGGTTATGAAGGAGAGGTAGAATTAGATTTTGAAATTGTAAATCCTATTATAGAAACTCCAGAAGATGTAATTTGTTCTTTGGAAAACATTATTTCCGTAGATAATCCTACCGATAATTCTGGACTTTGGACTATTTCTATAGGCGATTCAATCCAAATTTTAGGAGACCCAACTGACGAAGCAATAAATTTATTAGCTGCTGACTTTGGTACTTATACTATGACTTACACCATAGATTTTTGTGAAGGTAAAGATTCTGTAGAAGTTAATTTTATTTCTGTAGATCCTGTAATCACTTCTCCAGGGAGACAAGTTTGTGCCTTTGATGTAGATTTCGAATTAGACAATCCATCGCCTACTGGTGGCCTTTGGGGCCTAGTTTCACAGCCAAATCATACAATTACAGAGTATAGCGATATGGTTGAAGACGGGGTTTCTTTTGAGGTTAATTCCTTTGGAACTTATCAGGTAGAATTTACAATTATGGGTTGCAATACATCCGATACTGTATCAGTAGAGTTTGCTCAAGAGCTTCCTATTGTTCATACCGATGAGTTATTACGTTGTGAGTTCGATGCAGAAATGTTTGTAGAATCCTTTGGTTTAGATGTAGGATGGATGCAAATATCAGGTCCTAGTTTTGCCAATTTCTCTAACCCTTTAGGACAAGAAACGAGTTTGACAGTTTCAGAATATGGAGAATACACTTTGGCTTATACTGCCTGCGACTCTATCATTGAGTTTGATGTATTGTTTATGTGCGACCTTATCATTCCGAATGTTATTACGGCAAATGCTGATGACATGAATGATATATTCTTTATTGATGGCTTAACTTCAGAATATTATAGTTATGCCAATATGAGTGTTTATAATCGTTGGGGAGATGAAGTATATAGAAATGGTAGTTATGGTTTAGACAATAAGTGGTGGGACGGACAATCGAGCCACCAAAATGATGAATTAGCTGTGGGTGTTTATTTCTATGTGCTAGAAGTTGGGAATAAAGTAACCGAAGAAGTAGATATTTATAAAGGTTCAGTTCACTTATTTAAATAGTGATTTTAATTTATCCGATATAAAAAGGCTCTAAGTTAAATACAGTAGTTAATCGAATTACAAATTTCATTAATGATGCCGACCATCATTAATGAAATTTGAAATATTTCGGTATTCTTAGAATCTTTTTTTTGGAATTTAATCCTTCCAGAATCCCATTCTCCTATAGGCAATAATACATAATATACTCTGTTTTTGTTTTTCACAAAATATTTTATAGTTTAATCGGTATCTAAGTGTAAGACATATAGGGTGTTATTTGGAATTTCAACAATAATATATAAGTCTCCATACTTATTAGATTTCCAATTAAATCCAGGTCTCTACCCAATCTATAACTGGCAGAAACTACCCCATTAAATCTCCCAAAATTTCATCCGATAGTAATAAAAGTTATCAGGTTGTTTAGACTATTAATATATATGAAATATTTCATTTTGATACTTATTTAAGATTCTATAAATAGTTACATTTGCTTCAAATTATTTCGAAATGAAAGTTTTTAAATTTGGAGGTGCATCTGTTAAAGATGCTCAAGGTGTAAGGAATTTAGCAAAAATTCTGAAGCAATATAAAGAGCATAATCCAGTAGTTGTAATTTCTGCTATGGGAAAAACAACCAATCTGTTAGAAGAGGTTGCTAGGGCTTTTTATTTGAAACAAGACGATAGCTTTGCAAAGCTTGAAAAGGTAAAGTCTTTTCACACAACTATTTTAACTGAATTATTTCCAAAAGGGCATTCTATATTTAATGCTATAAGTAATTTGTTTGTAGAAATTGAATGGGCTTTCGAAGCTGAGCCAAGACCAGAATATTCTTACGAATACGATCAAATTGTTTCTATTGGAGAGCTGGTTTCTACAACTTTGGTGAGCGCTTATTTAAATGAAATTGGTTTAAATAACACTTGGTTAGATGCTAGAGATTTAATTAAAACCGATAATAAATATAGAGATGCGAATATAGACTGGAAGCTTTCGACTTCATTAATTAAAAAAGCGATTGTAGGAGATAAGCTTATCATAACACAAGGTTTTATAGGTTGTACCTCCGAGAATTTTACGACTACTTTGGGTAGAGAAGGTTCGGATTATAGTGCAGCTATTTTTGCAAGTATTTTGGAAGCTAAAAAACTCGTTATCTGGAAAGATGTTCCGGGCTTATTAAATGCCGATCCTCGTTATTTCCCAAATCCTATAAAAATTGAAAAACTATCCTTTCAAGAAGCTATAGAACTTGCATTTTACGGTGCTTCGGTAATTCATCCGAAAACCTTACAGCCTTTAAAGTTGAAGTGTATTCCATTAGAAATTAGATCCTTTATTAATCCATCCGAAAAAGGAACTTGGATTTCAGAAAATGAAGTTACAGTTCCAGAATCTGCTTTTTATATTTTAAAGAAAAATCAAACGCTACTTTCTATATCAGCAAAGGATTTAGACTTTATAGTAGAAAACCACTTAGCCCAAATATTTGCTGTTTTAGCAAAATACAATGCCTCAGTAAATCTTGTTCAAAACGCTGCGGTGTCCTGTTCTTTAGCTGTAGATGTTGATTCCTTACAAATTGTAGACTTAGTTAAGGAACTCTCAAAAGATTATGGAATTAAGTATAATACAGACTTAGATTTACTCACCATTCGTCACTTTTCTAAGGCACAGGAACTTTCTATATTAAAGGGTAAAGAGGTTGTTCTTAGTCAAGAAAATCGTACCACCAAACAGGTTTTGTTTGTAGGCTAAAATGAAAAAGAATTCTGGCTTATTGACAATTATGAATAGAAAATATACTATGCTATAATAGTACTTTCCTCATTTACCTCTAACCTTATCTTCTTACCAAAAACAATTGGATTATTATCGTCAATATGCCCTGAGGGAAAACCAAATGCTACAGGGAACTTGTATTCTGAAACAGCATCAGCAATAATTTCTTTGGCTGTTTTACCAAAAGGGATTGTGTTGTCCTTCATATCACTCATTCCGCCTATTATTAATCCTGCTAAATCCTCAAGCATTCCGGCTCTTTTTAGAGCGTACATCATTCGGTCTAAATGGTAGAGGTATTCATCCAGATCTTCTATAAATAGAATTTTACCGTAGGTGTTTATTTGACTTTCAGAGCCTAAAAGGCTGTAGAGAATAGATAGATTTCCGCCTATAATTTTAGCTTCAGCTTTTCCATATTTATTATAAGGATGACTAGCTATTTGGTAGGTAACAGGATCACCAAAAAGCATCTTTTTTAAATTGTTTAAAGACGAATCAGTATTCTTAGTGAAAGTAATTGGCATGGGAGCATGCAAAGTAGCAATCCCAAAAATCTGTTGTATATGCGAATGAAAAACGGTAATATCGCTAAAGCCAACAAGCCATTTTGGTTTTTTTTGAAAGTTTGTCCAGTCTATAGAATTCACTATTTGTACTGAGCCATAACCACCTCTCGCAAATAGTATTGCTTTTATGTTTTTGTTGTCTAATGCTACTTGTAAATCTTGAGTTCTTTGTTTAGCGGAACCTGCAAATTGATTTTCTTCTTGAAATAAATTTTCACCAAACACAATTTTTAGTCCCCAGGATTCTATTTTTCTTTCGGCAAAGTGAAGCTCTTCTTTGTTTATTTTACGTGCGGAAGAAACTATGGCGACTTTATCGCCAACTTGTAAGCTTGGTATTTGATTACTCATTTTGGTGCAGTTGATTTTGTTGGTTAAAGATAGGTTTTAGAAATGATTTAATATTTTGAATAATTGAATTTTGAAAAAGGATTATTTTTTTGAGAATGTAAGCAAAGAGCTGTTTTTGTGAAAATGAAGTTTATTCTTATACATTTTCATTTATTACTTAGAAATAGGTAGTTTATACTCGTACTCCAGTTTCCTAATTCTTAATGTTTTTTGCTTAAATATTTACTCTGCATATATCATTTTTCCTTCCATCCTGACTTGTTATTTGAAGCTCTATATTAGCTGAATTAGAATGCTTAATTTAATTTTAAAATTCAATTTTCGAGTTTCAATTTATTGTAACTTGCAGCTTTAAATCTACTGCCAAAAGCCCATGAGTGACGAGTTGAAACACGAGTGTGGAGTTGCGATGATACGCCTCCTAAAGCCACTAGAGTATTACCAAGAAAAGTACGGGACATCCCTTTATGGTTTAAATAAAATGTACCTGTTAATGCAAAAGCCGGTTAACCGAGGACAAGACGGAGCAGGTTTGGCAAACATCAAGCTCGATGTT
>DKGK01000051.1:16971-19106 GCA_002453265.1 Flavobacteriales bacterium UBA6772 | reverse complement strand
AATTGTTACAGGAGCCTCTTCGGGAATTGGAAAGGCTTGTTCCATAGCCTTCGCTAAGAAAGGAGCCAATTTGGTTTTAGCTGCTAGATCTGCAGATAAATTAAATGAAATTTCTAAAGAAATTTTGCTCCTAGGTGTTCAGGTCTTGTGTGTACCTACAGATGTTTCTAAAGAAGCCGAATGTAAAATATTGATGGATAAAACGCTAGATAAATTTGGTAAAATAGATGTATTGGTTAACAATGCAGGTATTTCTATGAGAGCCGCTTTTGTAGATTTAGATTTACAAGTCCTTAAAAAAGTAATGGATGTAAATTTCTGGGGTACTGTATATTGTACCCGTTACGCTATTAAAAGTATATTAGAAAATAAAGGCTCTGTAGTAGGCGTTTCTTCTATTGCTGGGTATAAAGGATTGCCTGGTAGAACTGGCTATTCTTCTTCAAAGTTTGCTATGCATGGGTTTTTAGAAGCTTTGCGTATAGAAAATTTAAAAAAGGATTTGCATGTTTTATTGGCTTGTCCTGGATTTACAGCTTCAAATATTAGAAATACTGCTTTAGCAGCCGATGGCAGTTCTCAAGGAGAAACACCAAGAGATGAGCAGAAAATGATGCAACCTGAAGAAGTTGCAGATGCAATTGTTGGAGCTGTTATTAAAAGAAAAGATCGTTTGACTTTAACTTTAAATGGAAAGCTAACTGTATTCTTAAACAAGTTTTTCCCGAAGTGGGTAGATAAACTCGTTTACAAACACATGAGTAAAGAACCTGATTCTCCTTTTTAAATGCTGATATTTTTAGTAGGATATATGGGGGCTGGAAAGTCTAGCTTAGGTGCTTTGCTTGCAACTAAATTGAACTACAGGTTTATTGATACTGATAGTTGGATTGAGAATAGGTGCTGTAAAACAGTTTCGACTATTTTTAATGAATCTGGAGAAGACTATTTTCGGAGTAAAGAAAAAGAGTGTATAGAGTTTTTGATTGATAAAGATGATGTTGTTGTAGCTACTGGTGGTGGTTTACCCTGCAGTAACGATTTAATGAATCTGATGAATGAACTTGGTGAAGTGGTTTATTTAAAAGCCGATGCATCTGTATTATCAACGAGATTATTTAGAGAGCGAATGCACAGACCAATACTTTCAAATATTCATTCACAAAACGAGCTAAATTTATTTATTACAAAGCATTTACCCAAAAGAGACACTTATTACGCTGCATCAAAATTAATAATTAATACTGAAAAAAAGAACCAAATGGATTTAGTAAAAGAAATTCAATTACTCATATTTAGCTAAGTTGAATAGATTCTATGAGTATATGTGTTAATGAAGTATTATTTAGTTGTATATTTGCCCACATTTTCTAATAAAGGTAGCGGAAAATTCTCTTATATAAACTCTTTCGCTTTATTTTAAAGCTACCACGGTGAAATACAAAACCCCTTTTTCCAATGTCTGAGGAGAAAGCAACAAACATAGAGGAAGTAGTAGTAACTACTCCTAAAGTTGAAGCAACTGCTGCTGAAACAAAAGAATTTGACTGGGATGCCTTTGCTGAAGGTGGTCTTGCGACTTACTCAAAAGAAGAGTTTAAGACGTACGAGGCCATGTATGAAGCAACGCTTCCAGAAGAAACACAAGCTGGTGTTATCGATGGTACAGTTTTAAATCTAACTGACCGTGAAGCAATTATCTCAATTGGTGGTAAGTCTGAAGGTGTGATTTCTTTAAACGAATTCCGTTATAACCCTGAATTATCAGAAGGTGATACGGTTGAAGTTTTAATTGATCAACAAGAAGATAAAACAGGACAATTAGTATTGTCTCACCGTAAAGCACGTTCTATCCGTTCATGGGATAGAGTTAACGCTGCTCACGATAATGAAGAAATCGTTAATGGTTTTGTGAAATGTCGTACTAAAGGTGGTATGATCGTAGATGTATTTGGAATTGAAGCATTCTTGCCAGGTTCTCAAATCGACGTGAAGCCTATCCGTGATTACGATATTTATGTAGGTAAAACTATGGAATTCAAGGTGGTGAAAATCAACCATGACTTCAAAAACGTAGTTGTATCGCACAAAGCACTTATCGAAGCTGATATCGAGCTTCAGAAGAAAGAAATTAT
>DKGK01000051.1:0-16635 GCA_002453265.1 Flavobacteriales bacterium UBA6772 | reverse complement strand
GGTAAACTTGAAAAAGGTCAAGTTCTTGAAGGTACTGTTAAGAATATTACTTCTTACGGTGTGTTTATTGATCTTGGTGGTGTTGATGGACTTGTCCACATAACTGACCTTTCTTGGAACCGTATCAACCATCCAAACGAGATTGTTGAATTAGACCAAAAAATTAACGTTGTAATCTTAGACTTCGATGAAGCTAAGACTAGAATACAATTAGGTCTGAAACAACTATCTGCTCATCCATGGGATGCTCTAGATCAAGAGTTGAAAATTGGTGACCGTGTTAAAGGAAAGGTTGTTGTAATAGCTGACTACGGTGCGTTTATCGAAATTTTACCTGGTGTAGAAGGATTGATTCACGTTTCTGAAATGTCTTGGTCAACTCACCTAAGGTCTGCACAAGACTTTATGAAAGTTGGTGCTGAGGTAGAAGCTGAAATCTTAACTTTAGATCGTGATGACCGTAAAATGTCTCTTGGTCTTAAGCAATTAACTACAGACCCTTGGGCTGATATTTCTGAAAAATACCCTAGTAAATCTAAACATACAGGTATCGTTCGTAATTTCACTAACTTCGGTGTGTTTGTTGAATTAGAAGAAGGTGTTGATGGTTTAGTTCACATTTCTGACCTTTCTTGGACTAAGAAAGTGAAGCATCCATCTGAATTTACTTCTATCGGAGCTAATTTAGATATCGTTGTTCTTGATTTAGATACTGAAAACAGAAGATTATCATTAGGTCACAAGCAGGTTGAAGATAACCCTTGGGATACTTATGAAACAATCTTTGCTGAAGGTTCTGAACACGAAGGTGAAGTAACTGAAGTATTAGATAAAGGTGCTACCGTATTGTTTAAAACTGAAGGTGTTGAAGGGTTTGTTCCTGGAAGACATTCAGAAAAAGAAGACGGAACGAAAATAGCAAAAGGTGAAATGGTTAAATTCAAAGTTATTGAATTTAACAAAGGATCTAGAAAAATCGTTTTATCGCATACTATCTTCTTCAAAGAAGCTTTAGCTTCTGAGAAAAAGTCAACTTCTAAAAATGTTAAAAACATCCAATCTAAAGTCGAAAAATCTACTTTAGGTGATATTGATGCATTAGCAGCTTTAAAAAGTAAACTAGAAAAAGGAGAATAATTTAATCCTTTTTTAAATACCTAAAGCCTCCGATTTTTTTCGGAGGCTTTTTTTTGTTATATTAAAAGGAGTCATTTTATTAAATACGAAATACTATTTAGGTGTCTTTAGTTTACTCTCCGTGATCATCAAAGATACTTTAGCGTCTGATAAAAAGCCAAATCAAAAATAATAAAATCATCTAATTTAAATTGAAAATCTACTTTTAGAAGATGTTTATGTTTTAACGGCATAAAATAAACTAGAAAAAGGAGAATAATTTTGATTCTTTTTTAAATACCTAAAGCCTCCGATTTTTTTCGGAGTTTTTTTTTGACCATTTGTGTAGAAGAATTCAGAATAACAATACTATATTTGTTGCTATGGGCGAAAAAATACTATTCAATCATAAAGAGCTAGACTTAAGCGTAAATCGTTTGTGTTGGCAGTTGATTGAGAATCATTGTGACTTTGAAAATACTGTTTTAATAGGAATGCAACCTAGAGGCTATGTTCTTGCCGAAAAAATTCAGGCACGTCTATTAGAATTATCAAGTGTAAATACTATTTCATTAGGTTCTTTAGATATTACTTTTTTTAGAGATGACTTTAGAAGAAGAGATGAGCCATTAACAGCAAATCAAACTAATATTGACTTCTTAGTAGAAGGGAAAAAGGTGGTATTTATTGATGATGTGCTTTATACTGGAAGAAGTATTCGTGCTGGTATGGATGCTATAAACTCTTTTGGAAGACCTCAGCAAATTGAACTTTTGGTATTAATAGATAGACGTTTTAGTAGAGAACTACCTATAGAACCTAATTATGTTGGGAAAACAGTTGATGCAATAGATACTGAGAAAGTACTAGTTGAATGGTCTGAAGATGGAACCAGAAACGGTTTGGTTAGATTGATAAGAGGATAAATATGGGAAGTTTAAGTGTAAATCATTTAGTTGGTATTAAGGAGTTATCTAATGAAGATATTGAACTCATTTTTCAAACTGCCGATAATTTTAAGTCTGTTATAAATCGACCGATAAAAAAGGTTCCATCTTTAAGAGATATAACTATTGCAAATTTGTTTTTTGAGAACTCCACAAGAACTCGTTTGTCTTTTGAGTTAGCAGAAAAACGATTGTCTGCTGATGTGATTAATTTTTCAGCAGCATCTTCATCTGTTAAAAAAGGTGAAACGTTAATTGATACAGTGAATAATATTTTAGCAATGAAAGTTGATTTGGTGGTGATGCGTCACCCGAATCCTGGAGCTGCTAAGTTTTTATCAGAAAATGTAGATTCTAGAATCGTAAATGCTGGAGATGGTGCACACGAACATCCTACTCAAGCTTTATTAGATTCTTATTCAATAAGAGAGAAGTTAGGCACTGTAAAAGGGAAAAAAGTTGTTATAGTTGGAGATATAGTTCATTCTAGAGTAGCACTTTCAAATATATTTTGCTTACAAAAACAAGGTGCCGAAGTAATGGTTTGTGGTCCTGCTACTTTAATTCCAAAATACATTAAAGAATTAGGGGTAAAAGTAGAACACGATTTAAGAAAAGCATTAGAGTGGTGCGATGTAGTAAACATGTTGCGCATACAGTTAGAGAGAATGGATGTCAATTATTTCCCTTCTCTTAGAGAATATACAATGCTTTATGGTTTAGATAAACCCTTATTAGATTCCCTTAATAAGAAAATAGTAGTGATGCATCCAGGTCCAATTAATAGGGGAGTAGAAATAACTTCTGCTGTGGCAGATAGCGAGCAAGCAATCATCTTAGATCAAGTAGAAAATGGTGTTGCCATACGAATGGCAGTCATATACCTTTTGGCTCAAAAAATAAAAAGAGAAGAATAATGTCTTGGAATATAACCGAAAAGGATAAATACACGGTGTTTTTGCCAAATTTTAATTCTGAATTAGAACTTACAAACGCTATTTATAATCTGCAAATTAAGGGCAATAAAATTATAGATTGTAGTTCTATTGTTTTGAATGATAGTGTAATAAGTTTATTAGCTAAAGCATACAAAGACCATTCAAAACTACAAATCTCATTCCTTGTTATTATTTCTGCAAAAGAAGATATGGATAGCTTAGAGGATTATTTTGTTGTTGTTCTTACTTTATCTGAAGCAATAGAGTATATTTACATGGAAGAATTAGAAAGAAACGTTTAACAAAAAAAATTATGAAAAAAATTTTCACTTTATCATTGCTTGCATTGATGTCAGTTCAATTTTTATCTGCTCAAGAAGTAGGTTTTTTTCCTCCAGAAGGTTCAACCTTTAGCGCAGACAGCTCTATAGTTAATTTACCCAATGCATTTATTGGCCAAAATTATAACGAAACTATTAGTTTTTATTCTACTGAAACATTAGTTATAGAAGGAATTGATTTCGAATTAGAATTTGTTTCTGCAACTATCACAAGTTTTTCTTCTCCTTTAGGAATGGACTACAACTGTAATATTGCAGATTGTGCATTTATCCCTAACGTGGAAGGAGAGGTGTCGCTATCTGGTATTCCTTCAGAAGTTGGTGAATATACCTTAGACATTATTGCTGATATTGTAATCTCTATTGATATTTTAGGCGAAATAGCTTTCACTGTACCTTACACCACTGGTGATAATGCTTTACTTGACCTAGCTTTAGCTGGAGATAATTCTGCTCTTAATAGCTTTATTCCTACATTTATATTAAATGTGGAGTCTAATGTTGGAGTAGAAGAGTTAGCTAATTTATCTGACGTTGTGGTTTATCCAAACCCTGCAACTACTGAAGTGACTTTTGAGTTAACTTCTGTAAAAGAAAACACAAATGTTCAGATTTTTGATTTATTAGGAAATTTAGTCTATAAAAGCACTTATTCTAAAGATATCTTAATGGTAAATACATCTAGCTTTACAAACGGTGTATATATTTACAAATTATCATCTGATAAAAATAGTGTTGTTGGTAGATTAGTTATCAATAAGTAACCTAAAATTCAAATTAAAAAAGCTGCTTAGTGCAGCTTTTTTTTTGGAATTGTTTTTGCATTAAATAAATTAAATTCTAGCTATGAAAAATCTTATTCCCTTTGCATTTCTATTGATGGTGTTCCAAATTAGTGCTCAAAATAGTGCACCCTATGCAAACACTACTTTAATACATCTTAAATCTGTAAGTCCTGCTTTAGAAGCTAGCCTAAATAATTTGGAGGCTACATTTTTATCTTGCAGAGAACATCAATCTTCTTCTGATATTATTGTTTCTGAAACTGCCCTAAACTGGCTTTCTATTAATAATATAGTTTTTGAAACTATTGTAAGCGATTTAAAAGAAAAAATTGATAACGATAATGCTGCAATGGAATTGTTACGTTCGCAAAGAGATGGTGAAGAATGGTACGAAATTTATAGAACTTATGATGAAGTTCAAGATAAATTAGTTGAAATTGCTAATTCTAGTTCTATTGCTACTTTAATAGATTTGGGAGATTCGTACGAAAACAGAGCCATAAACGGCTTAAAGTTTAGTACTGGTGGAACAAATAAACCAGCGGTATTTTTTAACGGGTGTCAACATGCTAGAGAATGGGTTACTGTAATGGCAACTACTTATTTTGCAGATCAGTTAGCTCAAGAATATGCTACAGATAATTTTACACAGACTTTATTAGATATAGTAGATGTTTATATTGTACCAATTGTAAATCCTGATGGTTATGTTTATACGCATACAACAGATAGATATTGGAGGAAAAACAGACAGCCCAATGCTAATTCATCATGTGTAGGTACCGACTTAAATAGAAATTGGGATGCCGATTGGAATGGTGGAGAAAGTACTAGTACCTCAGAATGTTCTGATGTTTATGTTGGTACAAGTCCGTTTTCTGCTACCGAAGCAAATGTTCTGAAAAATTACATGGAAGCTGTACCCAATCTTGTTGGCCATTTAGACATTCATTCTTATTCTGCTTTAGTTCTAGGACCTTGGGGTTATACTAATGCAGAATCGCCTGATCATGACGAAATTGTAAGTTTAGGTAACGCAATGAACGATGCTATTACAAATACAAATAATTACCCTTTTACCTTTGGTGTAGGCGATGCAAATGGAGCACTTTACTTAGCCAGTGGAACTATGCCAGATTGGTCTTATGACGAATTAGGAGCACTCGGCTATACTTTTGAGTTGAGACCAAACTCTTCTTCTGGTGGTGGGTTTGAATTACCTGAAAGTCAGATTTTAGATGCTTGTGCTGAGAATTTTAATGGAGCCATGGAAATGATTATTTGGGCTGCAGGTATACAAGGTGGTTGTATGGATGCTACTGCTTGTAATTATGATGTAAACAGTACCGTAGATGATGGTAGTTGTACCGAATTAGATGAGTGTGGTGATTGTGGTGGTAATGGACCTAATCCTGGTTACGATTGTGATGGAAATTGTGTTACAGGTGAAACTCTAACTATTCAATTAGAAGATTCTTATGGTGATGGCTGGAACGGAAATAACATTATAATTAATGGTTCTTCTTTGACTATTGTTTCTGGAAGTTCTTCTACCGAAGTTCTTTGTTACGATTCAAACTCATGTATTTCTGTAACCTGTGATGGCGGTAATTGGCAAGAAGAAGTTTCCTGGTCTATCTTAAGTTCTGATGGAATAGAGTTGCTGTCCGGTGGAGCTCCATTTATTGGTGAGTTTGGTAACTGTTCAGCTGAAATATCTGGTTGTATAGACCCTTTAGCCTCTAACTATAATAACTTAGCTACAATAGATGATAGTTCTTGCGAATATTCTTCTGCAACTGATGTACAAATAATTAACCTTCCTTTAGGTTGGTATATTTTCTCATCCTTTATTCAACCAGACTCTCCTTCTATAGATTCATTGGTTAATTCTATAGTAGATGCTACTGTTATTATAAAAGATGCTCAAGGATTAGCTTATTTACCCGAATGGGAGTTTAATGCTATCGGTGATGCTAATGTAGGTGATGCTTATTTAATAAAACTTTTATCAAACCAGAATTTAAGTATTTCTGGAACTAAAATAATTCCAGAAGAATTTGTAATTAATTTATCTGAAGGTTGGAGTTTGTTGGGTTATTTAAGAGATTCTCCTGCTAACTTAGTAGAAATGTTAACAGATATAAACGAGCAAATTATAATTGTTAAAACTTTTGATGGTTCTGCTTATTTACCAGATTGGGATTTTAACGGTATTGGAGAAATGACACCAGGACAAGGTTATCAAATTAAATTAAATGCTGTAGCCAATTTCTCTTATCCATCGAATTAGATTTATAAAATTTGCCATTAGTTTCGCAAAAGTTTATAGGTAAAAAACAATATATTTGCATTTCATAACAGCAAAAACTAAAACACAATAAAATGGCAGTATTAGTAGGTAGAAAAGCACCACAATTTTCGGCTAAAGCCGTTGTTAATGGAACTTCTGTAGAGGCAGACTTTTCTTTAGAGCAATATATCGGGAAAAAGAATGTCGTATTATTCTTCTATCCAAAAGACTTTACTTTCGTTTGTCCAACAGAGCTTCACGCTTTTCAAGAAAAATTAGGTGAATTCGAAGATCGTAACACAGCAGTAGTAGGTGTTTCTACAGATTCAGAAATGTCTCACTGGGGTTGGTTGCAAATGGAGAAAGCTCAAGGTGGTATTAAAGGTATTACATACCCCTTAGTAGCTGATACAAACAAGACTATTTCTAAAAACTTTGATGTTCTTACTGGTGATTACTTCATTAACGAAAACGACGAACTAGAAGCAGATGCAGAACTTGTTGCATACCGTGGTTTGTTCTTAATTGACAAAGATGGTGTTGTACAACATCAATTGGTAAACAATCTTCCTTTAGGTAGAAATGTTGATGAAGCTATCCGCATGGTAGATGCTTTAACTTTCGTTGAAGAAAATGGTGAAGTTTGTCCTGCAAATTGGATTAAAGGAAAAGAAGCGATGAAGCCTTCTCACGAAGGTACTGCAGATTACCTTGCAAAAAACTAAGAATATTTAAACTTCTAAAAAGACCAACTTTATGTTGGTCTTTTTTTTTGCACTTTAATTCCGATCACCAAAAATAGCAGAACCCACTCTTACCATACTACTTCCTTCTTTAATTGCTAAAAGATAATCACCACTCATACCCATCGAAATAGTTTGCAATAGTTTATTTTCGACTTGTAACTTATCTGTCAAGCTTTTTAAGTTTGAAAACTCTTCACTAACCTGAGTTTCATCTTTAGTGTTTGTAGCCATTCCCATTAGCCCAATAATACGAATATTACTAAAAGCTTTAGATAAACCTAGTAAGTCTTTAACCTCTAGATGATCTAAGCCAAATTTAGCTTCTTCTTTGGCAATATAAACCTGCAAAAGGCAATCTATTATTCGCTTATTTTGTACAGCCCGTTTGTTAATTTCAGTTAGCAGTTTTAAAGAATCTACACCATGAATAAGCGATACAAAAGGAGCAATAAACTTTACCTTATTGGTTTGTAAATGACCGATCATATGCCACTGTATATCTTTAGGTAAAGCAGAAGCTTTTTCTGCCATATCCTGAACTTTATTTTCCCCAAAAACACGCTGCCCAACTTTGTAAGCTTCTAAAATAGCAGAATTAGGTTTTGTTTTAGAAACAGCCACAAGGGTAACATTCCTAGGAATAGTAGCTAGTATTTTAGATAAATTCTCTGCAATCATTTTAATAAATTGAATTTGAAAATCAATAATTGATCATTACTAAATAACTAACTAATGACCTTTAAACTCATCCATACTTTTATAAACACCCAAAACAGTACCAACAAACCAATCAAAAGCTCTAGTCGGTAATATTCCTTTTACAAATGTTAGCGTATTTACCATAAATGGTTTTCGAACAAAAAGTTTATTCTTTTCTATTCCATTAATAATTGCTGCAACAATTACTTTTGGTTTTAATAATGGAAGTAGGAGCGGGGCTTTTACCCCATCGAACATACCTGTATCAATATATCCAGGCGTAACTGTTGTTACATGTAAGTCTCCTTTTAAGGCTTCTAATTCAATGCGTAGAGACTCAGACCAGCCAAGCACAGCCCATTTAGAGCCTGCATATACCGACATATTAGGGTTTGACATCATTCCTGCAGCAGATGCAATATTTACAATATGTCCTGATTTCTGTTCAATCATTGCTGGTAAAAATGCTCTTGTAATCTGCATTACGCCTTCTACATTAATAGCCAATGTTTTTGTAATGGCACTCGAATTTTGTTGATGAAACGGTTTTCCAGTTACAATACCTGCATTATTTATTAGAATATCTACAGGCCCTTTTTGCAAAACTAATTTCGATGTATCTTGTATTTGCTGTAAATCAGAAACATCTACTAAATGAGAAGATACACTATAGCCCTTAATTTTAAATTCTTTAGTAGTATCTTTTAATGCACGTTCATTAATATCCCAAATTATTAACTCAATTGCTTTTTTTGCTAAACAAGCACCCCCCATAAGTTTTCCTATCCCCGAAGCACCTCCAGTAATTAAAACCCTTTTCTTGCTGATCTTAGTCATCGTTTATAGAATAAATAGTTAATCCACTTCTTAGTTTCGGTTCAATATAAGTGCTTTTGGGAGGCATAATTTCTCCATTATCTGCTACCGTTTTAAGCTGATTGAATGTAATTGCTTTAAGAGCAAAAGCTATAGCAAAAGCTCCAGAGTCAACAGAGTTTTGCAAACCTAACAACCCTTTTTTCCCATCCATAAAACCAACTCTTTTATCGTTTCTAAGATCTTTAACACCCAAAATAGGACTTAATATGTTATTAGACAATATTTCAGGATCAAGATTCTTAACACAATGACTTGAATCAAAAGTATGCTTTTTAGCAATCAAGCTATACCAAGATCCATTTACATACATTCCAATTTCATCTTTCTTTTGAGGTTTTCTTGCAGAATCCAACTTCTCAATCGAATACACATCGCTAACTTTTAGTAATAATTCATCAATTGTTAAGCCGTTTAGGTCAGAAACCAATCTGTTGAAGTCGTATATACGCATTTGCTCATCATCAATTAATAAAGACATGAAGTAATTATGGGATTCTTCGTCAGAATTTGAATTTTGCTTTGTCTTTCTATTTTTACTCAATAAAGCAGAAGAAGCAGAACGATGATGACCATCAGCAATATAGAGGCTATCTACATCAATAAACAAAGCTTGAATTTCGTTTATATCAGATTGCTTATTAATAATCCACAAATTATGTAAAACCTTATTTGTGCTTGTAAATTCATATTCAGGTCTGTCTTTCATATAAGCACCCATAATCTCATTTACTCTAGGCACTTTATTGTACGAAAGTAAAACGGGCTCAGCATTAAAACCAGTGGACTCTAAATATTCAGTAAACATTTCTTGACGCTTCGCTATGGTTTGTTCGTGTATTTTAATCTTACCATTTAGGTAATCTGTTACACTTGTAGCGGCAATAATTCCGGTATATGTATTTTCGATACTAATTTGCTGATAAATATAAAAGCTTGGCTCTTTATCAATAATAAAAATGCCCTCAGCACTAAATTGCTCGTATTTTTCTTTTACCAATTTATATTTATCTAAACCTTGTACCAATGGTAAATTAGATGAATATTCTGGATTTATAATATGTAAAAAAGTATATGGATTATTAAGTAATTTTTCGCGAAGTGTATTTTCTGAATAAGATAAATACGAACGTGAAGCTACCAAATAGGCTTTATCTCGTGTAGGTCGAACTGCTTTAAATGCTTTTATATTAGCCATAATATTTTTTAAGTAAAAATAACTATTGCTGAGTATTGTGCAAAAAAAAAGGCCCCAATTTGGTGCCTTTTTCTATAAGTAGTTTTCTGCTACATTCTTCTTTCCTTAATACGGGCTTTCTTACCAGTAAGCTCTCTAAGGTAAAAGATACGAGCTCTACGAACCATACCTCTTTTGTTTACTTCAATTTTCTCTAAGATAGGAGAGTTAACTGGGAAAATACGTTCAACACCAATACTGTTAGCACCAATCTTACGAATGGTAAAGGTTTCAGTAATTCCAGCACCACGACGTTGTAAAACAACACCTTTAAAGAACTGAGTACGTTCTTTTTCGCCTTCCTTAATCTTGTAGTATACAGTTACAGTATCTCCAGCACCAAATTGTGGGAAATCATTTTTTGGTACGAATTCGTCTTGTACAAACTTTACTAAATCCATTTCTTTTGTTTTTATAACCCAACATTCACGTAGTTTACGCCAGCGGTTGAGAAGTTCTAATATCAGTTTGCAATATTACAAAAAATATTTTTATATACTAAAAGTATTAAACACAAATTAGCGTTCTAATTGTAGTGCCATTAAACTATGCTTTACTCAGTGTCTAATAGGTCTGGTCTCAATAACTGCGTTCGCTCCATTGCCTGATCGTGCCGCCAATCTTCAATTTTCTTAGCATGCCCCGATAGTAAGATTTCTGGAACCTCTCTACCTCGCCATTCTGCAGGTCTGGTATAAACCGGTGGTGCTAATAAGTCGTCCTGAAAGGAGTCTGTTAATGCTGAAGTTTCATCGCCTAATACATGTGGAATTAATCGAATAACTGCATCGCAAACCATTGCAGCGGGGAGTTCACCGCCAGAGAGTACAAAGTCTCCAATTGAAATTTCCTTTGTAATATACTCTTCTCGTATTCTGTGATCTATACCTTTATAATGTCCACATAATATCAATAAGTTTTCGCAAGTAGAAAGTTGATTGGCGATACCTTGATTAAAACGAATTCCATCTGGACTCATGTATATAATCTCATCGTATTTCCTTTGAGATTTTAAATGTTCTATTGCTGCTGAAATTGGTTGGATGCTCATCACCATTCCGGCACCTCCACCAAATTGCGTATCATCAACTCTGCGATGTTTATCTTTAGAATAATCTCGTAGCTGATGGAAGACGACTTCGACCAATTTCTTCTCGATTGCTCGCTTTAATATAGATGCAGAAAATGGGCTTTCTAACAGCTCTGGGTGTAATGTAATAATGTCAATTCTCATATGGCAAAAATACATTTATTTTTTTGCCTATTATTTACAGTACAACTTTGTTTTGATGTTTGTTCTGCGGTTAATTAGTTTTTAAAGTTAGCATGACACAATGTCGTAATGGTGTTTTATAATATTGAAATCCAGTATTTTATATAATTTAATTAATTCTTTAGTTTATGTATGTTTTGTGTATGTATGCAGTGTTAATATTCAATTATATTTGTATGGTTACCAAAAAACATGTGTTCATTGAAGCGTATAACATCGAATACTAGCAATTATATCAATCTAAAAAAAGTTGTATTTTATCTATAATAAATTGAATTTTTTTAGTATTCACAACCTACTATTAGGCCTGTGAAATTTAATCGTGCTGTTCGCATAAAAAGTGTAATTTAGTATAAAGACTTAACAATTTGAAACATGAAAAATACACAAACAAAAATGACTTCTTTAACCGACTTATTGAATATAAAATACCCCATAATTATGGCTCCAATGTTTTTGGTTACCAATGCCGAAATGATGATAGAAGCAAATAATTCTGGAATCTCAGGATGTGTTCCTGCACTAAATTATAGAACCGATGAACTATTTAGAGAGGCTATTCAATCTGTTAGAGCTCAATCAAATGGTTCTATTGGTGTGAATTTGATTGTAAATAAGTCTAATATCAAATTTAAGAAGCAAATTAAGTCTTGTGTTGACCTTAAAGTTGATTATATAATTACCTCTTTGGGGAGTCCCGAAGAAACTATTAAGTTATGTAAACCACACGGAATAAAAATATTTTGTGATGTTGTAGATGTAAAATACGCTAGAAAAGTTGAAGATTTGGGATGCGACGCAATAATTGCAGTGAATAAAGAAGCTGGTGGTCATTGTGGTCCTAAGCAAGCAAATAAATTAATACCCGAGTTAGTTGCAGCTTGCAATATTCCAGTAATTTCGGCAGGTGGTGTTTCTAATGGAATGCAGATGAAAGAAATGCTTGATTTAGGGGCGTGTGGAATCTCTATGGGTAGCCCTTTTATTGCAACTACTGAAGCTGGAGTTTCAAAAGAATACAAACAGGCGATTGTAGATTACGGTGCTAAAGACATTGTACTAAGTGAAAAGCTTTCTGGGTCTCCTTGTACTGTAATAAATACACCTTATGTTCAAAAAACGGGGACAAAACGGAATTTTTTAGAGACTTATTTAAGTAAAAATAAAAAATTAAAAAAGTTTATAAAAATGCTAACTTTTTATAAAGGAACTAAAGCCCTAGAAAAAGCTGCTTTTAGCACAACTTACGACACTGTATGGTGCGCCGGACCTTCTATAGAAGGTGTAAAATCTATTAGACCTGTAAAACAGGTAGTTTCTGAACTTATTGAGCAATTTGAAAATGCTTAGCTCTAAAGGTGTTTTTAGATTAAAATCATTTTATTTGTAAAAAAGAATAAAATGACTGAACAAGAGAAAGGTGAGCATTTTTTTATTGAAGTATTGAAATGCTTTAAATTAGACTCTTTTAAAGTAGTTCCAAGTATGGATATGCTTTTAATAGTTCAAGTAGAGTGGTTTAATTATTTATTAGAAACCAAAGAGTTTGGAATATTAAAGGATATTGATGGATTTGACTTTTTTGTTTGTACTACATCTAAGTCTGGTATAGCTTTTAAAGGAGATTTAACTCTAGAAGAAATTACTAGACTAGATAATTTTGAAGATTTGTATCAATCATTTCATATGCTTGAGATGAATTCTCAAGGAGATGTATTAAATAAATTCTTTCCAGAAGTCCCTTAATGTGTTTTAGTTTTTTTAAGCAATACTTATGTTAAATGTGGTTATTTAGGATTCATCACATTTATAAATAATTAATTTAGCTGTTTCAAATTAGAAGCATGAAACATATTTTTACTTTTTGGCTATTTTTATTCAGTTTGAGTGCTTATTCTCAGGGCATTCATAAATCCATAGAAGCAGTTCGTACTTCAGACACGCCAAAAATAGATGGGATTTTAGAGTCAGATTTCTGGGCTAATACACCCATTGCAAAGAATTTCTCTCAGATGGAACCTAGAAATGGTGAAAAAGAAAGAAATAATCAGAAATCAGAAATAAAATTTAAATACAACGATAGAGCTCTTTTTATTGGAGCTATGTTTTATGATTCTGCTCCAGATAGTATTCTCCAAGAGTTTAGTATGAGAGATGAGTGGGATAAAAACTACGATTGGTTTGGTGTTTGGATTTCTCCTTACAACGATTCTCAAAACGAATTTATGTTTGCTTTAACAGCCTCTGGAGTTCAACTAGACTCTCGCTTTTCTGCAAACGATTCAGAAATGAATTGGGATGCTGTATGGAAAAGTGCGGTTAAAATTACCGATCAAGGTTGGTCTGCAGAATTAGAAATTCCATATTCTGCACTACGAATTCCAAATGTCGATGTACAAGAATGGGGGATTAACATAGGACGCGAAGTACGTAGAACAAGAGAAAGTTATTCTTGGAACCCTATAAATATTAAGAATTCTAATTTTGCTGCTCAGGCTGGTGTTTTAAAAGGAATAAATGCTATTAAATCCCCACTACGACTTTCCTTGATGCCTTACATTTCGAGTTATGTAGATTTTTACGAAAGCAACCGTAGTAGTAATATTAATGGAGGATTAGATTTAAAATATGGGATAAACGAAAGTTTCACCTTAGATATGACGCTTGTTCCCGACTTTGGACAAACAGTATTTGATGATCAAATATTAAATGTGAGTCCTTTTGAGATTCAGTTTAACGAAAACAGAAGTTTTTTCACCGAAGGAACAGAGCTATTTAATAAGAGCAATCTTTTTTACTCCAGAAGAATTGGTGATAGCCCTAGTTTAAATCCAGACTTAGATGTGGATGAAATTACTGTAGAATACCCAACAAATGTTCAATTACTTAATGCTTCTAAAATTTCTGGTAGAAATTCAAAAGGATTAGGAATTGGATTTTTTAATGCTATAACAGAAACAACCTATGCTACTATAAAAGACACCCTAACAAACAATACGCGAAATGAAATGGTAGAACCACTTACGAACTACAATGTATTGGTTTTAGATCAGGTGTTAAAGAACAATTCTTATATAACTTTCACCAATACCAATGTAAGTAGGGAAGGAGAAACCGCTGATGCAAATGTAGAAAAGCTACAAGTTCAATTGGGTACAAAAGATAATTCGTATACATTTTACGGAGATTTAGCTTACAGTCATATTTTTGAAGATACTACCAATGAAACTGGTTTTGCTTCCTCTTTGACATTCGAAAAATCTAGTGGTAACTTTAGGTTTGCTTTTTCTCAAAGTGTAGAAAGTGAAAAATACGATATTAACGACTTAGGTTTTTTGTATAACAATAATAAGTTTAACCATAACGGACAGATTTCTTATCAAATATTCACTCCTAAAGGAAAATTAAGAAAAGCTGATTTTGAGTTAAGTTTAAACCGTGAAATGCTTTACAAACCACAATTTTATAATGGTTTGTTTTTAGAAGCTGATATTAGACTACACCTCACTAATTTTTTCTCTAGCGGAATTTCAATCGATCAATCTTTAGGAAATACATACGATTATAACGAAGCTCGTACAGGTGATTTAGACAATGTTTTTATTTCGGGTCCATCTACAAATTTGTATTGGTGGAATTCTACAGATTATAGAAATAGATTTGCAGGAGATTTAGGTTTTGGATATAATACTTTACCTGAATTTGGCAGTAAATCCTACCAAATTCGGTGGTCGCCAAGATTTAGAGTAAACGATCATATATTTTTAACTTATGTAATTTCTCATAAAACAGAAAAAAACAATGTAGGTAGAGCTTTCGATTCAGATTATAATAATCTACAAGACGTAAATGAAAATATTTTATTTAGTAAACGGGACCGCACTACAATAACCAATGTATTTAGAGCTTCTTATGTAGTCGATACAAAATTGTCGTTTAACTTAAAACTTCGTCATTATTGGTCAACGCTTCAGCATAACAAGTTTTACAGATTAACTGATGGGAAATTAACAACTAGTGAGTTTGCTTTTTTAGATTCTAATAACTCAGCTATGTACGATATTAACTACAATTCTTGGAATATAGATTTAAACTGTGTTTGGCGTTTTGCTCCTGGTAGTGAGTTAAACTTACAGTGGAAAAATGCACTATATAGTTTACACAACAATGCAGAATTAAATGCACATCAGAATATAAATCGTCTTTTTGAAGAATCTCAAGGAAATAGTGTGTCGTTGAGATTAGTATACTATTTAGATTATCAATACCTAAAAAGGTAAGCAATATGATTCGTGTAAAAAATATTCACAAAAGCTACGAAGGATTAGAGGTTTTAAAAGGCGTTTCTCTAGAGATTAAGGAAAGAGAAATAGTTAGTATTGTTGGAACTTCTGGAGCCGGAAAAAGCACTCTTTTACAGATTATAGGAACCTTAGCCAAAGCCGACTCTGGTAGTATTGAAATAAATAATAAAGAGATTGGTAATTTAAATGCTAGGAGTCTTTCTTCCTTTAGAAATAAAGAAATTGGCTTTATTTTTCAAGCACACCACCTATTGCCAGAGTTTACTGCATTAGAAAACGTGTGTTTGCCAAGTTGGATTAAAGGAGTCTCTAAAAGAGAAGCTCAAAAAAAGGCAACCGAATTACTCGAACAGTTAGGTTTAGCAGACAGAATTCACCACAAACCTATGGAGCTTTCTGGAGGAGAGCAACAACGTGTAGCTGTTGCTAGAGCTTTAATTAATAATCCATCGGTTGTTTTTGCAGACGAACCCTCTGGTAATTTAGACACTAATTCTGCAAAATCTTTGCACGAATTATTCTTTAAACTCCGTGATGAGTTTAATCAAACGTTTGTAATAGTTACACATAACAGAGAATTGGCGATGATGAGCGATAGAATGCTGGAAATGAAAGACGGTAAAATCGTCAATAGCGTAGGCTAGACCTGCTTAATCCTTTCAATAAATATTTAATAGCTTAACGTTTTTAAGTTTTTTTTTATTTGATTTTCAGCTACTTATTTAATTAGAATAATTCATTAAAATATTGTTCTGAAATGTATTGAAAGGTAATATACTTTTATATATTTGCAGCCGCATTAAGAAATAATGGCCCCGTAGCTCAACTGGATAGAGTATCACACTACGAATGTGACGGTTGCAGGTTCGAATCTTGCCGGGGTCACCCAAGCGGAGAATTGGTTATTTTTAACTGGTTCTCCGTTTTTTGTTTCTCTCAGTTCCTTTGATATATAAGGGATACAGGAGAAAATAGAATTTACTCTTGTGGTTCGAACTTTTCCATTTGACTTGTCGTAACCTAATCCGGATGGAAACACCAAATTTTGAATTTTCTTCTTTTGGGTTAAATCTCCAGAAG
>DKGK01000033.1 GCA_002453265.1 Flavobacteriales bacterium UBA6772 | reverse complement strand
TAAATTCATAGTTCTTTATTTTGCCCTGCAAAAGTAAGTTATTGCAATGGTATTTTTAAACAATTATCGAAATTAATAACTGAAATGTTTGAACTGGTATATAATTAAGTTAGAAGTTTAATATTTAAGTTTGAAGATGCCATTTGTACAGGAAAAAAGAGTTCTATATTATTGTTGGTTGACTACGATTGATTTGCAAATCCTGTAACAGATTACACAAGAATTAAATTTGAAAATAAAGTAAATGAATCTTTCGATTTAAACATATATACTATCGAAGGTAAGCTAGTGAATACCTATTATGCTATAACAAACAATGAAATTATGTTTGAAAGAAATAGCTTAGAGAAGGGTTTGTATATTATTCAACTTTTAAAAGAGTACAAAATTGTTGGAAAAGAAATGATGATTCTCAAATAATGAAATTTATATATTAGTCTTTACCAGAATACTTAATTATAAAATATAAATTAAGATATTGATTAACAGTCTAAGAAATGAAATTGTATTTTTGTCAAAACTTATTTAATGCACTTACTCATTTCTCCTGCAAAGACTTTGGATATGGATACGACAACAGTTGTTCCAAGAACCACTACGCATCCATTTAAGAAAGAATCCGAAGAACTGATTCAAGACTTAAAAAAATTAAAGGCGATAGAACTGCAGAACCTTATGAAAGTGAGTTCGAACATTGCTGATTTAAACAAGATGCGATTTAATAATTGGAAAATGCCGTTTGATTCGACTAATGCAAAGACCGCAATTTTCGCTTTTAAAGGGACTGTTTATACCGGTTTAGACGCTGAAAGTTTATCTGAAAAAGAACTTATTTTTGCACAACAAAATTTAAGCATACTTTCGGGTTTATACGGCTTACTTCGCCCTTTAGATTTAATGCAGGCTTATAGATTAGAAATGGGTACTAAGTTTACGACAAAACGTGGTAAAAACTTATATGAATTTTGGGCAAATAAAATTTCTGAAGAAATAAATAGTCGAGAAGAAAATACGATTTTGAATCTAGCTTCTAACGAATATTTTAAAGCAGTAAATAAGAAGAAACTTAAAGCAACTATTATTACGCCGATTTTTAAAGATGAGAAAAATGGTGTTTTAAAAGTAATAAGCTTTTTTGCTAAAAATGCAAGAGGAATGATGACACGATTCATTATTCAAAACCACATTACTAATGTGGAGGAAATTAAGAATTTTAACCTTGGTGGATATGCTTATAATTCTGGCTTATCCTCCGATAAAGATTGGGTATTTACACGATGAGTTTAATTGGAAAGAACGTAAATTTAGAAGTTTTAAGAAGTACCGAAATAGGTTTATTCTTAGATACTGAAGACCGAAATTACAATGGTATTTTACTACCAAAACGTTATGTACCTTCTGGTATTGAGGTTGGCGATTTTATGGATGTTTTTATTTACAGAGATTCTGAAGATAGAATTATTGCCACTCGCTTAGATCCTTATATTAGAGTTGGCGAATTTGCCTATTTAAATGTAAATAAAGTGGAGAGTTACGGAGCCTTTTTAGACTGGGGATTACCAAAAGATTTGTTTGTTCCTATTTCCCAGCAACGTGCCTTAATGGTTAACGATGGCTATTATTTGGTATATGCTTACCTAGATAAGCAAACCGATCGTATTGCTGCAACTGCAAAGGTTCACAGACATTTACAAAACGAAGCCGAAGAGCTTGAAATTGGACAAGAAGTTGATTTACTTATATGCGATGAAACCGATTTAGGAGTTCGTGTAATTGTAAATAATAAATTCTGGGGATTGGTATTTCACAATGAGATTTTCCAACAACTGGACGAAGGACAAAAAACTATTGGATACGTTAAAGGGATTCGACTAGAAGATAATAAGATTGATATTACCCTAAAAAAACAAGGAATGGCTGAAGTAACAGACGCACGCGCACAAATAGTTGAAGCATTATACGACTCTAATGGATTTTTACCTTTAAACGATAAATCTGCTCCCAACTTAATTTACGAAGAGTTAGAAATGAGTAAAAAGGTATTTAAAAAAGCAATAGGAAATCTGTATAAAGACAAAATGATTACCATTAAAAAAGATGGAATTCATTTAGCTGAAAAAGAAGATTAATTAAGTCTTTTACAAAACAAACAACCCTTGAATAGAAAACTATTCAAGGGTTGTTTTGTTTTTGGACTTTATTGTTTTAGAACTATTGGCATAATAAAAACCAAACTGTGTTGTAATGACGGTTAAGAAATAGGAATAAATTATTTCATTTTAGTAGCCATTTTAATTTTCTGTAGCGTTAAAAAAGAATTGAAAATCATGAGTTCCGTTAAAATCAATACACACGAATAAAATATTCATGATTTTTGGTTCTTTTCACCAAGGAAAAGTACTACCATATTTTTTTTGTTCTGCATAGTAAGGCATAAGTATAAAAATTAAGAGCTAATATTAAAATCGACTTATTAAAAATCCAAGGTAAGCTCCTTCCCTATTCCTTGCTCGTATTCGTTGGCAGAAAACTCCAAAACATAAGCTTGATGCTTTCTCATATTTAAAACCTGTCCACCTTCAAAAAGTAAATACTGACCTTTTATTCCCATTAAACGACCTTCTATAAGAGGTGTTTTATCGAAACTTAATGATTTAACTTTTGTTGGATATTCGTTTACAGGAAATTCTATATTCAAAACTTCTTCATCTGCCAATACATACTGTTGACATTCTTCAGGAATAAGCTTTATAATTTCATCGCGTTTAGCGGCTAAATCTACATGTGCAATGTCATTTTTAAGCATTCGTTGCCATGCGGTACGATCGGATAAATATTCTTTTAAAGCAACTTCAATAACACCACATAAATAGCGATTTGGTGTTTTTGCAATAGGCACAGCATAACTTGCACCTTGATCAATCCATCGTGTAGGCACTTGAGTATCTCTAGTAATTCCAACTTTAACTCCGCTAGAAACAGCTAAATACACATAATGGTCTTGCAGGTGGTGTTTACGTTCCCATTCCATATCTCTACCCTCACCTAAATGAGCTCTACACAATTCGGGCTTTATAATACATTCTGCCGCCATTGGACTGTTCTGAAAACAAGGATAACAGAAACCCTGATTAAAAGATTTTTTGGTTTTTCTGCCACAGTCTAAACAGTAAATTTCGCCGTTAAAATTAAATTGTATATTCTTACCAATCCACTGGTTCATATCTAATAAACCATCGCCCATAGGCAAAGTGTACGCAACTGGACTTTTAAGTTTGGTAAGCATTTTAAGAATTCTACCTTGCATCTTCATATTAAGCGATTTTTTGTAGTTTCGTTAAGCAAAAATTAAGCAGTACAATTAAATGAAAATTTACAATTCCATAGTTAGTTGGATTATAAAAAAACGAATCCACCACATAGAACTATTCATTAACTATCCACATGAAGTACAAGGAAAGTTAAGACAACATTTAATTGACTCAGCCAAAAATACCGAATTTGGGAAGATTTATGATTTTAATTCTATAAATAATTTAAAAGATTTTTGTACAAAAATACCACTTCATACTTACGAAGATTTAGAGCCATATATTACAAGAATGCGTTCTGGAGAACAAAATATTCTTTGGCACACCAAAATAAAATGGTTTGCAAAATCTTCGGGAACTACAAGTAGTAAAAGTAAATTTATTCCTGTGAGTAAAGAAGGAATAAAAGACTGTCATTATAAAGGAGGGAAAGATTTACTGTCTTTGTACTGCAATAATTTTCCTGCAAAAAATATCTTCGATGGGAAAAGTTTAATGCTTGGTGGAAGTCACAGTATTTCTACCCTATCGAATAAAATGTATGAGGGTGATCTTTCTGCTATAATCATGGTGAATTTACCCTTTTGGGTGCTACTTCAACAGTCGCCTGCAAAAAAAATTGCACTTATGAACGAGTGGGAGAAAAAAATAGATCTCATGGCAGAACAGGCAATTAAAGAAGATATAAGTTCTATTTCGGGTATTCCATCTTGGGCATTGGTATTTGCAGAAAAAGTATTGGATAAAACTGGAAAAGAGAACCTTCATGAGGTATGGCCAAACCTAGAACTCTATATGCATGGAGGGATAAATTTTGAGCCTTATAAAAATCAGTTTGAGAAGCTATTTCCTAAGGGGATAAACTACCTAGAAACCTTCAATGCATCAGAAGGTTTTTTTGGAATTCAAGATCAACCAAATTCTAGAGAGATGTTGCTAATGCTTGACTACGGCATTTATTACGAATTTATTTCTTTAGAAATTTCAAGTACTAAAAACCCACAAACCATAGGTTTAAATGAAGTAGTTCTTGGAAAAGACTACGAGATGGTAATTACTACTAATACAGGCTTATGGCGTTATAGAATAGGAGACACCATTCAATTTACGAATACCAATCCGTATCGATTTATTATAAGTGGTAGAACCAAACATTTTATGAATGCTTTTGGAGAGGAATTGATGATTCACAATGCAGAAAAAGCAATGGAGTTGGTCTGTAGAAATACACAAACAGAGATTCTGGAATTTACAGCTGCTCCAAAACACATTACTGGAAAACAAAAAGCCTTTCACGAATGGCTTATAGAATTTAAAAAGGAGCCTAAAGACCTAGTAGAATTTACAAGTAAATTCGACGAGGCTTTAAAGTCATTGAATTCAGATTACGAAGCCAAAAGGCATAAGGGTTTAATTCTTACTAATCCAAAAATTCATTGTGCAAAAAAAGGCTTGTTTTTTAATTGGATGAAACGCAAAGGAAAGTTAGGTGGACAAAACAAAGTTCCTAGACTTTCTAACAATCGTAAAATCTTAGAAGAATTATTAGAGTTGAATAGAAGGTGACAGGAGGAAAAAAATAGGATGCGTAAATTGTAACACGAATAAAAAAGGAGTCAGGAGTAAGAAGACTAGATTAAAAAAAATGAAGTATCAAGCTGTTACGCAAAGAGAAATAGAAGTAAGAATTATTTAGCCAGTATGAGGAAAACAAGAGTCATAATACTGAACTAAACAATTAACAACCTGACTTAAAATGACCTTTAAACTAAAAGACAATTTTCATTTAAAACTCATAACTATTCACACTTGTACATCTCATCAAAAATTGTAATTTTAAACCTTAATTTGAAATTCGAAATATGCATATAGCAGTTGCTGGAAATATAGGCGTTGGTAAAACAACCTTAACGAATTTATTAGCAAAAAACTTTAAATGGGAACCTCATTACGAATCGGTTGACAATAACCCTTACTTAGATGATTTCTATACCGACATGCAACGTTGGGCATTTAATCTACAGGTTTTCTTTTTAAACAGTCGTTTTGGACAGTTAAAAGAGATTCAATCGGGAGGGAAAAAAATCATTCAAGATCGTACTATTTATGAAGATGCGAATATTTTCGCACCCAATCTTCATGCAATGGGCTTAATGACTTCCAGAGATTTCCAAAACTACGCATCTCTTTTCGAGCTGATGTCTTCATTTGTAGAAGCGCCCGATTTACTAATCTATTTACGTGCTTCTGTTCCAACACTCGTAAAACAAATTCAAGCTCGTGGGAGAGATTACGAATCAAGTATTCGTATAGATTACCTTACGCGACTTAACGAGCGTTACGAGGCGTGGATTTCGGAATATACGGATGGGAGACTACTTATTATAGAAACCGATAACCTTGACTTTAGCAATAATCCTGAAGATTTAGGTTTTATTATCGATAAGGTAAATGCAGAACTAAACGGTTTATTTTAAGAACGCTCATTCGTTTTAGCCCATTTAATAATGGATAACAAAGAACTTTTTTTAAAACATCAAGGTCAAACTACACCTTACCCTTTGTGCATAGAAGTATCTAAAGCTAAGGGAATGTATATTAAAGATAAATCTGGTAAATCGTACCTCGATTTAGTTGCAGGAATTTCGGCATGTACCTTAGGGCACTGTCATCCTAGAGTAGTAAAAGCTGTACAAAAACAGGCAGCAGAATATATGCATGTGATGGTTTATGGAGAATTTATTCAAAGTCCACAACTTGAACTCGCCAAAAAACTTGCATTACTTTTACCCGATTCATTAAACAGCACCTATTTCCTAAACTCTGGTGTTGAAGCTATTGAAGCCTCTATGAAATTGGCAAAAAGGAGTACAGGAAGATCAGAAATAATTTCTTGTAAAAATTCTTACCACGGTTCTACTCAAGGTGCTTTGAGTATTATGGGAACAGAAACCTACAAACAAAAATTTCGACCACTACTACCCGATTGCAATAAAATTATTTACAACGACCTTGACAGTTTAGAGAATATTACCTCTAAAACTGCTGCTGTTATTATAGAACCAGTACAGGGTGCAACTGGATTTATTACTCCTAAAAATGGATTTTTAAAAGCAGTTCGCGATAGATGTTCAAAGGTAGGAACTCTTTTAATCTTCGATGAAATACAAACTTGCTACGGAAGAACTGGGAATTTATTTGGATTCGAAACCTATAATGTTGTTCCAGATGTACTTTGTATGGCAAAAGGGATGGGAGGCGGAATGCCAATTGGTGCTTTTACTACCTCTACTGAGCTTATGCACATTTTAAGCGATAATCCTAAACTTGGTCATATTAGCACGTTTGGCGGACATCCTACTAGTTGTGTGGCAGCCTTAGCTACCCTAAACGAACTATGCGAAACAAATCTTATTGAGCAAGTTTCTGCAAAAGAAAAATTGTTTAGAGATGTATTAAAACACTCAAAAATAAAAGAAGTACGTGGTGTTGGTTTAATGTTGGCTATAGAACTAGCAGATGCAGATACTTGTCAGAAACTAGTTACACGCGGTATAGAAAAAGGAATTATTACTTTCTTCTTTTTGTTTACGGACACAGCTGTAAGATTAAGTCCTCCATTAACGATTTCAGAAGACGAAATTCGAGAAGCTGGAAGAATCATTTGCGAGATTTTAAACGAATAAAAAAAGGCATTCAAATTGAATGCCTTTTTTTGTGCTATAAGCTAGTATTATGCTTTTTCTAAATCTTTCTTAGACTTTCTGTAAGGGAAAGAATTGAAAATATTTCTTTTAGCATAACGAATCTGCTTGTCAGAATTAATCAGTTTTTGGAATACTTTTTTCGAAACACCGAAATACTCATAAGTAGTACCGTCCATAAAAGAAACTTCTAATAATTGTCCTTTATGTTGGAAGTCAGATATACCAGACTCACTAATCGTCTTAGAGTAATCTCCAAGGTTAGCATCAATAGTTTCTGGAGCCATACTTACTAGAAAGTGGTAACCGTCTATAATGCTTCTACTTACCTCTTCAGCTTCAATAGCTTTTTCATCGCCAGCTTGAAATTTATCTGGGTGCCATTCTTTCACTAAATTTCTGTAGGTCTTTTTAAGAGATTTCAAATTCGTCTCTTCATCAACACTAAATAACTTCTTGTACTCGTTTATGCGTTTCATAAATGTGTGCTTGTAATTTGCCGCAAAACTAATGATAAATATCATTGTAAACGATTAATAGACTAAATTTTATTTATTTCTAAAAAGTTAAAATCTTACGAATTAGCGAAATAATTTCAGAACAGTTTTCCTTATTACATTAAAAACTTCTTTTTTAAGTAAAAAAAAATACCCTTCTACAGCATATGCTATCACTAGTGTTTTTAAAATAAATGAAAAATAAATGATTTTCGTGTTAACCTTTTGCGTTTTGCGTACATTAATACGTAGAGGAATAATAGAATTCAAAAGCACTTATTATAATTTTCACACGATTAAAACAATGTTAATAGAGAGTTCGTAATTGGGTGTAGGGCTTAAAATACGATCTCATTATAAGGAGCAAATGGCACCTTTTATATTTTCATTTATTTATACTTTGCTAAAAACGATAATTAAGACCTAAGCTTAGGCTATTGTATGGATAATCGTGTAATGTGTATTGCTGACTAATAGATACTTGTAAAGAATTCCAATTTCTTAAAAACTTAACCGAATACAATAAGGGTTGATCCCCATTGTCTAAATACCCTTTAAAACCTCTTAAATCATTTTGTAAGCAATAGCCTTTATAATGTAACCGAAGTGACGCAGCAGCAAGAATTGCATCGTTTTGCCTATTATTTATCATATAGGTTTGCCAAACATACAAACCCATTAATAATCCAGCATCAACTTTAAAATCAGGTGAAATAATTTTTTCGTGATGGTACGAAAGATCAAAATAATATGCGGGACTGTCGGTATAACGAGCATTTCTAAACTGAGAGCCAGAAGCTGTTTTTAATCCAAAGTTAAAGAGTAGCTCAGAATGTTCATTTTCGAAGAGTAAAGCATTCATTTCCACCAATAAATCTCCCGAAGCATAGCCCTGTGGAAATTCATCTCTAGCGATACGTTCATCTCTAATATTAGAATCCATTTCGAAATACTCAATTGGATTCATAGACAAACGAAGAGAAGCCTTCTCTCCTAAAGGATAAGAAAAACGCGTAAGGAAATCCCAATTTTTTTCGCCTGAATTAAAGTGATTATTGAAGTTTAAATCGAGTTCATTCTTGGTGTTTTTACGCTCCGCAAATGGAATAGGAAAAGCATTGGGTCCCATAAATCCTGGCGACATAATTAAATACGAAGACCAGTGCGTATTTCCATCCCATTGATGCGTATCGTTCCACCAAGAAAAATCTTGAGCAAGGACACTTAATGGAAAGCTAAAAGCTAAAAGGAAATATTTCCAACTACAACCTCGCATAAATCTTCTTCTTTTAAATATTTAACCGCTAAATTTCTTAAAGATACAGAATCCAAATTATTAAGCATGGCTTGATAAGTGTCGTAAAATTCAAAGCCAATACGATGAATATGCATATTTTTCAATAAGCTAGACTGAGCGAAAGGGCCATCTGCAGTAGTAAGAATTTGACCCATTATATAATTTTTCACCAAGCCTAACTCCTCTTCTGGAATCAAGTCTTCACGCAAACGTTTTAATTCTTTGTAAATCTCGGTTAATGCTAATCCTGTACTCTCACCTTTTACCTCGGTAGAAATACTAAAGAAACCACTTTCTTCTTGCTGTACACACATAGCACCAATACCGTAAGTAAGTCCTTTATCTTCGCGGATATTACTCATTAATCGAGAACCAAAATAACCACCTAAAACAACCGATAAATATTTTAGTTCATGGTAATCTTCATGATGAGAATTAAAGCAAACTCTACCAATTCTAATAGAGGATTGTAGAGCGTCTTTTTTGGCAATATGGATTTTTTCTGGAGAAGTAACAGCCTTATAAGAACCTATAGGATTAGAATCTTTCACTTTCCAAGAACCTACTAAATCGTTAAATAATTCTTGTGTATTCTCTGGTATCTCACCTGCAATATATATTTTGAAAGCTGCTTCTTTATAATGCTTTTCATGAAAAGCAATTAAATCTTCTCTTGTAATCGCATCAAAATCAGAAAGTACAGCTGCAGCACCATAAGCATGGGTTTTAAAGAGGTGCTTAAAAAATACATTTCGAGCTTTAAATTCTACTTTTTCAGAGTTAATACTAAAACTCTGTTTTTGCTGATCCATCAAAATAGAAAAATCTTCTGCTGGGAAACTAGCGTTTTGTATAGCATCTACAAAAATTGGCACTACAATATTGAAGTGTTTATTAAGTGTATATAAACTTACTACGGCCCTATCTGGACTAACGTCTAAATGGGTGTATGCACCATAAAAATCAATTTTTTCATGTATTTCTTCAGCCGTTTTATTCAGAGTTCCTTCTAAAAGCATGGCATTACACATGGCAGCCTGTAAAGTCTTGCTCTGTAATTTAGTTCCAGCTTCAAAAACAAATTCTATTCGGCATAGGTCTTGTCCACCACCATCCATGGCATACACTTTTACTCCGTTATCCAAACTATATTCTTGTGCTTCCAAAAAGTGAGGCATTAGAATATTCTTGTATTCTAAATCTTTAGTTCTATCTAACATAGTCATCTATTTGGCGTGGTAATATAAAGTGTTGGAATTTTCTTGTCTGAAGATATCAATAGCAATCTCCATGATCTGCTCTGAATTTACGGCATCGTAAAACTCTAATTGTTTGTTAACCAAGTTAGGATCTCCAATTAGCTCCGATGTAGCTAAGTTCATAGCTTTGTTTAACACATTTAATTCGGAGAACATATGAGCTGAAATAACTTTATTTTTCACTTTTGTAAGTTCGTCATCAGAAACCAAAATCGTTTTAAGCTTTGAAGTCTCCAAATCAATTCCAGCTTCTGCATCTTTCATACTTACTCCATCAGCTAGTTTGCCTCCAAAATAAAACAAACCTGCATCTAAATCGCCTCCTACAAAAGCATCGATTTCGGTAAATAGTTTTTTGTCTTTTACAAGACTTGCATAAAGTCTTGAAGAATTCCCTCTAGATAAAACATCAGACATTAAATCTGTAGCGAAGAAATTAGCATCGTCTCTGGAGCACATATGAAATGTTTTGTAGATAATATCTACAGGTACATCTCTTTCAACAGTAAGCTTACGAGCTTCTACCTGACGAGGTTCTTTTGGTAAATTTCTTTTAGGAACATCGCGAGATTCTATAGGAGCAAACCACTTTTCAGAAAGTCTTTTTATTTCATCTACTTCCACATCACCTGCAATAACCAAAATAGCATTGTTGGGTGCATAGTGTTTATAAAAGAACGCTTTCACCTCTTCCATAGTAGCGTCTTCTATATGAGAAACCTCTTTCCCTATAGTCGCCCATTGGTAAGGGTGGTGTTTATAAGCAAGTGGTCTTAGTAATAAGTGAACATCGCCGTAGGGTTGATTGAGGTAATTTTGTTTAAACTCCTCTATGACTACCTGGCGTTGTACTTCCAAACTTTTTGGTGTAAAAGCAAGACTCAACATTCTGTCTGACTCTAATCTGAATGCTTGCTCCAAATTATCTTTAGGCAAGGTTATATAGTAATTGGTAATATCGTTGGAAGTAAAAGCATTGTTCTGTCCACCCGACTTTTCTACCACCTCATCGTAATCGGAAATATTTACAGATCCACCAAACATTAAATGCTCAAACAAGTGTGCAAAACCTGTTCTAGAAGAATCTTCATCTCTAGCACCTACATCGTAAAGTAAATTAAAGGCAACTATAGGCGTACTCTTATCTTGATGCACAATAACCTTTAAGCCATTGTCTAATATAAATCGTTCAAAATTAATCATCTATGCTTTCTAAATTAAATAAGCAGAAAGTAATTCTCTCTTTTTTAAGCCTTACAAAAGAACAATTTTTTTGTTTGAAATGGTACTAAGCAAGGAGATAAAAATGTGCAAAATTTTAATGCCATCACAAACGTATTCTTTGTTTCTTTGAACCATGGAATTAAACAACAAAATTTGGAATAACAGATACCTAAACGATGAAATTGGTTGGGATATTGGTCAAATATCAAACCCTCTAAAAGAATACTTTAATCAGCTAGAAAACAAAGAACTAAAAATATTAATTCCAGGCTGTGGAAATGCCTACGAAGCA
>DKGK01000020.1:8108-16733 GCA_002453265.1 Flavobacteriales bacterium UBA6772 | reverse complement strand
TTATCAGACTTTCCTTTAGGGTTAAAGTCTGCACCACCTTTACCACCACCCATAGGCAATGTAGTAAGGCTATTTTTAAATACTTGTTCGAAAGCTAAAAATTTCAAGATTCCTAAATTTACCGAAGGATGAAAACGCAATCCACCTTTATAAGGCCCAATTGCACTGTTCATTTCAATACGGAATCCTCTGTTTACTTGAACTTCTCCTTTATCGTTTAACCAAGGAACGCGAAACATAATTACGCGCTCTGGTTCTACCATACGTTCCAACAACATTGCATTATTGTACTTAGGATTGTTCTCAATAAATGGAATCACTGCTTCAGCTACCTCAGTAACTGCTTGAATGAATTCTGGCTCATTGCCATTTCTTACTCGTACACTTTCTATAAAAGCGTTAATTTTTGCCTCCATCTCTGTGATGTTTAATTATTAAAATACGCTGCAAACGTAAAACTTTTTTCTATTATGACCATCAAAAATCGGATTTTCTAAGACTTTGCATACTGATTTCCTGGCAATGCTCTTATTAAGCCCTTAAGCTCTAGTTGTAAGAGTATTTGCATAATTTTTGGTATGCTTAGTTTTGCTTGAAAACCAATCAAATCTATGGTTAATTTTTCCTTACTCGATAAAATCCCAAGAATTTCTTGCTCATCTTTGTTTAAGTCAATAAACAAAGAGACTTGTTGACTCGTATTTTTTTCAGACTCTTTATCCCATCCCATTAAATAACAAATATCATCGGCAGACTGAATTAAAGCAGCTTGATTTCTTCTGATTAAATTGTTACATCCCTCTGAATTCTCATCACCGACCCTACCCGGAACAGCAAAAACATCTCTACTATACGAATTCGCAATATCTGCGGTTATTAATGCACCACCTTTTTTACGAGCTTCTACTACTATTGTAGCGTCTGAGAGTCCAGCAATAATTCTATTTCGTTTCGGGAAATTCTCTCTATCGGGTTTTGTTCCACTCATAAAATCGGACAAAACACCTCCATTGCCCTGCATATCTCTAGCTACTTGACTATGCATTTGAGGATAAACCCGATCTAATCCGTGAGCCAAAACCGCCAAAGTTGGAACGTTATATTTTAAACAAGCCTTATGCGCAGCAATATCAACCCCATAAGCTAAACCGCTCACAACAACAATATCGTTTAACTTACTCAAACCCTCAATAATCTTCTCGGTTGTATGTTTGCCATACTCCGAAGCTCGACGCGTACCAACCACACTTACTATTTTTTTGGGATTTAAGTTTACGAGTCCTTTGGAATAAAGCATTATCGGAGCATCGCCACATTGTTTGAGTCTAAACGAATACGCATCGTCTAAAAAGTAAATAGGTTTAATATTGTTTTGATCCATAAACTTCAACTCGAACTCTGCCGCAGAAAGAAGGTCTTGAGAAACGATAGAGTTGGCGATTGTAGAACCTATACCTGGGATGAGTAGCAAGGATTTTCTGGACTCTTTAAAAACAGCTTCAGCCCCACCACAATAAGCAATGAGCTTTTTTGCAGCAACATCACCTACCTTTGGGACTAAGGTTAAAGCTATTTGATATATTTTGTCTGAATTCATTTAATAAAAACCTATTTTTGAAGATTAAGATTCAAATTATGTCAAGATTATACTTTCGTATTTTTATTATTGCATTAGTTTCGAGCTTTTTTGCCGAAGCTCAAGTGAAAGTTTCTGGTACTATTAGCCGAGAAGGCTCCTTAGAACCGATTTCAAATGTACATATTTTTTATGGGAATTCTGATGGAACCTTTAGCGATATAGATGGTTTTTTTGAATTTAATTTATCCGAAGGTTCTCATAAATTGGCTTTTCAACATTTATCATTTAAGCCATTTGTAAAGGTTATTTCTCTAATCAAAAATAAACCAATACAGCTAAACATCAAACTTAAAACTAAATACGATCAACTAGAAACAGTTGTTTTGAGTGCAGGTAAATTTGAGCAAAGACTAGAAGATATAAGTGTTTCTTTAGACCTTATTAAAGGTAAAACCATTCACAACCAAAACAATTATAATATAGAACGAAGTATAGCTCAAGCACCTGGAGTACATATTATAGATGGGCAAATAAATATTAGAGGAGGCAGCGGATGGAGCTATGGTGCAGGTTCGAGAGTATTGGTTTTACTAGATGGCTTACCTATTACAAACGCTACAACGGGTGCGGTACAATGGGAATTAATCCCTGCCGAGAACATAGAAAATATTGAAATTATTAAAGGAGCTTCTTCTGTACTTTTTGGCTCTTCGGCTTTAAATGGTGTTATTAATATTACGAGTAAAAAAGTAGGGACTAAACCACAAATTAACTTTTCTGTTTATCACACTATATACGATAAGGCAAAAAGAGCCTCTTTAAATTGGTGGGCTCCCACAAAAGTTAATCCTCGAGAAACAGGATACAACTTTAATCATTCATTTAAAGTCGACAATATTGATTTAAGCTTTGGACTTCAAATACACGAAAGCGATGGTTTTCAAGGAATACTCGACACACTTAAAACTGAAACTGATACCATTCCAAGGGTTCATCATTTAGGAAACGACAGAGTACGCTTATTTCTAAACACTAAGATTAAGTCTAAACGCATAAAAGGGCTAGAATATGGAATAAATACCTCCTATTTGCGTTTTAATGAAGCAGATGGCTTTATATACCTTAGCGACTCTTTGGGCTACACATCGTTTAGCAAAGAGAAATTCTCTGTTTTTAAAAGTGCACAATTAAGCCTAGCACCTAAAGTCTCATATTTAAATTCCAGAAACAATACCAAACACAACTTACTAGGTAGCGTGCTGCAAACTAATTTCAATCCTGATGGAACCCAAAAACTAAATAATTATACAGCTTTATACTCTGAGTACTTGTTTCAGAAATTTTACTTAAACGGCACCTGGACTTCGGGTGCGAATATGAATTATTTTGTAGGATTATCTGATTTTTTCGACAATGACAAAACAGGAATTAACTACGCTTTGTTCTCGCAATATGACCACACACAAGGCCCATTATTATTTAGTGCTGGTGCAAGATACGAACATTATAATTTGCGAGGAAAAAACGAGGGAAGACCTATTTTTAGAGGAGGTATAAACTACCAATTAAATGAACGTAATTTCTTCAGAGCGTCTATCGGACAAGGCTATAGATATCCTAGTATGTACGAGCTGTTTTTATTTAAAGATGCCGGACAAATTTCTATTTACTCTAACCCAGAACTAAAAGCAGAAACTGGTTATACCGCAGAAATTGGCTATAAACACAAATGGGTACTCAACGACTCTTTTAAAACCTATTTAGATATTGCAGCTTTCCAAATGGAGTATAACGATATGGTAGAATATAGCTACGGACTTTGGGGCGATTCTACTAAATTAAACCCTTTAGGAGTAGGATTTAAGCCTATAAATGTAGGACAAACAAAAATTACGGGACTCGATTTATCGATACTTTCAGAAGGGGAAATTGGTAAATGGGATCTTTACATAAGGTTGAGTTATACTTATATGATACCAAAATCAATAAATCCAGATGAGGTTTATGGCTCTTACAACGACAGATTAGATGCTTTAATTCAAAACTTTATAGATGAAGGTTTAATAGATCAAGCAATGATTCCTATATTAGAACAAATTGCCGAACCAGAAAGTCAGTTATCGTATAATTCCACCTCTTCTAATCCAGAAAGCGAAATCTTAAAATACCGCTACCGACACATGGCAAAATTAGACTTAGGTATAAGCCGAGGAAATTGGACAATTGGAACGCATTTACACTATAATTCTTTTATGGAAAATATAGACAAGCTTTTTGAAAGTGGTGCTTTTAATGCTGAAGTACTAGATGTTTTTACCCTAGCTGATGCTAATATTTACGATATGGGCATAAAGAAATCGAGAAACAACCTAAAAGATGGTGATTTATTAGCAGATGTCAGAATCTCTTATAATTTTGCTAAGTATTTTACAATACAGTGTCTAGTAGAAAATGCTAGTAATAGAGAATACCAAATACGTCCAGGATCTATAGGTGCTCCACGTACATTTTCACTCAAATTAACATCAAAATTCTAATCCCCCTAGAATGAAAAAAACCACCTTATTACTCGCATTTATTGCCAGCATTTGCAATGCATGGGCACAACAAACTGTTAACGGAAATGTTACAGATCAGAATTCTGAAGAACTTATAGGCGTAAATATTACAGTGAAAAATATAACTGGACTTGGAGCTATAAGCGATGTTGATGGGAATTATAGTATTGAACTTCCTTTAGGTTGTCACGATTTATTATTTCAATACATTGGATTCGTAGATTTCTTACAGAATATTTGTGCTGAGAAAGCAGGATCCACCTCCGTAAACATCAGTTTGAAAGAATTGTCTGAAATTTTGGGAACTGTAGTTATCTCAGCAGGTAAGTTCGAACAACGGATAGAAGAGGTTACTGTTTCTATGGATGTAATAAAACCTGAATTAATAGAAAATAAAGCGGCGACCTCATTAGACAAAACTCTAAACCAAGCACCTTCGGTTCACATTGTAGATGGACAAGCAAACATTAGAAGTGGAAGTGGTTGGAGCTACGGAGCAGGATCGAGAGTTATGGTAATGGTAGATGGAATGCCATTGATGAGCGGTGACCAAGGGGCTGCAGAATGGCAATTAATCCCCATGGAAAACATCTCTCAAATTGAAGTTATTAAAGGAGCCTCTTCTGTATTATTTGGTTCTTCGGCTTTAAACGGAACTATTAATATTCGTACCGCATACCCGACCAACGAACCTGTAAATAAGTTGAGCATTACACATACAGCCTACGGAAAACCTCGCAGAGAAAGCCTATATTGGTATAAAGACGGTTACACATCTGCCAACAATATTTCGTATTTACATTCTCATAAAAAAGACAATAAAGACTTTGTTTTGGGCACAAACCTGTTTTACGATGGTGGGTATCAGCAAAAAGTAACAAGTAAAAGAGCTCGTATAAACATGGCTTTTACTAATTATTCCAAACAAGCTGAAGGATTGAGTTACGGTGTAAAAGCGAATATTATGCGGAGTGAAATAGGTGATGCTATTATGTGGCAACACGATACACTAGCCTATATTGCCTTAGATAATGACCCTGGATATAAAGATAACTTATACATAAGTGTAGATCCTTTTATAACATACAACAACCCAGAAACAGGTATAAAACAGACTTTAAACTCTCGCTACTTTAGAGTTAATATTTTCCCAGATTATAGTGATTCTGCTCAATATAACAATACTGAAGCTCAACGATACTCCGAGGTTTATTTTGCAGACTACCAATTGCAAAAACAATTAAAAGAATTTATGACCTTAACCTCCGGTTATACCTTTAGGCACAGTGCAGGACAAGATGGTGAAATATATGGTAAACACCATAGCAACAACCATTCTCTTTACAGTCAGTTAGATTTAAAACACAAAAGAATTAACCTTTCTTTGGGTGGTAGATTAGAACATTTTAGTGCTGATAAAGAAACTTTAACAAAGCCAATTTTTAGATCTGGAATAAACTACCACCTCGCAAAAGCAACTTTTTTAAGAGCTTCTTTTGGACAAGGATTACGATTTCCGAGTATAATGGAGAAGTTTGTAACCTTTAAAACAGGTCCAATGTATATATATCCTAACAAAGAGCTCAAACCTGAAAGTGGTTGGAGTGCCGAGTTAGGTATAAAACAAGGTGTGAAAATTGGAGATTGGAAAGGTTATGTAGATCTAGCTGCCTTTATTATGGAATACGACGAAATGATGGAATTTAGCTTTGGAGCATGGGGTCCACCAGAAAACTTCCTCGGCTTAGGTTTTAAATCTATAAATATTGGAACTTCACGTATAAAAGGTCTGGAACTTTCTCTTGCTGGAGAAGGAGCTATTCACGGTTTCGATATTATGGTTTTAGGTAGTTATACCTATACAATACCAGAAATTGACGATAAATACCAAGTATATGGTTACGACAATAATGATGCACCTTTAGATTACAATGTTACAAGTTCTGACCAATCTGGGATACTAAAATATAGATACGAGCATTTGGCAAAAATGGATATTAACGTTTCCAAAAATAGAATTCAATTTGGTACATCGATACGTTTTAACAGCGAAATGAAAAACGTAGATGCCATTTTCGAGAGCCAAATATTAGAGCTTTTGCAACCTTTGGGAATTAAAGATTCTAGAGAGCGTTACGATGGTAACACTTTATTAGCCGATGTTAGAGTTGGATACGATATAACAGAAAAGAGCTCTCTTGCTGCTAATATCGACAATGTTTTTAATACCGAATATTTAATGCGTCCGGCTTCTTTGGGTGCTCCAAGAACATACTCATTACTTTATAGAATAAAATTCTAAATGGAATTTATAGGCATTATACCAGCACGCTATCAGTCGAGTCGTTTTCCGGGTAAACCCTTGGTAGATATTCACGGAAAATCGATGATACATCGGGTTTATGAACAATGCTTAAAAGCAAAGCTAAATCGTGTAGTAGTTGCTACTGATGATGAGCGAATTTTTAAGCATGTATTAGAATTTGGTGGAGAAGTTGTAATGACATCTAGCAAGCACGAAAGTGGCACAGATAGAATTGCAGAAGGAGCTAAAAAACTAAACCTAGCAGCCGATATTGTTATTATTAATATTCAGGGAGATGAACCATTTATTGATCCTACTGACATTAATATTCTCGCTGACTGCTTCTTTGACGATAGCACAGAAATAGCGACCTTAATAAAACCTATTAACAATTCGGAAACGCTCTTTAATATCAATACTCCTAAGGTAGTTTTAGGACAAAACAAACAAGCCTTATACTTTTCTAGAGAAGCTATACCCCACCTAAGAGGAATTGATAAAAAAGAGTGGTTAAACAAATCATTCTACTTTCAACACATTGGTATTTACGCTTATAGAAACCAAACCTTACAAACTATTTCAAAATTGCCCATGGGCGATTTAGAAAGATCTGAAGGTTTAGAACAGTTGCGTTGGTTAGAAAATAGCTATACGATTAAAACAGCAATAACCCAATCTGAATGTATTGCAGTAGATAGTCCAGAAGATTTAGAAAAAATCGATAAAAAATTCTTTTCTTAGTCATAAGAATTCCTAAATTAGCATTTATGAACATAGAAACTTACATAAGCGATTTATTATACCGCCACGATTGTGTTATAGTACCTGCTTTAGGTGGATTTATAAGCAATTATAAATCGGCACAAATACATCCGGTAAGTCATACCCTTCGTCCGCCAAGTAAGAGTCTAAGTTTTAATGTGCAATTGCAAAACAACGATGGACTATTAGCTAATTATATTTCAGATTGCGAAGGAATTTCTTTTGCTACGGCACAAGTAAAAATAGAACAATTTGTAAAAGGTCTTCAAAACGACTTAGAACATAAAAGCCGAGCTAAAATAGCTAAGGTTGGTGTTTTATCTCGCGATTTAAATGGGCTTATTTCTTTTGAGCCAGACAATACAGTAAACTACTTATTAGATGCTTTTGGTTTAGATGTAATTCAATCTCCAGCAATTTCAAGAAAATCTAAAGTTGTAAGTCTGCCAAAACAAGTCGCTAAAAGGGCTAAAAGTAACAACTCCAAAAAGACATCTTTCAATTGGAAAGTTGCAGCAGTACTACTTCCTCTTATAGGACTGAGCACATATGTTTCTTTTCAACAAGAATCTGTAAGTGATGCTTACGCCAACTATGCCTACTTAAATCCATTTAAACTTAAACCAGCTGCAGTTTACACGCCTCGAATAGTTGAAGTAAAAGAAACACTTATACTTACTTCTATTGAAGCAAGTCCAGAAACTAAAATCGAAACTTCTGAGAATGTAATAAGTACTCCTAAAGTAATTGCACCTATTGTAAACACGATTCAATTTCACTTAGTAGCCGGTTCCTTTTCTTCTAAAGTAAATGCAGAACAATTAGTTTCCACCTTAAAAACAGAAGGATTTAAAGCTTCAGTTATCGGACAAAATGCTACAGGATTATTCCGTGTAGCTTTCCACTCTTTCGGAAATAAAGAACAAGCACTACTTCATTTAAATAAATTAAATAGTTCGGGGAAATCTACTTGGTTACTTAAACAGTAAAAAAAATCTAAGTACTAATAGTCAATTATTTAATAAGCTTCTAGAAATGATTATCTTAAAAAAAATTCTAGCAAATACTAATTGTAACCTTACGGTTTCTCGAAAGATAGTAAAGATTTGAAAATTATTATAATTTGAGGCAAAAGGATATACTTTTGATTAGCGTATTCATGAATTTACTTTTGCTGAGTGGGACTTCGAGTGTCTCAGCCTGACAAACAAAAAATTATCTTCCTGAGATTTTCTGGAAGGATACAAAAGGGAAACTTGACCTGAGTTGGAAAACTACTCGCCAATTCCTGCCCACTATTTTCCTTTACACCGCCCTCCTTTCTTTTAGTGAAATAAGTATATAAAATTAGGCTAGCAAAATGTTGTTTGAGCTTCCCGACCGAAGGAAGGCTAGTAAGTTCATTTTGGTAGCCATTTTAA
>DKGK01000020.1:0-7720 GCA_002453265.1 Flavobacteriales bacterium UBA6772 | reverse complement strand
AGGAAAAGAACTACAATGATTAGGTTTTTAAATACTTTTGAGATTAAAAAAAAGTTAAAATAGTAATTGAGCCAAAAAGTCATTACCTACTCCCTATTTTTATTTTATTTTATTCCCAACCTCCTCTATTTAAATTAAGAAAAAAAGAAACCAAAACTATTTATTGTCGTGCATCGTAGCGGATAAGCATGTAAACTAATTAGCAAATTTCTCCTTCAAAAACTCCCCAGTAGAGCTCTCTTTACAATTAATAATATCTTCTGGAAGTCCAGTAAAAATTAACTCTCCACCATTTTTCCCACCTTCTTTACCTAGGTCAATAAGCCAATCGGCACATTTAATAATATCCGGATTATGCTCGATAACCAAAATTGTATGCCCATTTTCTATTAGAGCATTAAACGACTCTAAGAGCTTTTTAATATCGTGAAAGTGTAATCCTGTTGTAGGTTCATCGAAGATAAAGAATTGATGTCCACTACCTTTTCCTTTCCCTAAGAAAGAAGCAAGTTTCACCCTTTGTGCTTCACCACCAGATAAGGTCGAGGAAGACTGTCCTAAATGGATGTAGCCCAAACCTACATCTTGTAAGGGTTGAAGTTTCCTAGTAATTTTTGCTTGGTCATTCGCTGTAAAAAAGGCAATTGCTTCGTCTATTGTTGAGCCAAGTATATCCGAAATGTTCTTTTTATTAAATCGAACTTCTAGAACTTCGTCTTTAAAACGATTTCCTTTACAATGTTCACATTCTAGATAAACATCGGCCATAAACTGCATTTCTATAGTAACCTCACCTTCACCAGAACAATGCTCGCATCTACCGCCATTAGTGTTAAACGAAAAATGCTTTGCTTTATAACCTCTACTAGTAGATAGTTTTTGTGCGGCATATAAATTTCGAATCTCGTCGAATGCTTTTATATACGTAACTGGGTTAGAACGAGACGATTTACCAATAGGATTTTGATCGACAAATTCTACTCCTGAAATATTTTTCACCGAACCTGTAAGGCTGTCAAATTGCCCAGCTTTTGGTCCGTAACCACCTAAAACTTTTACTAAAGCCGGATAAAAAATACTCTTTATTAAAGTACTCTTTCCAGAACCACTAATTCCACTTACGACGGTAAGTACGTTTAGAGGAATCTCTACAGTTATGTTTTTAAGGTTGTGTTGTCTGGCTCCATTAATCGTTAGCGAATCTGTCCAATTACGTTTTTTAGGAATTTCAATTTTTAAATCGCCGTTTAAATACTGCGCTGTTAGACTTTCTTTTTCGACTTTTAGCTGGCTATGTGTTCCGTGGAACATTAGTTCTCCCCCATGCATTCCAGCTTTAGGGCCAATATCAATAACCAAATCTGCAGCTTTCATAATGTCCTCATCGTGTTCTACGACAATTACGGTATTCCCAACATCTCTAAGCGATTTTAAAATCTTTATGAGTCTTTGTGTGTCTCTAGAATGTAACCCTATACTAGGTTCATCTAAAATATACATAGAGCCTACAAGACTACTTCCGAGTGAAGTTGCAAGATTAATTCGCTGAGATTCGCCACCAGATAATGTAGCAGACCTTCTATTTACACTTAGATAACTCAAGCCAACATCCATTAAAAATTGAATTCGATTTTGAATTTCAATTAATAATCTACCCGCTATTTCCTGATCGGTTTTGTTCAATTTTATCGTATTAAATACCTCCGACAATTCGTCAATTGGCATATCTACAATTTCTAAAATAGAATATGAACCTACTTTTACATAATTTGCTTCGGCACGTAATCTTTTCCCATCGCAAGTATGGCAAAGTGTTTTTCCTCTATAACGAGAAAGTAAAACACGGTTTTGAATTTTATAATTTTTCTTTTCTAAGCCCTCAAAAAACTTGTGTATCCCTTTAAATTTAAACTCCTTACTTCCATTCCAAATAAAACCTTTCTGTTCCTTAGAAAGTTCAAAGTAAGGTTTGTGAATTGGAATGTCCCACTTTTCGGCATTTAAAACTAAGTCGTCTTTGTATTTGCAAAGTGTATCTCCTCTCCAACAAGCTAAAGCATCTTCGAAAATAGATAATCCTGTATTTGGAATTACTAATTCCTCGTCTATTCCGACTACAGCACCGTTTCCTTCGCAGGTTTTACAAGCTCCAAAAGGGTTATTAAAGGTAAATAAGTGTATACTTGGTTCTTCGAAAATTATTCCATCAGCTTCAAAACGATTGCTGAAAGTTGTTTTTTCTTCTGTATCTATAAATTCAATTATACAATCGCCTTTTCCTTCGTGAAACCCGGTTTGAATGGAATCGGCTAATCGTTCTATAAAACCATCTTCTTTCTTTAAACTTAGGCGATCTATAAGTAGGTAATAAGGTTCTTTAAGTTTGGTCTTTTTTTCTAAAAGGTCTTCAATTCTTAAAACAATTCCTTTGTGTATTATACGATGATACCCTTGTTGAAGTAACATGTCTAGATATAATTTATAGTCTCTGTCTCCTAAATGAGCAGGAGCAAGTACATAAAACTTAGTTCCTTCTTCTTTACAAAGTATAAAATCTACAACGTTTTGTACACTGTGTTTTTTTACTTCTTTCCCCGAAACGGGAGAAATAGTCTTTCCTATTCTAGCAAAAAGTAATTTTATATAATCGTAAATCTCAGTACTTGTACCAACGGTAGAACGAGGGTTTTTAGAATTCACCTTTTGTTCTATAGCAATTGCAGGAGAAATACCTTTTATGCTGTCTACTTCTGGTTTATTAAGTCTACCTAAAAACTGACGAGCGTAAGACGATAAGCTTTCTACGTAGCGTCTTTGTCCTTCAGCATATAGTGTATCGAATGCCAAGGTCGATTTCCCTGAACCAGAAAGCCCTGTAATAACCACAAATTTATTACGTGGAATAGCCACATCAATATTTTTTAAATTGTGTAGTCTAGCCCCTTTTATAAGGATATGTTCTTTGGAGTCTAACTGGTCGAAATCTTTCATAAATGTTTTCAGTATTTTGCAGAAACGCAAAATTAAGGAATTTTAACACGCTATCGTTTGTACTTTTGGTACGATTGTTGAAAAATATTCTATATTAGCATGAAATTAATACTCACAAAAACAATTTTGCCTATAGAAGCATTTCTACCTATTACATTTTAAATGTTGTTTAACCTAAATGGTAGCTTATGTGTGTGCAAAAAATTTCAGACCAACAATTGGTGAGTGCTTTTTTATCTGGCGACTCCCTTTCAATCGAACGTTTAATTATCCGTCACAAAGACAAAGTCTTTGGTTATATCCTTTCTAAAGTTAAGGATGTCGATTTGGCGAACGATATTTTCCAAGATGTATTTATTAAAGTCATTAATAAACTTAACGAAGGTCGTTATAACGAAGAAGGTAAGTTTATTGCCTGGGTAATGCGTATTTCTCATAATATGGTCATCGATCATTTTAGAAAAAACGCTAGAGTTAGAATGGTAAGGCCAACAGATGAATTTAATATTTTTGATGTTATTGGCGGAACCGAAGACTGTACTGAAGATGAGATGGTGAATGATCAAATTGTAAAAGATTTAAAAACTTTAATTAGTTTATTGTCTGATGAACAACGAGAAGTATTAGAAATGCGATTTTACGCAGAAATGACTTTTAAAGAAATAGCCGAAGAATGTGACATCAGTATAAATACAGCTTTGGGGAGAATGCGTTACGCACTCATGAATTTGAGAAAACTTAAAGAAAAGCATCAAGTAAATTTGGCTGTACAATAAATGAAAATTGTAGTCGTTATAGCTAAAATGAAAACATTATCTATGGCAAAAACAACTACTCGCTACGACTTTAGTGGAGCATCTAAAGATTCCAGTAAAAACCAAATTTTAAACAATAAACAAAAACCATCTGCAAAAGCATTGCAGTTTGTTTTAGATTATGCTAAATCAGCAAGTATGATTAAAACAAAGGCACTAGATTCTTTTGTGTTTATAGCTAATTAAGTGTATTAATTTGTTAATAAAAAGCCTCGTTTGACTCGCTCAAACGAGGCTTTTTATTTATTTTTGAGTAAAAGAAGCTATCTATTATGACACGATTACAAATAGGAGATAAAGCACCCGATTTTAGAGCATTAAATGAACATGGAAATCCAGTTTCATTAACAGATTATAAAGGTAAAAAAGTAATTCTTTATTTTTACCCTAAAGATATGACCCCTGGCTGCACGGCAGAATCTTGTAATTTAGGAGAAAATTACGCACTACTAAAAGAAAAAGGTTTCGAAATTATTGGGGTGAGTCCCGATCCTGCAAAAAGACATTTAAAGTTTATTGAAAAGTATAAGTTACCTTTTACTCTTTTAGCAGATGAAGATAGAACGGTATTAGAAGCTTACAATGTTTGGGGTCTTAAGAAATTTATGGGGAAAGAATACGACGGCGTACACAGAACAACTTTTGTAATAGATGAAAAAGGAATAATAGAAAAAATATTCTTGAAAGTTAAAACCAAAGATCATACAAACCAAATACTAGAATCTTATAGTTAGTGTCATTAATTGTCACTAGTATAAAGTTAATTTGTCACATAAAATTAAAACATCATGGATAAGGAAAGAGACGCAAAATTAAAAGCATTACAACTTACAATGGATAAGTTGGAGAAAACATACGGTAAAGGAGCAGTAATGAAAATGGGCGATGTTCCGGCAGTAGATATTGCTTGCATTCCTACAGGATCTTTAGGCTTAGACTTAGCCTTAGGAATTGGCGGTTACCCTAGAGGAAGAGTGGTTGAAATTTACGGTCCAGAATCTTCAGGAAAAACAACCTTAGCAATTCATGCTATTGCAGAAGCTCAAAAAGCTGGGGGTATTGCTGCATTTATAGATGCAGAACACGCATTCGATCGTTTTTATGCTGAGAATTTAGGTGTGAATATAGACGAGTTAATTATAGCACAGCCCGATTCTGGTGAGCAAGCGTTAGAGATTACAGATAATTTAATTCGCTCTGGAGCAATCGATATTATTGTAATTGATTCTGTAGCTGCCTTAACTCCAAAAAGTGAGATTGAAGGAGAAATGGGTGATTCTAAAATGGGTTTACACGCTCGTTTAATGTCTCAAGCTTTAAGAAAACTGACGGCATCGATTTCAAAAACAGGTTGCACTTGTATTTTCATTAACCAATTGCGTGAAAAAATTGGGGTTATGTTTGGGAATCCTGAAACAACTACGGGTGGTAATGCACTTAAATTTTACGCTTCGGTACGTTTAGATATACGAAGAAGTACGCAGTTAAAAGATGGCGATACTGTTATGGGTAACCGAACTCGTGTAAAAGTAGTTAAGAACAAAGTTGCACCACCATTCCGTAAAGCTGAATTCGATATTATGTATGGTTTAGGAGTTTCTAAAGTAGGTGAAATTGTAGATTTGGGTGTTGAGTACGGTGTTGTTAAAAAGAGTGGTTCATGGTTTAGCTATGGTGAAACTAAGTTAGGACAAGGTAGAGATGCTGTAAAAAAACTACTTCTCGACAATCAAGAATTAGCGGACGAACTGGAAGCTAAAATAGTTGACAATATTCAAAATGCATAACAGAAATCTCTAGGGAAACCTAGAGATTTTTTTTAGTTTATAAAAATGAAGAACACATTATTATTAAGCCTTTGTGCATTGTTGTTTTCTTGTGGGCAAGAATCTACGACTACTTCTGCTGAAAATTCTTTTGAAACAAACACGACCAACTCTGTGCTGTTAAGGATTGATTCTCTTTCTTCACGAATAAGTACCGATAGCTTAAATGCTGCTTTGTACTTTGAGAGGGGCGAACTTTATTTAAAAAGCAAGTCACTAAATCCTGGTGCTAACGATTTATTGCGAGCTGTAAAACTAGACTCTACCAACGCTTTATATTGGCAGCAGTTAGGTACTTTACATTACGCAATGAAAAACAGTCGTTTTGCAAAAAACTCCTGGGAAGAATGCGCACGTTTAGATAGCCGAAATATTGATTGCAGACTGAGTTTAGCAGAAATCTATTTAGCCGTAGGTGAGCTTAAAAAAGGACAAGCTAAAATAAACGAAGTTTTAGACTTTGATGCTAAAAATGCTGATGCTCTATATTTGTCTGGAAATTATGCTTTAATGGAAGCAGATACGGTAAAAGCAATTAAGTATATTCAAGCTTCCATAAATCAGAATCAAGAGTTTTTTAAGGCCTACGATTTAATGGGTGTTTTGTACTCTGCAAAAGAAGATTTATTGGCTTTAGATTACTTTAATTCTGCTTTAAGACTACAGCCAAACAGGTACGATATTCACTATAAAGTAGGTATGTTTTACCAAAACATTGGTGCGTATAACGATGGAATATTGGCGTACAAAAGAGCTTTAGAAATTAATCCAGAACACAAAACATCTATGCATAATATAGCCGTTTTACATGTTTTTATGGGCAAAAACACCAATGCCTTAGAGGTCTTTACAAAAGCGCTAAACATAGACGATATGTATTTGGAAGCCTATTTTGGAAGAGCTTATACGCATGAGCTTTTAGGTGATTTTGTGAATGCAGAATCTGATTATAGAACCGCATTAATGCTTGACCCTGCTTACAGACCTGCAATAGATGGGCTTGAGAGAATTGGAAAATAAAATGTTTATCACAAAAAAAAGGCAACCAAATTGGTTGCCTTTTTTTTTGCTAAATCTATAATACTTATTTTTGCTATGTGCTAAAAGTAGGTACCTATTCTCGGTAATTTAGTAGGTATTGCAATTCCTATTGTAAATCCATATCTAGCAGCAGCAGTTGATACACTTCCAGTTCCAATTATATCTGAAACATCGCTAAACGTGTCTCCAGTACTAATTGAATAAGAACCAAGTCCTAAACCTAAATACATATCTAACGATACAGTACCGCTTATAAGAAAATGACCACCTATCATAAGACCAAGGCTTGAAACCGATAATGAACTAGATAAGTTATCATCTTTTAATGTTATACTTTGACGTCTTAAATAAGGACCCCAATAAAAACCTTTAGGTGCATTACGCTTAGCGTATTTTCTGAATTCAAATGTATTTGAATTACCAGAAAGCTCCAAGGTGTCTCCATCGAATATACTAGAGACTATTTCTAGAGCTGGAGTATATGAAGCCCCAATTTGAATACTAGTATTCCAATTTATTGTATGTTCCCAAGCAATGGAAGCCGTATGTAAACCAGCACTAAGTGGGTTTATCTTTATAACATTGTACTGTGCTTTACTCTCAGTTCCTGTAAATGCAGTTCCAATAAGCACTAAAAAAAGAATAAATTTTTTCATTTGAATCGTGTTTAGCTTTGGGATTTTTTTTTAAAGAATGTAAGTTATTATAATTTTTAGAGATTTCAAAAGAAAGCGTTAATTAATGTTAAGCACACAAAAAAAGGAACCCGAAGGTTCCTTTTAACATATTTAGGAATGTTATGCAATTTACTTTTTTACTTTATCTACTACAGCTTTAAAAGCTTCTGGGTGGTTCATTGCCAAATCGGCCAAAACCTTACGGTTAAGTTCGATATTGTTTTTGTGAACCGCTCCCATAAATTGAGAGTAAGACATACCGTACTGGCGCGAACCAGCATTAATACGTTGTATCCATAGAGCACGAAAGTTTCTTTTGTTAACTTTACGATCTCTATAGGCGTAAACTAAACCTTTTTCAACAGCGTTT
>DKGK01000027.1 GCA_002453265.1 Flavobacteriales bacterium UBA6772 | reverse complement strand
CATTACACAATCGAACATATCAATTCCTAAGGCAATATTTTCAAGAATATTTGCAGGAGTTCCAACACCCATTAAATAACGAGGTTTGTCTTTTGGAAGCACAGCCGTAACAATTTCTGTCATTGCATACATTTCATCTGCAGGTTCTCCAACAGATAAACCACCTATTGCATTTCCTTCTCTATCGAAAGAGGCGATTGCTTCGGCAGATTCTTTTCTAAGATCTGTATAAGTAGAACCTTGTACAATAGGGAAGAGCGTTTGCTTAAATCCGTATTTGTCTGGAGTACTGTCAAAGTGATCACAACATCTTTTCAACCATCTATGCGTCATTTTCATAGAACGCTTCGCATAGTGATAGTCACAAGGATAAGGAGTACACTCATCGAAAGCCATAATTATATCCCCTCCAATAATACGTTGTACATCCATTGCATATTCGGGACTAAAAAAGTGGTAAGAACCATCGATATGCGATTTAAAACGTACACCTTCTTCCGTAATTTTTCTTCTTCCCGAAAGGGAGTAAACCTGAAATCCACCACTATCGGTAAGAATTGGCTTTTCCCAGTTCATAAATTTATGTAAACCGCCAGCAGCCTCAAGCACTTCCATTTTAGGACGTAAATACAAATGATAGGTATTTCCTAAAATAATATGGGCTTTAATATCATTTTCTATTTCATGCTGATGTACACCTTTTACAGTACCTGCAGTACCTACGGGCATAAAAATGGGTGTTTCTATAATACCGTGATCTGTTACTATAACTCCTGCACGCGCTTGCGATAAAGGGTCTGTTTTTTCTAAAGTGAATTTCATCTACACAAATTTTGAGCAAATATAATTGAATTGTCTTGTTTGCACATCTATTCCCGATATTTATAGAGCAGTTTATCGATTAATAGTATTTTTGCAGATGTATATTATTTACCAAGTTTAGTTAATACGTATAGAATTTTCTGTTGAGCCAAACAAAAAGCAATAAAGAACGCGATATAGCCCTTGTTAAAAAGGCTATTAAAGGAGATCAGAAAGCTTATTCTGAACTCATGACACTCTATTGGGCTTCAGTAGAGAAAACGTTTTCCTTAAAACTTCAAAGTAAGGAAGATGTTGAAGATTTATCGATTGCTACTTTTAGTAAAGCTTTTGATAAATTAAAATCTTACAACGATTCTTTCGCTTTTAGTACATGGATAAATACTATTGCTACGAATACTTTGATTGACTTTTTTAGAAAAAACGATCAAAAAACGATCTCTATTGATGAAAAAGATGATGAAAGTAGTACGATGCAAATTATCGACAATGGATTAGATCCAGAAAGGAATTTAATTCAGAAACAAAAAAATATACATATTTCCAGTTTAGTTCATCAACTAAAACCACATTATAGGGAACTCATTATTATGCGTTACCTCGATGAATTGTCTTATGCTGAAATAGCAGAAAAGTTAAACATGCCCTTAGGCTCTGTAAAAGCGAAACTTTTTAGAGCACGAGACTTATTAGTACAAATATTGAAACCACAAGAAAATGAATTCTGATTTAGCACTGATAGAAAAATACTTCCCAGAACTTACTGATTTACAGAAAGAACAATTTGCTCAGCTAAAACCTCTTTACGAAGAGTGGAATGCACAAATAAATGTTATTTCTCGTAAGGATGTTGATAGTCTATATGAGCGTCATATTCTTCATTCTCTCTCTATTGCTAAGTTTATAAGCTTTAATAAGGGAGCTAAAATTATGGATTTAGGTTGTGGTGGTGGATTTCCAGGTATTCCTTTAGCAATACTTTTCCCTGAAGTTTCTTTCACATTGATCGATTCTATAGGAAAGAAAATTAAAGTGGTACAAGAAATTGCAACTGCTATTGGGGTACAAAATATAGAAGCTCATCATATGCGAGCAGAACAACTAGACGATTCGTTCGATTTTATTATTACCCGTGCCGTTGCCCCAATGATAGATTTGGTGAAATGGACTCGTAAGCAGTATTTAAATGTCAATAAGCATAAAATTGACAATGGTATTATAGCTCTTAAAGGAGGCGATTTGACTTCAGAATTAGCTTCTTGGGGAAATAGAAAAACACTTGTAAATTTAAGCGACTATTTTGAAGAAGAATTTTTTGAAACTAAAAAGATTATCCACGTTGCTGTGAAGAATAAGAATAAGTAATTGTTCGTATTATTTACTTCAAAATAAACTCATTAATTGAGTTTGTACATAACAAGATTATTATTAATTGCTGAATATTATTGCCCTTATGGATTTTAGATTATTAAAAGAATTACAGGAAATTCATGCTCCAGCAGGAGATGAATCTACATTAAAAGATTTTATTATCGATTATGTGGAAAAAAACAAATCGAATTGGAAAGTACAACCAGAACTAATATATGGCGATGCGTTTCAGGATTGTTTATTGTTGAAATTTGGTGAACCCAGAACAGCTATTTTTGCTCATCTCGATTCTATCGGATTTACGGTTCGTTACGGTAAAGAATTGGTTAAGCTTGGCGGTCCTCGTTTAATTTCTGGTATTAAATTGGTTGGAGAAGACTCTATTGGACTTATTGAAACAGAATTGGTAGTAGATGAAGAAACTAAAGCTATTTCCTATAAGTTAGATAGAGATATTGATAGAGGAACTAATTTAACTTTTAAGCCCAATTGGCGCGAGGACGAATCGTATATTCAAAATTGCTATATGGATAATCGTTTAGGTGTTTGGAACTCTCTTAAAGTAGCCGAAACTCTAGAAAATGGAGTCATTGCTTTTTCTTGTTGGGAAGAAACGGGTGGAGGTTCAGTTGGCTATATTGGAAAATATATTTACGAAAACTGGAATGTACGTCAAGCTTTAATTTCTGATATTACCTGGGTTACTCCAGGAGTTCCACACGGAATGGGTGTTGCTATTTCGATGAGAGATTCCGGTATTCCTCGTAAATCATATGTTCGTAAGGTTATAGATATTGCAAAAAACAATTCTATTAAATACCAGTTAGAAGTTGAAGATGCAGGTGGTTCAGACGGTAATGGATTGCAGTCATCATCTTATCCTTTCGATTGGTGCTTTGTTGGAGCTCCAGAAGATCATGTACACACTCCAGACGAAAAAGTACATAAGGAGGATATTAAGGAAATGATTAAATTGTACGAAGTTCTTATGAAGGAACTATAAAAAATAGTTTTCCTTAATTTGAATATTTAATACTCCAATAAACTAATAAAATTCCATCCAGATTGTTTCTGGATGGAATTTTCATTTTATTCCTTTTTAACCTTTTCGCTTTGATTCACTTTCATTCCATTTCGTAATTTTTTCGAAACAGAACTATAAGGAGCATTTACAATTTCGTCTCCTTCCTTTAAACCTGAGAGAATTTCTATATTCTGATCGTCTTGAATTCCAGTTTCTACGGCAACTAACTTTACCTGCCCATCAGAATACACAAATACACATTCAAATGCTTCTTTTTCAGAACTGTTTTTAGTGTATTTGTCGCGAGCATTTATCTCTACAGAACTACTATCTTTTCGTGTTGTAACAGACTGAATAGAGACTAATTTAATGTTGTCTTTTATTTGAGTTTTAATAGCTACCGACGCTGTCATTCCTGGTCTAAAAGGATGTTTATGAGCTGCGGTAAGATGATTATAAGAAGATTTTAAAATTCTAATTTTCACTTCAAAATTTGTAACCTGATCGGCAGAAGTTCCTAATAAATTAGCAGAATTTGCAATTTCTGTTACAACTCCTTCAAAGGTATCCTTCATATAAGCATCAACGGTAACTTCGGCATTATCATTTAATTTAACTCTTAATATGTCGTTTTCGCTTACATCTACTACAACTTCCATATAGCTTAGATCTGCAATACGCAAAAGCTCTGTACCAGTCATTTGTGCTGTACCTACCACACGTTCTCCTTGCTCTACATTTAGTCGAGAAATAGTTCCAGATATAGGAGCGTAAATAGAAGTTCGGTCTAAGTTGTTTTGTGCTTCTTTTAAAGATGCTTTAGAGCTTTCTACGTTAAATTGTGTAGCCTCTACTGCTAATTGTGCAAGTTCATTTGTGTTTTCAGTCGTCTCAAATTCTAATGTTGAAATAGCACCTTGCTTAAATAAACTACCATTTCTAAAATGGTTGAGTTCAGCATTTTTTAACTGGGCTTTTTGCTGTGCTAAATTAGACTGCATATTATTTAAACTGGCTTTCATACGGTCTAGGTTAGCAACATAAAGCTCTGGGTTTATCCGCAATAGTAAATCTCCTTTTTCTACCCAGTCTCCTTCCTGAATAGTCAGTTCAGTGATTTCACCAGATACATCAGGCGAAATTTTCACTTCCATTTCTGGTTGTATCTTTCCGTTTGCGGGCACTGTTTCTATTATCGTTCCTAAGAATACATTCTCAGTTTCGATACTCAATAAATCCTCACCGCCAATAATTCCATTTTTCTTTGCAGCCACAAGAGCTATTAGAAGAATTACTAAACTAATAATTATGATTGATTTCTTTTTCATAGTTCAAACTTTAAGCTGGTGTAGAATTCGTATAATTTTACTTTAAAAATCAAGTCGTATTTGGCTTGTAGCTCATCAGACTCGGCTTTTATTAGTCTATTTTTAGACTCATTAAACTCATAACTATTTACCATTCCTAATTCATAGCGATTGTTTATATAGCCAAAGGATTCTTTATAAGCTAAAACTGATTTTTGTGCTGATTGATGTTTTTTGTAGGAAGCTATTTGATCTGCATAAGCTTGTTCCATGTTTTTACGGAGCTGATTTTTAGCTTGCTGCGAGTTTAATCTACTGTTCTCAATTTGAATTTTACTCTGTGCTACAGAAGTTCTTGTTGCCCATTTGTTAAATAATGGAATACTCAAGTTTAAAAATAAGCCAGACTGTAAGTTATTGTCTATTTGCTCATTAAATGTAAACATATCTTGAACATTATCAGAGTACAAAGAACTTGCTCTTTGCGTAAGACTCAAGGTTGGTAGATAATTTGCTTTTGCCGTTTTATAATCATATAAAGCTGTATTCACAGCTAATTCCGAAGATTTTACTGTGCTTTGTAAGCTTAGGGCTAATTTGTAATCGTACTCTATATTCTCTGTTATTTGGAAGGTAGGTATTTCTATGTTTTCCGCAACCAGTTTTAGGTTCTGGTAATCTTGTATTTCGAGCAATTGAGCCAATTGAAGCTTAGACATGTTAAGCTGATTTTCTGCTTGAATAAGTTGTTGTTCTTCTAAGGCTATTTGAGATTGAATATTTAATAGTTCTCCTCGTGCCACAGAACCAGCATCTAGAAGTATTTGAATTCTCGTTTCTTGAATTTTTGTTAAATCCCGTTGCTTTCCTGCAATTTGGTAAAGCTCTTCATTAAATAGAATTTGAAGATATCCTAAGGCTACTGTGCTAATAAGTTCGTTTTTAGCTGACTCTAAATCGTATTTGCTTTTTAGTAGCTCATTTGCCGCCTTTTTTATTTGATTTAGATTTTTGAATCCGTTAAAGAGCGTTACGTTGGTTGAATAGGACAGGTTTATTGATGAACTTACTTGCTCAATAAACTCATTTGTTAATGGGTTTATATAACGTCCTTGATTTTTATTAAACGAACTGTTTAAATTTACAGATGGGAGCAATTGCAATTTAGATTGCAAATAACTCGTCTTATTAAGATCTATAGTTAAAGCACTTTGCTTTAACGAAATATTGTTTTTTAAAGCATAATCAATACAATCCTCCAAGCTCAATATCTGCTGAGCCTGAAGTGTTGCAAAGGAAAATGTAAAAGCCAGGATGCTTAAAAACTTCATAAATGTAGTATTGTTTAATTTTCTACAAATATACTACTATTGAAGTAGATTTGTCTGTTAACAGATGTTAAGACTCTTGTTCTTTTTGCAATTGTTTGCGATGCCTTTGCCAAAAGTAAAATCCAACTCCAATTAGAATATAAGGAAAGACCATAATATAAAGTATTCCTGCATTTAAGCCAGAACCTTGCGAATTCCCTCCAGCAACACTTGTTTCTGCGACAGCCTTACACATAGAACAACCCTGTGCAAATAAATTATTTGTAAAAAATATAAATGAAACGAGTACTAGTAGGGCTTTATTCTTCATTATAAACTATAGTAAGGTGAGATCATTAAATATACAACTACTCCTGTAAAGGTTACATAAATCCATATTGGCATACTCCATTTGGTTATTTTTTTGTGAGCGTGTATATCTCCTATAATTGCCTTATGAAATGATAGTAAAATTAATGGCAAGACCAAGGTTGCTAGAATAATATGACTTACTAATATGAAAAAGTACAGTGGTCTAAGTGGATTATCTACTGGGAATTTGGTTTCTATACCAAATGAGTGATAAGTTACATACGATAGTATAAATAGTGCAGAAAGTGTAAATGCGGTGAGATTTAATTTTTTATGTAAGTCAACCTTATTTTGTTTTATAGCTCTTAAAGAAAATATGAGAAGAATAAAACAGGTTGCATTGATGCTTGCATGTAACTTAGGTAAATATTTTACAAATTGAGGAATATATTCAGCCTGTGGTAAGTTGTACAACAACACGACCAATCCTAAAACAGCTGCAGAAACAATGTAAATTAAACGAGTTGCTTTTTTATTGTCCATCTTCTTTGTTTTCTTTTAATAAACGTTTAATATCATTTACCAATTGAAGTATATCCTGATCTTTTGTGCCATCGTAAACACCTTTTACATTCCCTTGTTTGTCGTAACCAGAACGCACTCTTCCAAGTCCGTCAACTAAAATGAAATACTCAGAATGAAGAAATCCACCTGGAGCTAACTCATCTTCCCCAGCATTTGCAAAATAGCCATGAAAGGCAGTATTGTAAATAGCTTCTTTTGTTCCTGTTAAAAAATGCCAATTAGTAGTATCTGCATGCATTTTAGCAGCGTATTCTTTTAAAACATCTTCTCGGTCGAAATCTGGATTTACTGTATGAGAAACCAAAGCAAAATTTTCTATTCCTTTAAATGCTCTTTGTACTTTAACTAAGTTATTAGTCATTATTGGACAAATTGAAGGACATGTTGTAAAAAAGAAATCAGCTACATAAACCTTGCCTGCTAAATCGGAATTCGAAATAGAATCCTTATTTTGGTTTATTAAAGTAAATTTAGGTACTATATGAAATAATGTATCTCCATTTATTATTTGCTGAGGTCCAACAAAAGCAAGCTTTTCATTTTTCTTAGAACTGCAAGAACTTAATCCTGCAATGCAAAATAGGACAGCTAAAAGTCTAGTCATTTTTATGTTTCAATTCTCTTTGATATTCAGCTAATAAAACTTTCAAATCGTCTCTAAGAAGTTTTATTTCAAACTTACTTAGACTGTTATAGCTATCCATCATTTTGTCGTTGTTGTTAAATCCTGATCGAATTCTTCCTTCTCTATCGCAAATAATAGTCTCTCCAACTTTTACTTCTTCACCAACTAAAATTTTTAAACGTATTCCGCCAACTAAAATGTTATGGTCTAATAGTGTTCTTAACGAGTCTTGTTGTAAAGGTATATTAATCCACTGATCTTTAGGTACTGTATTTTGTTCGAATATTGAAGCATCAAAAGTGTTAACTGAATCTACTACTACAAAATTTAAAAAATAAATGTCTTCGTAATTTCCTAAATGTGTCCATACTTCAGTTTCGAACATATAGCCAATTAACTGGTTGGTTAGAGTATCATCAGCATTAGAGAAAAAAACCAACTTTATTTTCTTGTCTAAGTCTCTAAAAGAAAGTGTTTCTGTTAAAGGGAAGTCACTAATAAAATGGTGTTCTGGAATACCTTGCCTGTTTTCATCTAAAAGAGGAATATAGTTTTGCGACTGACTAGCAATAATAGGTAGATAAACAAAATTATGTTTACCAGAAGTAAGATATAGGTACAAAATAGAGGGTAGTACTAATATTAAAAATAGTACTACCCCCTTAGTATATTTAGATGTTTGTTTCATTATAGAATCAAATCACTTGCTTCTGTTAATAAAATAAAAAGTAGGTAGGGTATTAAGATAAAGGTTGGCAGAGCCAAAGTCCACGTAAAGCCTTTAGTTTCGTGTTTAACGTGCATAAAGTAAGCTACAATATAATACGCTTTTACTAAAGTAAGAATAATGAAAGTCCATTTAAGGATTTCGTAGCTAACAGGCTTGTAAATACCTAAAGCAACTTCTACTGTAGTAAGTGCTAAAAGGATCCAAAAAACCAACCAAATTTGTTTTGTTCCGCCGTGTTTATCGTGTGACATATCTAAAGTATATTAATTTGTTTGTTGAAGATTTGTTAAGTTACTTATTATACCAAGTAGAAGAAGGTAAATACAAACACCCAAACTAAATCTACAAAGTGCCAGTATAACCCAACTTTCTCAACCATTTCGTAATGACCTCTCTTTTCGTAAGTACCAAACAATACGTTTATAAAGACGATTGTGTTTAATAATACTCCTGTAAAAACGTGGAATCCGTGAAAACCTGTAATAAAGAAGAAGAAGTTAGCAAATTGTGGTAAACCATATTCGTTAACCAGCATATTAGCACCATATACATGTTCTGCTCCAGTACTTAAAGTAGCTATTGTGGTAGGATCTGTAATGAATTTCTCTGTACCTAATCTAAGAACATCGAAGTTATACTTTTGCCCCATGACCTCTGTACCAGCTGCAATTACTTTAGCAATGCTTCCATCGGCTAACTGTAAAGCACCTTCTGCAGTACCGTGAATAAAGTGCATCCATTCCCAAGCTTGGGAACCTAAGAAAATTATCCCACCTAAAACAGTGAAACCCATCCACCATGCTACTTTTTTAGTATCCATGTTTTTTCCATGGTGTACTGCTAATACCATAGTAACCGAACTCATAATAAGTATAAAGGTCATTAAGGCGACGTAGAGTAGTGGTTGATCTCCATGAATTCCAGGAAAATGTGTAAATACATTTTCTGCTAAAGGCCAAGTTTCTGCATATTTAAATCGCGAAAATCCGTAAGCTCCTAAAAAACCTGAAAATGTTAAGGCATCCGTTAAAAGGAAAAACCACATCATCATTTTTCCATAACTTGCCTTAAAAGGTTTTACACCTCCGCGCCAAACGCTTTCTGTAGTTGATTCTACTCCCATACTATGTGATTGCTTGTGTGCGTGTTATATTAGTTATTTTTTGAGGCTTCGAATCCGAATGCCTTTTTAAGCGTGCCAAAGATAAGTCTTTCCATTAAAAGAGAAAAATGCATTGTTTGCTTTCCATCTTCAAATTATTGTTTAGACTACTTCTAAATATGATGTAGGTTTGCTAATACTTAATTTTACCTAGTAAATAAGAAAAATAAGAATAAATAGATCCAAAGCCCTCCTAAAAAGTGCCAGAATATTACACCAAGCTCTAATCCTAATGCATTTTCGTTAGTATATTTATTACTTCTAGAGTTTATATACATTACTAAAACAGAAATAAGTCCTGCGATAAGATGCAACAAGTGTACTAAAGTAATAACGTATACAAAAGAACCAGCTGCATTGCTGTTTTCTCCCGTAAAAAATACGCCGATATTACGCATCTGAGACCATCCTTCAAATTGGAGAATAGTAAAAGCTAGCCCTAAAAGAAAGGTAATACCTAAAAAACGTTTCACCGTTGAAAAGTCATTTACACGAGCAGCTTGTAAACTTTTTTGAATTACGACACTACTTAGAATAATTACAGCAGTACTTATAAAAAATGCATCAGGTAAATCGAATGCCATCCAATTTCCTTCTGCCATACGGACAATATAACCTGAAGTAAAACCAATAAATAGCATTACTATGCTTATCATTGAGATAAATAATAGAGGTTTACGCGTCTTTTTCTTGTGAATTTCTGTTGCAGTTTTCATTTATTGTAAAAGGTATTTGTCGAGTAAATAGATGATTTGTATAGTTGGGAGATAGATTAAACTACCAAGCATTAATTTTTTAGCCGAAGCTTGATCGCATTTTTTTAAGAGTACGGCACTTTTTTTGTATAGGAAAATACCCATTACTAGAATGAGTACTGCTCCAATAGGTGTAAGAAGTAATTTACTTTCTATTCCAATATAAGGAAATACAAAAGGAATTATTGATACTGGAATTAACCAAATAGAGTAAAGCATTGCTTGAAAAGCACTCCTCTTGTCTTTTATTCCAGAAGGGAGCATTATAATTCCTGCTTTTTTATAATCTTCGTCTAATAACCAAGCAATAGCCCAAAAATGTGGAAATTGCCAAAGAAATTGAATGGCAAATAAAGTTCCTGCTTCTATGCCAAATTCATTTGTTGCAGCTACCCAACCTAACATAAAAGGGATAGCTCCAGGAAATGCACCCACAAATACGGCAATAGGACTTACGGTTTTTAAAGGAGTATAAACAGCAGCATAAAGTACTAATGCGGCTGCACCAAAAATAGCTGACTTTGCATTTATATAATATAGAATAACCATTCCTATAAGTCCAAGGATACTAGAAAACAACAAACCTTCGGAAGTTGCCATTCTACCTGCTGGCATTGGTCGCTCTTTTGTTCTTTCCATTAATTTATCGGTGTCTCTTTCGTAAACTTGGTTAAAACCATTTGAAGAGGCGACTACCATAAATCCACCAACCAACAACATAAGTAGGATCTTAAAATCTACCTCATCTACCGCAAGTAAATAACCTACTAAAGCAGAAAATACTACAGTACTAGATAGTCTTAGTTTTGCTAACTGACTGTAATCTTTGATTTTGTTTTTCAAGGTTGGTAGAGTTTTACAATTGCAAAAATAACGATTAGATTTAGTAGTGAGAAACTTTTTTTGTTAAAATTTCTCTTGTTCAATTACTTGAATTTGATCTTCTCCTAATCTTACTTGTAACCAGCTTTTTAACTGTTCAGAATTGTTTTCTTCTGTCCAAATTGGAATTAATGTCGGCACCGTATCGATACTTGTACCGTTTAAGCGAATTGTAGAGCCAAAGGATAAGTATTTTAATTCTGGATATTGAATAAATATTTCCTTTTGTAGTTGAATCCAATCTATTTGAGATCCTTTTAATGTGTTTATTTCATTTAAAAGACTGTCAATTTCGTTGCTTTTTAATTGTAGTTCTTCAAAATTCTTTTGGTAAAGCTCTTTAATAATTCCCGATTTTACTTCTGCACCAATAGTACCAGCTAGCTCTTTGCTATTATTTTTGTTTTGAATGATTTTTAAGCTTGTATTGCTGAGGTCTGTTTTTAGTAATTTTTGTTCCCAAGCCCAAATAACATCCTCTGGTATCTGATTACCTATCATAAATACCTCTATTGAAGAGCCTTCTTTGTGGTAGTTTAACTTTTTATTAATGATTTCTGAACCTCGATATTCAATAATTTCATTTGTAAAGTATTCTGCACGTCTTTGGAAAATAGATTCTTGAGTAACTTCAAAAAAGAGAAAGGCACTTGGGATTATAATTACTAAACTCACTAAAGCTATGTAGTGTTTTACTCGTTTTTCTTTTGCTTTATCTACAAAAGAAACAAAAGGAAAACGTAAATATCTTATAATTAATAAGGTAGATAAGCTAATAAATACGGAGTTGAGTAGGAAAAGGTATAATGCACCTAAAAAGAAAGACATATTTCCATTCGCTAATCCGTAGCCAGCGGTGCAAATTGGTGGCATTAAGGCGGTTGCAATAGCAACACCCGGAATTACATTACTACTGTCTTTTCTGCTAATTGCAATTACACCAGCTAGTCCACCAAAAGTCGCTAAAAGAGCGTCAAGGAAAGTAGGTTGTGTTCTGGCAAGTAACTCTGCATGTGCCTCTTGCAAAGGGCTAATTAAAAAGAATATTGTCGAAGTTAGTAAACTAACTCCTAAAGCAATTAGAAAATTTTGAATAGAAGCTTTTAGGTTTTCTAAATCATTTGTTCCTATAGATAAACCCAAGCCTAAAATAGGACCCATTAAGGGCGATATTAACATTGCTCCAATGACTACAGCAGCTGAATTTATATTTAATCCTATTGAGCAGATAACAACGGAACAAATTAAAATCCATACGTTATACCCCTTAAAAGTAATATCTTTTAATATGCTAGCTCGTACTTCGTCGTGGTTAATGTTTTCGTCGTTAAATTTTAAGGTAACTTTTAACAACTGCAATGAGTTTTTAATAAGACTCCTAAACTGGCTTATCAATCCCAAGTTTTCAGGATTTGGAGTCGTATTTTTTTGTTGCTCTTCCATAGTATTAATTCAAGAGTTGATTAATTTCCTCTTCTATTGCTGCGTCTTTGTTCATGTTACGAACAACGCTCGCTTCTGCTACTCGTTCTTTGCAGTCCGTTAATATACAGCGTTCGCAAGTGGCGTTTACACTTTTTGTAATTATTTTAGGATCTTTTAAAAAGGCTATTTTCTTTTTCAGCTTGTCATTTACCAATAAGCCTAAAGTTACACTGCTGTTCGCATTTGGCGTAGGGTACATGGATCTAGCGATAGCTATACACAAGTATTCGTTTTCTGAATCTATAAAAGCAGATCGCTGTGCCATAATAATATTTGAATTTTCTTTTTGCTCTTCTTGTCTCTTTTTTAGACCTTCCAAAACTTCTATAGTGATCCATCTTCTACAATAGTGTTCCTCAATTTTATTGCCATGTGGGTTGTGTCGCTTGTTTAAATGCAATTCTTTATTTAAGCTGTAATAATCGCTCTGGTTTTCATTGTTAAAACGTAAAAAGAAAAGGTTTTTTAGACCCATTTTCTTAGGTAATATATTGGTCATTCTTTGGAGTAGCATCTCAGGAGACACTTTGTATTTGTGTATTAAGTTTTCGATTTCTAGGGGATTAAAAGTTTCTTGACCAAATAAATTTTCTAAATCTTGATGTAAATCGTCTTGATTAATAAGCAGTGCGATTGAAAAATATGAAGCCTTGAAGTTGTTTAAAACTTCGTCGAAATTCTTTGCTATATGATGACTAAATGTATAGGAACGCTCTTTTATTTTAAGAAAGTTAAAGGCTATTTCTCTACCGAGAATAAAACGTAATTGTGATTCTTGTAGCGTTGGATTTGTATAAAGTGTGTTTTTGTTTCCCGTTTTTAAAACAGAACGCAAGCTCTTTAAGTTTTTGTGCTTCTGTAAATCTAAATCTTCAAAATTATATTTAAAATGATCGTACAATATTTTCTTTAACTCTTTACTCTTAACTCCCTTTTTACTTAATCCGTAAGTCCTTAGGCAAGACGCTACACTATCTTCTAGTTCTTCAAAGTAGTTTAAATGTAACTCTTGGTAAGCTCTTAATGCGGAGTAATAAAAATGCTCTTTATTTAATTCATGGCCTCTCGCTATTTCTAAAATTGCACTTATAAAGGCATTTACTCTTGTAGGTGCATCGGCTAGTAGGTTTACTAGTTTTTTTGAGTCTATTCCGAAAAAGCTTAAAGGTAGGTCATTTAAAACATCGCTTTTTATTAAAGTACTGAGTGGAGAAAGACTTTTTTCCAGTTTTAAAGACACCAATTCATCGAAACTTAATCCTAATGCGGTCGATAATGCATGTATTTTTTCTGGTTTTGGGTATTTTTTTCCCTTTTCTATTTCGTTTAAATACGAGATGGATAAGCCCGATTTTTTAGACAATTTCGCTAAAGATAGTTTTTGCTCTTTGCGTGCCTGTTTTAGCTTTAAGCCAAGTATAATTTTTATTTTTTCTTTATTTACGCTCATAATTCAAAGATAGTATTTTTATTGCTTAGCGAAAATTTATTAGTAGCGTATTAATAAATAATAGCGAAAATTCGCTACAACTGAAGTATTTAGCATAAATTTGTAAGGAACCTAAAGTCAGATATATGGAAATGAATATTCTTTCAAACTCAAAAGTTTTAGTTTATATAAAAAAAAATATTAATAAGTCAATATTAAATGATGAGGCTTTAGAATTCCTTTCAATTTTACATCAGAAGTTCAATAGTAAGCGTTTGAAATTAATTTCTGACAGGAAGCTTAGGCAAGCAGAAATTGACAAAGGTGTAATGCCTTGTTTTTTACCAGAAACTATTTCCGTAAGAGAAGGTGATTGGAAAGTAGCTCCAATTCCAGTAGACTTACAAGATAGAAGAGTTGAGATTACGGGACCTGTAAGTAGAAAGATGGTAATAAATGCACTCAATTCTGGTGCTAAAACCTTTATGGCCGATTTTGAGGATAGCAATTCTCCTAATTGGAATAATGTAATAGAAGGGCAGCAAAATTTAAAAGATGCAGTTGATGAAACAATCAGTTATATAAAAAAAGGCTCTGATAAGGTTTACACATTAAATGAAAAAACAGCTGTAATCATCGTTCGTCCTAGAGGTTGGCATTTAAACGAACGTCATATATTGTTAGATGGCCAAGAAATGAGTGGTTCATTAGTAGATTTTGGTTTGTACTTTTTTCACAATGCAAAATCACTCCTGAAAAAAGGAACGGCTCCTTATTTCTATTTACCTAAAATTGAGTCTCACTTAGAAGCTCGTTTATGGAATGAGGTATTTGTATTTGCTCAAGATTATTTGTCAATTCCTCAAAAAACAATCAAAGCAACAGTTTTAATAGAAACTATACTCGCGGCATACGAGATGGACGAAATTATTTACGAGTTAAAAGATCATAGTGCTGGACTTAATTGTGGCCGTTGGGATTATATATTCTCGTTTATAAAGCGATTTAGATTACATAGCAAATTCTTATTGTCCGATAGAGATCGTGTTGGAATGACTATTCCGTTTATGAGTAACTACTCTTTATTGCTTATACAAACATGTCATAAAAGAGGGGCTTCTGCAATTGGTGGAATGGCAGCTCAAATTCCGATTAAGAATGACGATAAAGCCAATCGTGCTGCTTTAGATAAAGTAGTACAAGATAAACTTCGTGAAGCAAAAAACGGACACGATGGTACTTGGGTTGCTCATCCAGATTTAGTTGCTGTAGCGCAAAAGGTTTTTGATGCAGTAATGCCAGCTAAAAATCAATTTGATAATCTTCGTTTAGATGTTTGTATTTCTGCTAACGATTTAGTGGCTGTTCCAGAGTTAGTAATCACCGAAGAAGGGGTTCGGAAAAATATTAATGTTGGGATACTGTACCTAAATGCTTGGTTAATGGGTAATGGAGCTGCAGCAATTTACAACTTAATGGAAGATGCTGCAACTGCAGAAATTTCTAGAGCCCAACTTTGGCAATGGTTAAAGCATGAAGCATCCCTTACTTGTGGAACTAAGATTAACAAGCGATTGATTAATAGATTTATTCCAGAAGAAATAGCGAAAATTAAAGTTTATGTGGGAACTGTATTTTACGAAAATGGACGATTCCCGGAAGCTATTGAATTGTTTGATAAATTAGTTTTTAACGATGAATTTGAAGAGTTTTTAACTATTAAAGCTTACGCAAGTATTTAAACAATTTTTTGCTATTTACTTAATGTATAACGTCTTAGATGTCTAAAAACATGAAAACTTTACAACAAAACAAATATAAATCTGCATTAGAGACTGTAAGAAATCTAAAGCAAAAGCACGGAAAAACATGGGACTCAATAAGCCCTGAAAGTGCAGCTAGAATGATCACTCAAAATCGTTTTAGAACAGGTTTAGATATAGCTAAATATACAGCAGCTATTATGAGAGAAGATATGGCTGCATACGATGTAGACTCTTCAAACTACACTCAATCTTTGGGTTGTTGGCATGGTTTTGTAGCTCAGCAAAACATCATAGCTGTTAAGAAACATCATAAAACAACTAGTAAAAGTTATTTATACCTATCGGGATGGATGGTTGCTGCATTACGTTCAGAATTTGGGCCCTTGCCTGATCAATCTATGCACGAAAAAACGACTGTACCATCATTAATAAATGAAATTTATGATTTTTTACGTCAAGCTGATGCAATTGAGTTAAATGATTTATTTAGAAGATTCGAAGAAGGGGAAGATGTACAAAGTCAAATTGATAATTTTGAAACCCATATAGTTCCTATTATTGCAGATATTGATGCAGGTTTTGGAAATGAAGAAGCTACCTATTTGTTAACCAAGAAAATGATTGAAGCTGGTGCTTGTGCAATCCAAATTGAAAATCAAGTTTCTGATGCTAAACAATGTGGCCACCAAGACGGGAAAGTTACAGTGCCACATGAGGATTTTATTGCCAAAATTAACGCTATTAGATATGCATTCTTAGAGTTAGGAGTTGATGATGGCGTTATTGTAGCTAGAACAGATTCTGAAGGTTCTGGTTTAACTCAAAAATTACCAGTTAGTAAAGAAGCTGGAGATTTACCTTCTCAATACTTATCTTTTGTAGAAGCTGAAGAAATTAATATTAATCACGCTAATGAAGATGATGTACTACTTAAAAGAAATGGTAAATTAGTTCGCCCAGTAAGGCTTTCTAATGGTTTGTATAAATTTAAAGACGGATCAAATATTGATAGAGTGGTCTTAGATTGTATTACAAGCCTACAAAACGGAGCAGATTTATTATGGATTGAAACACCAACACCAAATGTTAAGCAAATTGCTCATATGGTAAATAGAGTTAAAGAAGTTATACCAAATGCAAAATTGGTATACAATAATTCACCTTCTTTTAATTGGACATTAAACTTTCGTAATCAAGCATATGACGAAATGTTTGCTAAAGGAAAAGATCTGACTTTATACGATAAAGATAATTTAATGTCTGAAGAATACGACAATACTGAATTATGTTTGCTTGCAGACGAAAAAATTAAAACATTCCAAATTGATGGAGCTAAGGAAGCAGGTATCTTTCATCATTTAATTACTTTACCAACTTATCATACTACAGCTCTTCATATGAACGATTTAACTAAAGGTTATTTTGGAGAAGAAGGTATGTTAGCGTACGTAAAAGATGTTCAAAGACAAGAGATCAGAAAAGGGGTTGCTTGTGTAAAGCATCAACGAATGGCTGGGTCAAATATTGGAGATGATCATAAAACATTTTTTGCTGGAGAAAAAGCGTTAAAAGCAGGAGGTGTAAATAATACTTCAGATCAGTTTGAAGTTAAAAAGACTAAAGTAAACAATGACTGTGTTGCATAATGTAACAGCATCAACTAAATATTATTTGTTTTTTATGTAAATAAAAAGGAGCGTTTTATCGCTCCTTTTTTTTGTCGTAATAGTTACTATTATAAACTAAGTCACCAATATTTTTCCTTACCAATCTAACATTTATGCATCTATTGAATTCTCATCAAAATATATTTTACCTTCTAAACCAGGGCAATCGCACGAATTAAGTGTTGCACAAGAATTGATTAGCATAGATGCTACTAATGTGAAAATGAAAAATGTTATTTTTTTTATCGTGATTAATCTCATATCAAGCTTAAAAATCGGTTATTTACTCGTAGAAGTGGTAAATTTACACTTATTTTCATACTAAATTCAAACTATGGGCTTAATTGCTTCTTTAGGAAAATTTCTTATTTTTATTGCTGATGTTTTTAGGAAACCAGAACGCAGATCGGTAATGTATAAATTGGTGATTAAAGAAATTTACGAACTCGGTTTTAAATCGCTTTTGTTTGTAGTTTTTGTTTCTCTTTTTGTTGGAGCTGTAGTAACTCTACAAACTGCAGCAAACATGCAAGGTAGTTGGATGCCAAGTTATTTAATAGGGTATGCAACTAGAGACGCTATACTTTTAGAGTTTTCGCCAACTATAATAAGTTTGTTATTAGCTGGAAAAATAGGGTCTAATATTGCATCTAGTTTAGGTACTATGCGTGTTACAGAGCAAATTGATGCACTTGAGGTTATGGGAATAAATCCTGTAACTTATTTGGTAAGACCCAAAATATTTGCACTTATGTTTTTTAATCCTCTACTTATTTGTTTGAGTATGTTTGGAGGTGTCATAGGTGGTTGGATAGCTGGAACAATGTCTGGTGAATGTACTTCAGCAGAATTTATTACTGGTATTCAATACGCTTTTATACCCTTTAAGGCTGTTTATGCAATAATAAAAACAATTTTATTCGCCTTTATTATTGCTAGTATATCTTCTTTTCATGGTTTTTATACCGAAGGTGGTGCTTTAGAGGTAGGTCGATCTAGTACACGAGCAGTTGTATTTAGTTCTGTATTTATTATTGTATCAAATTATATATTAACTCAATTACTTTTAAATTAATGATTGAGATAAAAAATATTATAAAATCTTTCGGATCCAAAGAGGTTCTTAAAGATGTGAGTTTTACTTTTGAAAAAGGAAAAACAAACTTAGTTATAGGACAAAGTGGTTCTGGAAAAACCGTTTTGTTAAAATGTTTACTAGGTTTACACGAACCAGAATCTGGATTCATAGTATTCGATGGAATGGGTATTGTTGGTAAATCAAATAAGAACTTAAAAGGTTTGCGGCGAGAAATAGGAATGGTCTTTCAAGGAGGTGCACTTTTCGATTCGATGAATGTAGAACAAAATGTGCTTTTTCCTTTACAGATGTTTTCCAAAATGTCTAAGGAAGAAATGCTTCAACGTGTAAACTTTTGTTTAAAAAGAGTAAATCTTGAAAATGTAAACCACCTCTTTCCTTCCGAAATAAGTGGTGGAATGAAAAAACGCGTTGCTATTGCTAGAGCTATAGTACTAAATCCTAAATATCTTTTTTGTGATGAACCCAATTCGGGTTTGGATCCTTATACTGCAATTTTAATAGATAACTTACTACAAGAAATAACTCATGAATATGGCATGACAACTGTTATTAATACCCACGATATGAATTCGGTTATGGAAATAGGAGAGAAGATTCTATTTATTAAAGAAGGTAAAAACGTGTGGGAAGGAACAAAATCCGATATTATAACTTCCGACAATCAGCATTTACAAGATTTTGTATTCTCTTCGGAACTTTTTAAAACCATTAAGAAGATAAAAAGTTAGAACAGCTCTTATTTTAAAATGGTGCTAATAGTAATTTTGTCTGGTCCATTCTCCTAAAACAATAGTTAGGGCATGACTTACATTCATTGATTTATTATGTCCTTTCATAGGAATATAAATAGATTTTTCACATTCTTTTAGCAGGGATGCATCAATCCCAATCTGTTCGTTTCCAACAAAAAATACACACTTTTCAGGGAGTTCTGTTTTGTATAAATCAAATGATGGTTCAGCAGTTTCTATAGCAAGTAAACTATAGTCTTCAGGAATATGATCTTTCCAGTTTATACTAGTGCAAAAAAGCCAGTTTATAGCTTTAAAACTTGTTTGTGCTGTTTTTTTAATATTTCGGTATTTAAAACTGGGTTCATCATCAACAAATAAAACTTTTGTACAACCCATATTATCTGCTAAACGCAAAATACTACCCAAATTACTGGGAGATGTCAATTTCCAACAAACGATAATAGGATGCATTTTGTATTTTTGTCCTGCTTCTAAATTTTCAAAAAAAGCTCTTGATTTAATGTATTCTGCCATGCGACTAAGATACTTATGTTTTTACTTTAATAAGTAGTTCTATTAAATTACGAATGTGTATTATTTACAGCCTTAATTTAATGGCTAATTTTGTTTGAGTACATGTATTAATGCATCAGTAGTATAGCAAAAACATTAGACTTTATTTGTTTTGAAATATCCATAAAAATTGATTAATTTTGCCCAACTAAAAATAAACATAAAATGGCTCAAAACAGAACTTTTACCATGCTTAAGCCTGATGCTGTAGCAAACGGACACATCGGTGCAATCTTAGAAAAAATCAACGCTTCAGGATTCCGTATCGTTGGTTTAAAAATGACTCAATTAACTAAGGCTGATGCTGAAGCATTTTATGCTGTTCATGCAGAAAGACCATTTTATGGTGAATTAGTTGCTTATATGACTGAAGGTCCTATTGTTGCTGCTATCTTAGAAAAAGACAATGCTGTTGAGGATTTCCGTACACTTATTGGTGCTACTAATCCTGCTGATGCTGCTGAAGGAACTATTCGTAAAATGTATGCTGAGTCTATCTCTGCAAATGCTGTTCACGGTTCAGATTCTGATGAAAATGCTGCTATTGAAGCTGCTTTCCACTTCGCTGGAAAAGAGAATTTCTAGAAATTTATTGATATACATTCTTAACTATCAAGAATGATGATTTAAAAAAGCCCATTTCTGAAAAGAAATGGGCTTTTTTTATCTAGTTATTAGTTGTGAAATTTACAGTCTTTTAGAAATTTAATTTACGTTTAATGCTGTTAGTCAAAGCATCTTTATGCAACATCACAGAAATAGTGTTTAATTTAAAGTAAGCTTCAGATACAAGTACATGTCCTTTATAATCCTCTAAACCTCTTTCAGTTCCCCAAGAGTTTTTAACTACGAAATATTCTTTTCCATCTATGCCTTTAACCAATCCTACAATATGCATTAGGTGGTCATCTGTTACTGTATAGTTATCAAAATTTTCTTGTCTAATTTCTTGAGTCACCTCCATTTCTTCAGCCGTAGTTTCAAAGTTTGGCTCTTCATTTTCAAGTGCTACAACAGCAATCCCTTTTTTAGAGTTGAACCCTTTATTACTTACATCTGCGTCCCACTCAATTGTATAACCTTTTTTTAAGGCATATTTAGTTTGGCTCGCTAGATTGTTTAAGTCTGTATTATAGAAACTTCCATTATCCCAGTTGTCTGGAATTCCCAAAATAAATGATTTATTAAAAGGTTCGTGTGTGTACGAAGTTAGGGTGATATAGTCTGCAGCTTTAATACCAATTGAAGCTGCAAAACTTTTAGGTGTGTATTCTTTGCCTTCATAAGTAAACGACTCTGGATATTCTCCTAAATAAACATCTAGTAGAGCATTGTAGCCCTTCTTCCATAAAGGAGTAAGCTTTTTGCCTTTATTACTGACCACTGCTTTTACGTATCCTTCTAATATAGAAGCAAGCTCGGAATGATTATGTATTTCTGAATCCGTTTGTAGGCCATTAAATATTTCGTTTGGTACTATTCCATAGTCATCTATAGCATTTAGTAAATCATGACCAAGGCTCCCTTCTCCAAATTGTGTTTTTCCGTGTCTGCGAACATAATTGTCTGCTTTGTTTAAGTAGACTTGCCTAGCAATAAAGATTTCTGATAGATTATGAGATCCTTTTCCCATTCTTATTAACTCAGATTCGAGGAATGAAGCAGTTGAATAACTCCAGCAAGTGCCTGTTTTACCTTGGCTTTCTACTGGGTTTGCATCCCATTTAACAATAGGCTCAAAGCTTAAACTGTCTTGTGCAATTGCTAATGAACTAAGGCATGCAAATGCAGTAATTACTATGTTTTTCATGATTTTTATTTTGATTCATCAAAAATAGAAATTACTTTTGAATACTAGGCTATTAGCATTTTATTTTATGTTTGATGCTCTATCTTTTTTACCACAATCACAAATAGAATAAATATATAGTAAATGATTAGTTTATAAAATAGACTAGTTCTGTTTGTGGGGGATTTAAAAGATACATTATGAAAATAGAAATGAATCCAAAGAAAAGTTTTAAGCTTCATAGTTTTATTGTCGGTTTGTTAATTATAGTTGCTGCCATAATGGAGTATTACTTACTTAGTATTAATTTTTAATTTCACTTTCTTACATGGATTCTATTATCTATACTAGGTCCGATAGTAGTAGGTATAAAATGAGTAAACCAAAAAATACATCATAAAACCTTTGCAGACTGAATAATGACTTATGTTTAGGGTAGTTTTGGTATAATAATGATAATTAGTTTAATTGTACTTATTCCATCATAACTCAATCCGTTTGTTTTCTTATTAGTTGGCTTAGTAACTTTTATTACAGGTGGGATTGTATTTTGGATAGCTGCAATTATTTCCTTTCAAGTTGATTTTCTAATGAGCTTGATTATTTATTCTTTAGCAATGTTCTTAGGATACATTGTTCCTACGTATCTATTAAAAAAAACTCTAATGTTTGAAAAATAAAATCCCATATTACATTCAGAACTTCCTTTGGCAATTGTCTATTTATTGATGACAAATAAATAATGTGAGTTTAAGTTCCTTTTAGAAAAAACAAAATCATCAAAAGGGAATTTGAGTGTGCAGCTAAAAAAAAACTTAAGGAAGTAAAATACATTGAGATATAAAAATCGTTTCGTGACAATTATCCTTTAACAACTTGTGTTATTACTAAAAAGGGGAGGGCAGATTTTGTGGAGTATGTCGAAGATTTAAAGTCGTTTATTGATATTTAGAGTTAGCGGTTCATTTTAACTATTCAATCTATTACTCTTGAAAATAAACAAGTATCAATACTTCGCCATATCTATATCTACCTCAGTTGCCCAAGCATGAATACCACCTTCTAAGTTTATCAGATTGCTATAGCCTTTGGTTTTTAAATAGTGAATCACATTCATGCTTCTTACTCCGTGATGGCAAACTACAACTGTAGGAATAGTCTTCGAAACCTCATCGATACATTCGTCAATTAAATTCATAGGAATATTACTTGCTCCTTTGATATGACAAATGTCCCATTCATAATATTCTCGTACATCTAGAATATTTAAATGAGGTTTCGTTTTACGCATTTTATCTAAGCTCATAGGATCTATTGAGCTAGGCAGTGATTCTGTAGAAATAGAAGTTTCGTTTTGATAAGAACTCAATTCTGAAATATTAGCAAGGTTAGTTTTATCAAATTCTACAATAGACACTTGATAGTTGAGTGCATTTATACTTAATAGCTTACCGTTTAGAGGTTCACCAATTTCTAAAATGAGTTTGACTACTTCATTTGCTTGTATGGAACCAATTATTCCAGGAAGAACTCCTAAAACACCAGCTTCAGAGGGATTTTGAGCTTCAATGGATACTTCGGGAAATAGACATCTATATGTAGGTCCATCTTCAAAATTAAAAACTGAAACTTGTCCATTAAACTCATTGATAGCTCCATAAACAAGCACTTTTTTTGTGAGTATACAAGCATCATTTATCAAATAGCGAGTAGGGAAGTTGTCTGTACAATCAACAACGATGTCGAAAGGTTCCAGTAGAGATAGTATGTTTTCTTTTGTAACCAGAACATTTGCAACCTTAAAATTTACATTTGGATTTTGAGTTTTCAGCTTTAAAGCAGCTGTTTTTGCTTTTGGTGCGTTTATATCCGACTGAGAAAAAAGTATTTGACTTTGCAAATTAGATTCTTCTACAATAGTACCATCAATAATACCAATTGTACCAAGACCAGAAGCCGTTAAGTATTGAAGTACAGAGCAACCTAATCCTCCCGCACCAATAATTAATACTTTTGAATTCTTTAAAGCTTCTTGTCCTTTAATACCAACTTGCTTCAGTTTTATATGACTACTATAGCGTAGAAGTTCTGTTTTACTTAAACTCATGTTAAAATACTTTTGGCAAAAATAAAGATTTGTTTGTGTTTAAATATTATAAAACTCCTTATTACTTAATTTAAATAGTCACACATTAGTTTATCTTCGTACAGAATAAAAACTGTTTATGAAAGTAGCAATTATAGGAGGTGGTGCAGCAGGATTTTTTGCAGCATTTTCGGTTAAAGAACATCATCCATCATCAGTGGTTACGATTTATGAGAAATCGGATAAATTACTGTCTAAGGTTAAAATTTCTGGTGGAGGTAGATGTAATGTAACACACGCATGCTTTAAACCATCGCTACTTTCAAAATCTTATCCTCGTGGAGAAAAACAACTTAAAAAAGCATTTTCTGTTTTCCAACCTATAGATACTGTTGCTTGGTTTGCCAAACGTGGCGTAAATTTAAAAGCAGAAACAGACAATAGAATGTTTCCCGATACCAATGACTCACAAACAATTATAGATTGTTTTTTAAAAGAGGCTCAAACAAAGAATATAAAGATTGTAAAAAATAGTGCGGTTAGTTCTTTTACCGAAAACGATAATGGAATTACTTTAAGTTTTAGGTCAGGTACCCAGTCGTTTGATAGAGTTGTATTAGCAACTGGTGGAAGTCCAAAAATGCGTGGTTTTGAATGGTTGCAAAATTCAGGGCATTCCATTGTAGAACCTCTCCCTTCTTTATTCACGTTTAACATGCCTAAAGAGCCTATTCGAGAACTTATGGGCTTGGTAGTAGAAAATGCTACGGTACGTATTCAGGCTACTAAATTACAATATTCAGGACCTGTTTTAATTACACATTGGGGTATGAGTGGACCTGCAATTTTAAAGCTATCAGCTTGGGGAGCACGTTTGTTGTTCAAGAAAAGTTATCAGTTTAACATACAAGTTAATTGGCTTTCTATAAAAAATGAAGACGAGGTAAATTCCATTCTAAAGGAAAAGGAACCTACCATACGTAAAAAGAAAATCGCCAATGCTAATCCTTTTGAATTGCCGAATAGAATGTGGATGTATTTATTAGAAAAGGTGCAAATAAATCCAGATTTACCTTGGTATGAGCTTTCGAATAAAAACAAAAACAAGCTTATTAATGTTTTACTAAACGATGTGTACGAAGTCTGTGGTAAAACAACTTTTAAAGAAGAGTTTGTTACTAGTGGAGGAGTTAGTTTAGAAGATGTTGATTTTAATACGATGCAAAGTACAAAGTGTAAGAACTTGTATTTAGCAGGTGAAGTATTAAATATAGATGGTATTACAGGTGGGTTTAATTTTCAAGCTGCTTGGACTACAGGATTTATTGCAGGAAAGTTAAATTAAGTTTTGAATACTAAGTTTACATTGACAAATCATATTTAGATCAAAAAGATAAATCCAATCCTATTTCTCTTGTAAGCCTCGTTGAATGTTTTTGGCCTGACGACCATCTTGAGATTTAGAATTAAAAATAGGTATGTCTTCCACTAAACGCCATTTACCATTTTTAAAAGTCAAACCATCGTAGCTTAGGCTAGGAACATAAAACTCATACATTCCTACTTCTCCACCTTCTAAAGGTTCTAGGTGGTCAAATACAATATATTCTTTATTTGTATCGTAAGACATATTCGTACTCACTTTTTTAGAATATTCTAAAACCATCCTAGTTCGTGTACCATCATTCATCTTAAAAATAGGTGCACCAAAACTGGGCTCTTCATTCTCGTCAAAAGTTAAAATCTCAACAATTCTCTTTGTTGTAGAGCTATTGTTTCCATCCCAACCTACAAGTGTATAGAACTCTTTTTTGTCAAATTCTGTGTGTATTATATCCGAGTACAGCGTACCAAACCAATCTCCATTGGTAAATATTTTCTTTTGCTCATCTTCTACATAGGAGGAGATGTCGTTGAGTTTTAAATAATACTGTTCTTTTTTTCTTTTTTTGTAAAACTGAAGATAAGCGTAATATTCAAATGTATTATTTGATTTTGGAACAACCCAATTAAAGAGTTTGAATTTATTGTCTGGGGAAGTTATAATGCTAAGTTTATCAACATTTTCGAAAGAGTAGTGGAAGCTACCTTTTATAAGTAATAATTCTTCTACATCTTCAATAAGTAGTTTATTCGCTTCTTCTTTTAAGGAATCATTACTTGCCGTTAAAATTTTATTGGCAAGCGTTTGTAATCTAGATTCAAAAAAGATAAAATCACTATTGTCTTGTGCAAATAAATTGCAAGACATAGTAACTAAAATAATAGCTATGTATAAACTATTCGTTTTCACTGTGTAAAAATGATTTTTTAGAAAGTAATTCGTCTTCAGTTTCTACATTATCTTCATCTGGTACGCAACATTCTACAGGACAAACTGCAGCACATTGAGGTTCTTCATGGAATCCCTTACATTCGGTACATTTATCTGTAGCAATATAATAGAAGTCGTAAGAAACAGGCTCTAACTCTTCCTCAGCTTCGGCAGAAATACCACTTTTAGAATGAACTTTTCCTTTCAATTCAGTTCCTTCAGCAAAAGACCATTCTAGCCCGCCTTCGTAAATAGCTGTGTTTGGGCACTCTGCCTCACAAGCTCCACAATTTATACATTCGTCGGTGATCTTAATCGCCATGCTGTTTTATGCTTTAAAGATTTGTATTTTTGTAGCACAAATATAGAAAAACATTGTTGATGAGACGTCAAATTACTATTGAAGCATTTAGCATACTTGGAGATTTCTTGAATCAGTTCAAATCTGAATCCTCTGAGAAAAATAATAACTCATTAAATGAGGGGTTTTACGAATCTTTTACTTCTGCTATTTATGCCGCTAAAATTCATAATGGTTGGTTTGAAGAAGAGCAAGTACGTCGTGCTGTAACTTCTTTGTCTAACTGGTTAACAGTTCATATATTAACAGATTGGGCTAATAAATACCCCGAAGTTAAGACTGCTAATACAGTAGGATTAATTATGGCTGGGAATATACCTCTAGTTGGATTTCACGATTTTGTTTGTGTATTAGTTTCGGGTAATAAAGCACTTGTTAAATTATCTTCCGACGATAAAATATTAATGTCTATAATTGTTAAAATGCTTATTCACTTGAATGCAGACTTTTTGGAACGTGTAGAATTTACCGAAGGTCGTATGCAAAATTTTAATGCTATTATTGCGACTGGATCTGATAATACTGCTCGTTATTTTGAACATTATTTTGGTAAGTACCCACATATAATTAGAAAAAATAGAAATTCTGTAGCTGTACTTAATGGTTCAGAAACATCAGAAGATTTAAGTGCTTTAGGAGATGATATTTTTGCCTATTTCGGTTTGGGTTGCAGAAACGTGTCTAAGATTTATGTTCCTAAAGGTTATAGTTTCGATTTACTATTTGAGTCTCTTTATTCATACAAAGAAATTGTAAATAATAAAAAGTATGCCAATAATGTAGATTACTACAGAGCCTTATTTTTAATGGGTGGTAATAAGATGTTGGAAAATGGTTTCTTACTTATTAGAGAAGACAAACCTATCGGATCTCCAATTTCTATGTTACACTACGAATACTACGAAGATTTAGAGGTTGTAAAACAAGAGTTAATTGACAAAGAATCTGAAATCCAATGTATCGTCTCTAAAGAAAATATTCAAGCATCCCTTAGCTTAGGAGAAGCACAGAGTCCTAGCCTCAGCGATTATGCCGATGGCGTAGACACCATGAAGTTTTTAACGAGTTTATAGTCGTTCAATTACTTTTGTAAATAAGTTGGTTAGGTGTGGCTCAGCTTTTTCTGCCGTTTCTATAATTTCCTCTATGGATACTGGTTTTAAATTGTCGGGATTACACTCGTCTGTTAAAACAGAAACTACTGCACAAGGTAAGCTCATATGATTGGCAACTATAACTTCGGGTACGGTAGACATTCCGACTAAGTCTGCACCTAATATTTTAAGCATTCTATATTCTGCACGTGTTTCTAATGAAGGTCCTTGCCAAGCCGCATAAACGCCTGTATGAAAATCACAATCTATATTACGAGCACATTTCCACAGTAATTCGTTTAAATCTTTGTCGTAAGGCTCAGACATATCTGTAAAACGTGGACCGTGTTGGTCAACATTCTGCCCTCTTAAAGGATTTTCGAATAATAAGTTAATGTGATCGTCTAAAATAACGAGATCACCCTTTTTATAAGACTTGTTTATTGCCCCAGAAGCATTAGATATTAATAAATTGTTTATCCCTAATTCTTTTAATACTCTAATAGGAAAGGTTATTTCTTTTGCATTGTATCCTTCATAATAGTGAAACCTACCCTGCATTATAACTACAGGTTTGCCCGAAATTTCTCCGAAAATTAATTGTCCTGTATGCGATTCTACAGTAGATATAGGAAAATAGGGTATGTCTGAGTAAGGTATACTGAGTTTTATTGTACAGTTTTCTATGAGCCCACCTAGACCTGTTCCCAGAACTACTCCTATTCTTGGGCTTTGAAATTTAAAATTGTTAATAAAATTTAAAGCTTCTTGAATCTCTTTCATAGACTAGGTTTTTGGCTAAAGTAATCAACATTATTCACAATAAAAATGGTGTTAATTGAATAATTATTTTGATAATTGATAGAATTTAATAAATTTGCTTTTAAATAATGAAATAAAATAAGACTTAAAACCTCTTTTAGTACATACATTTCGTTTTATGCTTCCTCCCAAATTTAATTTACAAAAAGGCAAACATTTAGTTGTTTGCCTTTTTTTGTTAGTATACTTTTTAATTTATAAGCAAAAAAAGTCTCCGATTTCTCGAAGACTTAAAGTGA
>DKGK01000011.1 GCA_002453265.1 Flavobacteriales bacterium UBA6772 | reverse complement strand
CTTTTCCGTTGCGAATGTCTTCTAAGGCTTCTTCTATGGTGTTGAGCTGATTGAGCATAACTAATTTTTTTGCAAAGGTACTAATTACTAAAGAACAAATTGTGTAGTATCTCGGTAGTTTTCTCCCATTTGTAGGTATCTTTTACAAATTGGTGCCCCTTACAAGAAACTGAATTTCGGAGTTCGTTATTTTCAAGAAGTTCTATGCATAATGCAGCGAGTTCTTCTTTGGTATTTCCTACGAGTAAACTATTTTCGGGTGCGTTTATTGGCTTTGATGCAAGCTCTGTGCTAATGCATGCTTTTTTCATTGCCATAGCTTCCAGGAGTTTGTTTTGTAGCCCTGTACCAATACGCATTGGGGCTATAAATAAGGTGGAGTCGGCATAAGCTTCTCTAATATCATCCATCCATCCACTTACGGTAACAGATTTAGATTGCAATTTAAGCACAGCACTTGAAGGATTTGTTCCTGCCAAGAGAATTTTTATGTCTGACTTTTGCTTTTGTAAAATCGGCAGAATCTCTTTGCACAAAAAGATGGCAGAATCAATATTGGGTGCGTAACCCATATTTCCTACAAATACAATATCGTATTTAGCTGGTTTTATTTGTGGCTTGAAATAATTTAAATCTACTCCATTTCTAATAATATTAATAGTCTCTTTTTCAGGATGATTTATAAAGCTTCTATCTTCCTCGGTAATAATAGTATGCGTATTAAAGTCTTTAAATAAATCAGTTTCGTATTGCTTTTGTTTTCTGCACTCCCACCTATATAGCCACTTACTGTAAAATGGAGCCTTATCTGCCCTACGTTCCATGCCCTTTGAAAATACGTCCATATAATCTAGTGTTTTGGTGTAATCTTCAAAACGAACGTATTCTGCAGCTCTAGTAAGTTGGCAGTAAATATGATTTGGATTAATCGTCTGTATTAATTTTGAAACTTTTGCTTTCGCAGTAGTGTTAGTAAATAGTGCTGTTTGAAATGGGGTTTTAGAAAAACAGGCAAGCAACAAACTATATAGCACTTGTAAGATTGAAAGTTTTACAAAATGGACTTCTTTGCAAAAGGATTCTAGTTCAAGTCTTGCCTCTTCTGTGTCTTTAGAAAAAGGAAGTTGTAGCCCACAAAGATAAATGTCATGCTTCTCTGCTAAGGATTTCATTTGATGGTAAATCCTTAGTTTGTCTCCTTTATCTAATGGATAAGGAACACGCGATGTAAGTACAAACAACTTCATCTAAAAAGGTTTTTTAGTTGCAAAGAAACTGCTGATTTTGAGAAATTGGCAATGGCAAATTCTCTGGCTTGTTCTCCAATTTCGGCAACTCTTTTTGGTTCGTTTAAACAAAATTGCATTTGCTCAATAAATTCCTCTTTGGTATTGGCAATAAGTATGTTCTCTAAATTTGAGGTTGTAAGACCTTCAGTGGCTAGGCTTGTACAAATGATGCATTTACCTAACGCCATTCCTTCAATAATTTTAACTCGTATTCCAGAGCCAGAAAATAAGGGTACGAGCATTACTTTATGAGAGCTGATGAATTTTACTGCATCAGAAACTTCTTTATGATTTTGGAGACCTGGAAGTTTAATCTTTAGTAAGCTGCTGTTCATCCCTCGCCCAGCTATATGAAACTCAGTTTCTGGGTTTATACGATTGAAGACAGTCCAAACATTTTCTAGAAGCCAAGAAATTGCTTGTTGGTTTGGTTGCCAATCCATTGCTCCAAGGTGAAAGAAATCAATTTTACTGCCTTGTTCTTTTGGTTTTAGCTCGATGTTATTGCAATATAAACCTATTGTATTAAGCTCTTTTTTAGTGTGTAATCGAATGTATGTACTGTCTTTTTCAGAAATTGAAACAATGGAATCTACTTCTTTCCAAAATGTTAATTCCTCTTTTTTTAATCGAATTACTTGATACTTTAAGTAGTTTTTACGGAATATATTATTCTCCTCTAGTATCTGAGTTTCCCAAATTTGATGCTCTATATTATGAGACCGATAAATAGTTTTAGCTTGAGAATGGCTTTTTACAATATCTAAATAAGAACTAGCGAAAAGACTTTCGAAAATAACGAGGTCGAAGCTGTGCTTATTTAATGTGCTGATGATTTCCTGCTCAAATATATGTTGAGAAAAACGAGATAAGAAATAGGAGTCCTTAGTAAATAGGTTTTTTAAGGCTCCCCAAAAATAAACTCCTGTATTTACGGGTAGTGTTTTGTAGTTTAAGTTCGAATGTTTAATCGTGTTTTTTGAAGGATGCTTTTTTGTTTCCATTCCTAGGAAATTTACATCGCATCCAATATCTAAAAAGGCTTCTAGTATTTGAGAAATCGCAATGCAACCGCCGTCCATTTTGGGGTAAGCAGGTTTATGGGCTAAGATTAAGACTTTTTTACCTTCCATAAAACCTTAAGTTTAGTAAGCAAATTTGTTACGACACTACTATTAAACACACTAGAATCGTTGGCTGCTTTATAGCTAAAAAACAATCCTAAGGGAGCAAGTATAAACGAGGACATCCACATACCTTGACTAATACTAATTACTCCTTGCAAAGCACTTTTTTCTCCAGTTATAGAAGAAATATGGTAGATTAAAAAGAAAATAATAGAGACTAATACAGGCATTCCCATTCCACCTTTTCGGATAATTGCTCCTAAAGGAGCACCAATTAAGAAAAGCACTAAACAAGCAAAGGCAAGCGTAAACTTTCGATGCCACTCAATATGCGTTTTTTTAAGTTTTTTATGCTTGTATTTTAATTCTCTTTGGGTGTTATAAACATAAGATTTACCGCTTCGCACTAAATTTGCACTGGCTTTAAATAGTCTGTTTTTTTTATGCTGACTAAAGGAATCTAAATCATCTCTGAAGAATACAATAGAATCCTTTTGTAAAGTATCGGCTGTTGTGAAATTATAGTAAGCTAAAAGTTTTTCGTTATAGGTGTTCAGTCTATTGTTTATAGAGTATTCCAGGGAATCGGAGTTTTGTTTTAGCTGCGAAATATTCATAAACTGTGCTGCATTCGAATAGCGTTCTTCATCAGATCTTTCTAATTGAAAAGAAGCCATGTCGAAACGAATTTTTTGGGTTTTAAAGCTCGAACGCGCAAAAGGTAAATCTATTCGTTTTTTAGGATTTTTAGGATCTACCTCTTCATAACTGTATCCGTCAAAAAGCTCAAGATAAAGATAACGGTCATTGCCAGCAGTGTACATTTTACCACTTTTTGCTTTTATGACTTTGGTATTACCCATTTTCTCACTGTGGTCGTAGATCAATAAGTCTTCTAGTAGGTTTCCGTCTTCACTTTTGTGATTTACTTTAATACTGTATCCTTCAATATCGTTAAAGAAAACTCCTTCGCGCATATTTAATGCGAGCTTCTTATTCATAATATCGTACAGAAGTGTTTTAAACTTCATGTTCGAATAAGGAATTACATGATTGGAAAAGAAAAAGGCGGAAATCGCAATTATAGTAACCGAAACAAAAAGAGGCTGCATAATTTTATACAACGAAATACCAGAAGATTTAAGAGCCGTAAGCTCGTAGTTTTCGCCAAGCTTACCAAAGGTCATTAAAGAGGAAAGGAGTATTGCCAGAGGAAGTGCCAGAGGAACTAAAGTAGGTATGCTGTAGAATGCAAGTTCTACAATAACTGTCCATTCTAAGCCTTTCCCTATTAAATCGTCTATGTATTTCCATACACTTTGCATTAATAAAACAAAGAGCATGGTAAAAAAGGTTCCTGCAAAAGGACCTAAAAAAGCTTTTAATACGAGTTTGTGTAGGGTTTTCAATCCGATAGTTTTACCATGCCCAAATATACAACTAAGCGTTTTTAAGAACCAATGCTTTGTCTTAGCTTTTCAATTTGCTTGTCCCAAAGTAATTTAGATTCTTCTTCTTCTTCATCGTCTTCTGCGAAGTCGGTAACCATAAGTGAAATATCTTGGGTTATTTCATCAACTTCAAGTCTAAGCTCAAAATAAGTGTCTGATGGTTCATCTACCCATCTAAATTTGATTCCTTGGTTATTTTTTTTACTCAACAACTCCGCTTCTTGCTCGTCTCCATCCCAAAAGAAAGTGTATATTTTTCCTCTAAGATTTACATTGTCTGCAAACCATTCCGACAAACCATCTGGAGAACTTATTTGATTGTATAAAATTCGTAAAGATGAGCGAATAGGAAATTCAATTTCAAATTTATTCTTTATAGCCATAGCTAGTATTTAATATATTTCTGTTCCTGCAATATAGTCAAAAATTGATTTTTACAAAGTTTCTATTCCGTAATATTAAAATAAATATTACCCGTTTTTTAAACCTTTAAAATAAAAGTAAAAAAGTACTTGTTTAAAAGACTTTAAAACCTTTATATTTGCAGCCCTTAACAGGAATGGCGAGGTAGCTCAGTTGGTTAGAGCGTCGGATTCATAACCCGGCGGGCGGGAGTTCAAATCTCCCTCTCGCTACTTTTATTGACATTACCTTTT
>DKGK01000084.1 GCA_002453265.1 Flavobacteriales bacterium UBA6772 | reverse complement strand
TCTAATAAAGCCTCAGAAATACCTGCTCCATTTTGCTGTAAAGAATCGATCTGGTAAGATAAAGAGTTTATTAAATTGTTGAGTTGTTCAATTTCTATATCGTACTGATAAATGCACGTAAAATCATTAATAGTTGCTGTAGGGCTGAAATTAACTGCCTGGATATCGACGCATCCAAGATTTGCGAGTTGATTGGTTATATGCATACTCGAAATCAAGTTGATGCTATTTGCTGAATAACTATTAGAACCAGAAATATATTGAACGTTTACAATATGTGCTACATTTAAAGAATTAGAAGAGTCTGTCGCGTAGGCCAACCACACGATTTCATCTCCAGTACTAAAGCCATCTTTCTCAGGAGTGGTTTCATCGTCTAAAAAAACAGCAACAGAATTCGGACCACCAGTCCATTGTCTTAAGCCTCCACAAGATAAAGAACCTTGTTCATTATAATAAAAAGCACCCAAAGTAAAGCCCGATGAAAGGATAGAATCATTCATCCACAATTGCTCTATAAGATAGGTAGCATTTACGCCAGTATTGATTTGTAAATAATCATTTGGGAAAATTATTTCAGAAGTATAGGAACATGAATTGTCCAACTGATTGGCTTCTGAACTAAAATTGTTTGCGATACTATCTGTACAACCACTAATACACGTATTGTACTCACTTAATTCTTCTATAAACTGAGCTGGGTATTCATTTACGCATACAATAGGATTTCCAGATAAGACCAATGTCTGAAGACTCATTGGAAGTTCTGGGACTACTTCTATTAAGTTATTTTGAGCCCTTAACACTTCTAAAGACTCTGGAAGAGTGCTCAAGGAAAGAAGCTGATTATTATAGCACAAAATTTGTTCTAGGTGCTCAGGAAGTATCGGTAAATATTCAAAGTTATTGTACGCACAATAAAACACCTTTAAAGAATCAGGTAAATTTGGTAAAACATTCAAATTGTTAAAACAAATTTTAAGGTCTTGGATGTTATTTGGAAACGGAGGTACCGCATCCAACTCATTGTAACGAATGTCAATTTTTATCAAATCATCGGGCAAGGGGGCAATGAATTCGATTGAATTTGATCTCAAATCAATCTCAAGAAGAGATGGCGGTAGAGTTGGAACCGAAATCAACTGATTATTCTTACAAAACAATACTTCTAAATTCGTAAAGAGCTCTATACCGTTCAAACTGTGTAAGCCTAAACTATTTAGATTTAATGTGTTAATAAGTGAAGCTTCATTAGGTAAAATAACTCCGTCTTGAATAACATTTGGATGATTGACCATTAAAAAATCTAGAAACAAAGAATCGATATCAGAATTATTAATTTCTGCATTATCTGTATTTTCTTCTTCGGCTAATGCCACAAGAAGAGAGTCTAAAACAAAAAGCACATCATTCGGATAATCCATGCAATTTGGATACAATGTCATAATAGAGTCAATCTGAGCTTGTGTATTTTGAGCCTTGATAGAGAGATTTAAGCACAATAATATTAAGAAAAAATATTTATTCATAAATGATGTTTTTACAAATTTAGTGAAAAATAAAACCAAATATTGGGCGAGGCTTACTAAAAATAAAATTGAGTATATACCTATTTACCATTGTGATTTATCTCTATTACCCAGAACATTTCCAAATAATATACTAAAACCTTCAATCTTTGTGCCATAGATGTGATTGTACTATGGTTTCTTTTTGGATTTACTTTATGCTTATAGGTTGGTGCTTTAAATAAGTCCCACTAATTTCTCTAACCAATTAGCCCATTCTTATGTTAGTGTTTGCTTTGTTATATATTCCATAGTTAGACAATAGTTGTGATCTAGGACTTTAGTACCAATTTACTTATTGTATTTTCAAATAATTAAGGCAAAATTGTCATAAGAATGATTCTTCCAATTAAAATTATGTTAATAGTACTAATGCATTAATAAAATAACCTGAACTATATTACAATGTTTTGCTATTTAATATAATAGAAGAAATATCTGAAACATAAGTCAAAATAAAATATCTTACTCGAACTACTAGAGGTTATTACAAAAATATTGTTTATGAAATTGATATTGAATAGTTTAAAAAACAGAAAAACATCTATATGTTAACATATAAAGCTAAAACTATAGAAAGTCCTTAGTTTGGTGCTCTAATCGTAGACTATAAAATTGGTTTCTCTTTAACACACAAGAAGTAAGGGATTCGAAATTGAGTTGTAGTTTCTTCATACCACCAACTAAAGTATTGCTATAATTAAATAGTTACAATTTTAGTTGTTTGTCTATACTTTGTTCCAAAGAAATAATTGTTTCTGTACGTTGTATTCCTTTTACCGACTGTATATTTTCGTTAAGTACATAACGCATGTGCTTTGTGTTCTTACACCTTATTTTCGCAAATATACTATAGACTCCAGTTGTATAATGAGCTTCTACAATTTCGGGGATTTTCTCCATCTGTTTAATCACTTCTATATAATTGGATCCTTTTTCGAGATAAATACCTAGGAAAGCGGTTAAGTCGTAGCCTAATAATTCATAATTTAGAACTAATCGACTCTTTTTAACGACCCCTGCTTCTTCCATTTTTTTCATTCGGACGTGGATGGTTCCAGCAGAAACAAGGATTTTTTTTGCTATTTCGGTATAGGGAGTCTTCGCATCTTCCATTAAAATGGCTAAAATACTTAGGTCAACTTTGTCTATTTGATAATTACTTTCCATTTTCTCTAATCAAAATTAGCAAATCAATAATCAAATATAATATTAATTATTAAATTAATAATAATTATCTAAATATATTACCTTATTCATAACTAATGATTTATTTATGTATATTTACTATAGTTAATCGCAACAAATATTGTGGGGTGATGAAACTGGCAGACATGCCCTCCTGTCTCGAGGGTGGAGATTTTGGCACAAATCCCTGGACTAACCACTCCGTGAAGGTTCGACTCCTTCTCCTACAGCAACAAAAAAAAAGGCAAGCTCCACGAGCTTGCCTTTTTTTATACACCTTTATAATGTCTACAATTACCTTTTAGCGACTTTAAATACATGATTAAGTATTTTTATTGTAGCTCCAGCCTTTTCTAAAACATATCCTTTACTTTTTTCTTTTACTTCTAACCACTTTTTGGGGCGCGTAAAAAGATGGTCGCAATGAGCTATTAATTCTTGAGCAGAATGAATTTCTGAAACAACTCCAATTTCTTTTAAATCTTGTGCTTCCTGAAATTTCTCATTTTTAGGTCCTATAAAAATAGGCATCCCAAAAGTAGCTGCTTCAAGTGTATTGTGAATTCCTTTCCCGAATCCTCCCCCAATATATGCCAAATCGGCATAAGAATAAAGCGAACTTAAAAGACCAATATTGTCTATTATCAATACATCTACAGATTCAATGTTTTGCAAAGTTACCTCGCTATAAAGTAAAACCTTAAGATTAAACTGTTTCTTTAATTTTTTAATCTGACCCGAACATATTTCGTGTGGTGCAATCACGTATTTAAACCTATTTCCGTAATGCTTAGATAACTCAACAATTAGTTCCTCACCTTTTGGCCAGGTACTACCTCCAATAAACAGAGGCTTATCTTGTTTAAACAGCTTTACTAAAGGAAGTTCTTTGGCTTGCTTACTAATATCGATTACTCTATCGAATCGAGTATCTCCAGTGGTAGTTACTTGCTTTACACTACGCGAAAGAAGCATGTATTTAGAGTCTTCATTTTGCACAAAAAAGCGGTCTATTTTCGATAGTATTTCCAACATCCATTTACCCTGCTTTTTAAAAAAGAACTGATTGCTTCTGAAAATGGCAGAAATAACATAATGTTTGTGTTTTCTTTTTTGAAGCTCATTTAAATAATTTGCCCAAAAGTCGTATTTCACAAAAAATGTAAACTTTGGGTTTACCAATTCTACAAAACGTTTTGCATTCTGATTTGTATCTAACGGAAGGTAACAAATATAATCTGCAAGAGGATAATCCTTACGAATTTCGTACCCCGAAGGAGAATAAAATGTAAGAAGTATTTTATAATTAGAATGCTGATTTTTAAGACGTTCTATGAGTGGTCTAGCTTGCTCAAATTCGCCTAATGAGGGTGCGTGAATCCACACCAGCTCTTCTCCTTTCACAATGGATTGTTCTAAATAATCAAAGGTGTTTTTTCTACCTTCAATCCATAGTTTGGCCTTTTGATTTTTAATAGAAGCTATACGAATAGCAAATCCGTATAGCTTTATGCCTATATTATAAAACTTAGGTATCAATAATAGTAGTATTTATTGTCAGACTTCTTGTAAAGAGGGAAAGTCCAACCAAATTTTAGACCGCTTAAAAAATCTAAACGTTTGTCTTGGTAAGCTGTTTGAGCATTATAATCGTATTGCCTTACATCCTGAGTAAAAGCTTGAATAAATTCAATTCCAATAAAGAAATTTATTTTTTGACTATTAGAAAAATAACGATATCCAATAAACTCTGATGTACTAATTCCCATACTTAAACGATCGTATCCTTTAAGTAAATCACTATTAAGTTGAGGCGATTGATTTCCAATATCTTCAATCCGGATTTTATGATACATATAGCCTAAACCAGCTTGCACAAAAAGGCCTGAATTTTTGTTCGGAGCTAAAACAGGAAATATTTTCCCTAAAACAAACTGTGCATGAGCTCCTCTTTCCCAAAAACGAACACTTGCTGTATTTCCATTAAGATCTATTATGTCTATAGAATCTGCTGATATAATATTAATAATATTGTCTTCAACTATTGTAGAACCCGTAAGACCAGCTCCATCGAAACCCCAATAAATATTATTTTTGTTTTTTAGCTGAAAACCAACACCAAAAAGAGCACTATTACCAAAACGATTGTCTAAATCGCCACCTGGAATATGAAATGCTGCGTTTAAATTAATCATTGGAATGCGAATAGCTTCATCAGAAATGTCTTCTTGAGCCAAAAGGCTTAAATGTAAACTCAAAAATAGTAAAAGTAAATTGCGTGTTTTCATCGTCTATTTATATACTGCTAAAATAAAAATATTTCGGTCCATTGTACTAACAAATTCAATTAGATAATATTGTATTCAAAATGTATCTTTACTGAATCTGAACAAAGCACTATGAAAAAGATACAAATGGTTGATCTAAAAGGTCAATACATCAAAATACAAAAAGAAGTAGAACTAGCAATGCAAGGTGTTGTTAATAATACTACTTTTATTAATGGTCCAGAGGTGCAAGAGTTTGCAACAAATTTAGAAAACTACTTATCTGTAGCCAATGTTATTACCTGTGGAAATGGTACAGATGCTTTACAAATTGCTTTAATGAGTTTGGATTTACAACCAGGTGATGAGATTATTTGCCCAGATTTTACTTTTGTTGCTACCGCAGAGGTTGCAGAATTATTAGGTTTAAAAACTGTTTTAGCAGATGTAGATCCAAGTACATTTATGCTAACCGAAAAGACTATAAAAAATGTAATAAGTCCGAAAACGAAAGTTATTGTTCCCGTTCATTTATTTGGACAATGCACAAATATGGAACCCATTTTAAAACTAGCTAAAGAACACAATCTTTTTGTTATAGAAGATACGGCACAAGCTATAGGAGCAGAATACACCTTTAGTAATGGAGAAAAAGCAATGGCAGGAACGATGGGAGATATAGGTACAAGTTCATTTTTCCCTTCTAAAAACTTAGGCTGTTATGGCGATGGAGGTGCTTTGTTTACGAATAACAATACACTCGCAAAAAAATGTAAATCGATCGCAAATCATGGAATGGGCGAACGCTACTTTTACGAATGTGTTGGTATTAACTCTCGTTTAGACACAATTCAAGCAGCAGTATTAAACGTAAAATTGAATTATTTAAATGAGTACAATGCAGCCCGAATAAGGGCGGCAAATTATTACAACAAGGCTCTCTTAGATTGTAAATATGTAACAACTCCAGTACAATCTATTAATTCCAGCCATGTTTATCATCAATACACATTAAAACTAGCAGCAGGTATAAATAGAGATGAACTTATGGCTTACATGAATAAAAAAGAAATTCCTGTAAAAATATACTACCCTAAACCTCTACACAGCTTTAGTCCATATAAACAAGAGCCAAATAGCTCTTTAAATTTTGAACATACAGAAGCATTATGTTCGAGTGTATTTTCTTTACCAATGCATACCGAACTAGATGAGGAAACCTTAAAATACATTACAGATTCATTGCGAGCTTTTTTCGAGAACATTAGCAGTAAAATAAGCTAAACCCAAAAACAATTAATTCCGAATAATTAATACATTTGACAGCTTACAACAAGCAAGTAAAATGGCTATTATAAGACTCTAGATAGAGTTCAGTAAACTCGAAACGAATTAAGGTTTGAAAAGAATAAACAAATATTTAAGTGAGGTTGGTTTTTGTTCTCGTAGAGGAGCAGATCGACTTATTGAAGAAGGTAGAGTAACTATTAATGGGAAGGTTCCTGAAATGGGCACAAAAATAGGTCCTGGAGATTTGGTTCATGTAGATGGGGAATTGATCGAGAAAAACGAGGAAGAGCCTATTTATATTGCATTAAACAAACCTAGGGGTATTGTTTGTACTACAGATGCCGAAACTGAAAAAGATAATATAGTTGATTATATTGGTCTCGAAAAACGTATTTTTCCTATTGGACGATTGGATAAACCAAGCGAAGGATTAATATTTCTTACCAGCGATGGAGATATTGTAAATAAAATATTGCGGTCCAGAAACAACCACGAAAAGGTATATGAAGTTAGAGTAAACAAACCTATTACAAAAGAATTTATTCACCGAATGGGAAATGGAATTCCTATTATGGATACCGTAACCGATGATTGTGAAGTAGAACAAATAGATAGTTTTTATTTTAAAATAACGCTTAAACAAGGATTAAACCGCCAAATACGTAAAATGTGTGCTTATTTAAATTACGAAGTATATAAGCTAAAGCGTATAAGAATAATGAATATTAACCTAGATATTCCATATGGCGAATGGAGATATCTAACAGAAGAGGAGATGAAAGAGATTAACAAATTGGTTGAAGACTCTCATAAAACTTTCGATTAAGAGATAGTAGCCTGTAATGAAGTCACTAAGAAATAATATAAAATTTATGTAAAAAGTAGAATCTTTATTATTTTTGTTTATATTTGCACTTTAATTTACAAATTACACTATGAACAAAGGAACAGTAAAGTTCTTCAATGAATCTAAAGGATT
>DKGK01000043.1 GCA_002453265.1 Flavobacteriales bacterium UBA6772 | reverse complement strand
GAAACTGGGCAATTATTGGGCAATCGTTGGCTTAAAGCTTAGCTGTTTCGCTTAATGGTATTCAAGATGTCCTCAAAGTTTTTGTGCCTAACCAAAATGCTCGTTCTAATTCATTGAATGAGCGCCCGTTTAAGGAACGACAATTTTTAGTCTCTGGAATTTTTTCCGTTCAATCGGAGTACGACGCTTCTTATGTAATTACAGATTTAGAAACTGTTCAGTCCTTTTTAGAAAAGCCAAGTCAGCTTACTAGCTTAGCATTTTATGTAAATTCAACTGTCGACTTAAGCGCAGCTCAAGAAAACTTAGCCACTTTTTTCGGAACTGATTTCGAGGTGAAAAATCGTTTTCAACAACAAGAGTTTCTCTATAAAGTTTTGCAAACTGAAAAATGGGCTATCTTTTTCATTCTTTCCTTTATCCTGCTTATTGCCACTTTTACTATTGTTGCTTCTGTAGTGATGATTGTTTTAGAAAAGCGAAAAGATATTTCTAGTTTATGGGCTATGGGTACTCCAGTCAAAACCATCCAAAAAATATTCTTTTATGAGGGCTTGTTAATTACCCTTTTTGGTGGCGGTTTAGGATTGGTTTTGGGTGTGATTTTGAGTTTAGCTCAACAACATTTTGGCTTTATTCAACTAGGGGAACAAGGTTCTTTTATTATAAACGCCTATCCAGTAGAGGTTCATTTTCAGGATGTAGTTTTAATTCTAACGACCGTTGTAAGCATAGGAATGCTTATTACGATTATCCCAGTTCGCTTAGTCAAAAAGAATTTCATACAGGATTCGTAAAAAAAAACAGTAGTTAAGAAGTTAGTTTCTTAAAATAATAACCTGATTTTCATAAGTATTTTTTCTTACCTATTGCCTCTAAAATTGATGGTCTTTAAATTTAATGGCAATCTCGTCTAGTATAGCAAAAAGCTCTTCAGGAGAATCTGTAGTCACTAATTTTTTACGGTATTCCTTAACCCCAAACATACCCTTAAAATAATTGGTATAGTGCCTACGCGTTTCTAAAACTCCTAAAACTGGACCTTTCCATTCGAGAGCTCTTTGTAGATGTTGTCTGCAAGCTGCAACACGTTCGTCTATTGTTGGAGGTGCTAATTTATTTCCAGTTTCTAAAAAATGCTTTATTTCGTTAAAAATCCAAGGGTATCCAATCGATGCTCTACCAATCATCATCCCATCTACGGCATAACGATCTTTCATCATTTTGGCTTTTTCTGGAGAATTTATATCTCCATTTCCAAAAACGGGGATATTTAAGCGAGGATTGTTTTTTGTTTCAGCAATTAAAGACCAATCAGCCTCGCCTTTATACATTTGCTTACGCGTTCTACCATGTATGGAAATAGCTTTTATTCCTACATCTTGTAGTCTTTCTGCAACCTCAACAATGTATTTGCTTTCCTCGTTCCAACCTAAACGAGTTTTTACAGTTACGGGTAAGTTTGTAGATTTTACAATCTCCTGGGTCATACGAACCATCTTTGGAATATCTTGTAAAATCCCTGCACCAGCACCTTTACAAGCTACTTTTGATACCGGGCATCCATAGTTAATATCTATAATGTCTGGATTCGCTTCAGCGGTAATTTCTGTTGCCTCACGCATCGATTCTATGTCGTAACCAAAAATTTGAATCCCAATAGGACGTTCGTATTCGAAAATATCTAGTTTCTGAACACTCTTTGCTGCATCTCTAATTAGTCCTTCTGAAGAAATAAATTCAGTGTACATTAAATCTGCACCATGTTGTTTACACAATTCACGAAATGGTGGATCGCTTACGTCCTCCATAGGAGCAAGTAATAAGGGGTATTCACCAAGTTCTATATTTCCTATCTTTACCACAATTCGAATTTTTGCCAAAAATACAAAAAACTCATGGGATTGAAAATCATTGAAAAGACAAAAGGAGTTTGGATACATACATCGTATTCTGCCTTATTGTATTTACTCTTAGTTGTTATATTAGGAGGCTTAATTAGTTCATATTTACTAACTGTAGTGGTCTGTCAGTTGGTTTATGGAATCAGTTTTTTCTCTAGCTCACAACTGGTTTTCGACTCCTCTAATGTGGAGATGATGAATGCAATGAAAACGATGCAGCTATTTAATGCTATTGGAACTTTTGTGATTCCACCAATTTTGTTTTTACATCTTCGAGGTTTATCTTTTGTCAATTATTTAAAATTAAATAAACCTCTTAGTGGTATAACAATCGTTAAGGTTTTTGTTTTAGCATTAGCGATGATTCCCTTAGCTAATTTTTTAGGCTTTTTAAATGAGTCTGTCCCTTTACCAGAATTTTTAAATTTCTTAAAACTTGTCGAAGAGCAAAGTCTTGTACTCACCGAGCAGTTTTTAAAAATGGACTCTATTTGGGATTTAGGAATCATGATTTTAATAATGGGTGTAGTTGCTGCTGTAGGAGAGGAGTTTTTATTCCGTGGAATACTTCAGAATTTATTTCAAGATTGGTCTAAGTCTAAGCACTTAGCGATATGGCTAACAGCTTTACTCTTTAGTCTAATTCATATGCAGTACCATGCAGTATTGCCTCGTTTCTTTTTGGGTGCTTTTATCGGTTATGTATATGTTTATTCTGGGAGTTTAAGAAGTTCTATTTACTTGCATTTTTTTTACAATACTAGTTTAGTTGTGCTTAGTTATTTAATACAGCATAAGTTGTTGGCTTCTGCTTCTTTGGAGTCTATTGGTAGTAGTTCTATTAGTGTTATTATTGCTGTAACTGTCCTCTTTAGTCTTTCTTATAAGTGGTTTAATCGAGCCAGTATTTGACTGAAATTATTTGAACAAAAAAAAGAGATTCTTTCGAATCTCTTTTTTAATTATTAGCTCATAAACTCAATTATTTCTTGATTTTAAGAAGCTTTTTTCCTTTCCTTTTTTTTCTTTTCTCAATAATTGAAAGACCTAAATCGTATTTTTCCCAGTCCCATTTTTTAGGTATTACTAAATTGTCGTTTAGAGATTCTACATCTGCAATGGAGCTATTTGGATGTAATTTTACAGATACAATATCTTGTGGCTTATGTTCTAAGTAAATAGGGTATGTTGGGTTAGTCCATGCCCAGTCGCCGAGTTGTTTCCTTGTAATTTCAATTTCTTTTTCGCCACGCATTAAAACAGTAGGTATATAATAGCTAATTGTTTTCCCATTATTTAAAACTATATCTACTTCAATAGGCATTGGCATTTCACCTTTTTTAAGCAATATTCTACTTCCATTTACTGTTTTAGAAACTTCAGAAATTGCATAGTCGATGGTTTTAGTTGTATTCACAAAATAATCGAAATACCAATCGAGTTCGATTCCACTTTCTCTTTCTACAATTCTTTTAAAATCTGATGATGTAGGGTGTTTGAAACTCCATTCTTTAAAATATCGCAATAGAGAACGGTCTACAACATCTTGTCCTACAATATGACTTAGCTGATCGAGTATAACCACTCCCTTAGAATACGAAGCTGTACCATAAGCCCAATTAGTATTAAAGTGATCGGCATGAGTACATAAGGGTTCTTCGTAATTACTAATCGCTATTCTTTTATATCCTTTATAAGAACTTCCATGAACATCTTTCCAGTCTTCAGGGAATAATTGCTGTTCTATTCTGTTAGAGGCATAAGAGGTAAATCCTTCGTCCATCCAAGAGAAAAGACTCTCGTTTGTAGCTAACATTCCTTGGTACCAGCTGTGCATAGCTTCGTGCACACAAACGCCAACCAAACTTTTTAGTTTTCTGTGTCCTGTAATTAAGGTTGCCATTGGATATTCCATTCCACCGTCTCCACCTTGAATAATAGAGTAGTGTGGGTAAGGGTATTTACCAAAATTTTTATCCGCATAAGCGAAAGTTTTAATCATATATTCCCCTAAATTATCCCATTCCTTCGTTTTTTCTCCTTTTAAATAGAAGAGATGAAAGTCGGGACCATCCTCATTTACTACAATATCGTGTGTATAGTCTGGGTCTGCAGCCCAAACAAAGTCATGTACGTTTTCTGCTTTAAAATTCCAAGTAAGTCTATTTAATGTAGTGTCTATAACTGTATTCGAATAACCGTGACCAATTTCATCTGCATTTTGTAAAACACCAGTTGCTGCTATGGTATAGCTTGCATCCATATTTATGTTCACATCAAAAGAACCCCAAATACCATAAAATTCACGTCCTATGTATGGATTTGTATGCCATCCATCTGTATCGTATTCACACATTTTAGGATACCATTGCGACATAGAATAGTCAATACCTTCTTTGTTCATTCTTCCAGAACGACGAATTTGAATAGGTACTTGAGCTTTAAACTCCATATTGAAAATGGCAGTATCTCCAGGAAGGATTTCATTTTCTAAAAACACCTCTAAAATGGTTCTATCGTGAACAAACTTTAGTTTTGTATTGTTCTGTTTTAAAGAGGTGATTTGTTGAATTCCCATTTCATCTTCTTTCAAGTGAGAAATTCTGTCTCCTACTCTTCTGTCTGGATCTAAAATGGTTCTCGAACGAACATCCATCATACTTCCAGGTTGAAAAGCATTGAAATATAAGTGGTAAAATACTTTGTTTAAAGTGTCTGGTGAATGATTGATAAGGGTCAATTCTTGCGTTCCATCGAAATGATGATTTTCAGAATCAAAGTTTATATACATTTGGTAATGAGCTTCTTGCTGCCAATAGGATTGGCTGTATCCACTTAAAGAGATGCCTAAGCAAAGAAGTATTGAAAAAAGATTTTTCATTCGAATAGAATTTAATTAATTTGGTCGTAAATCTACAAACTATATTTTGCTTCTAAGTACATGGCTGAACAAAGAAAAATTTTGCGCATTTTTAAGTTGATAAGCTTGTTAAAAGGAGTGAAAAGGAGAACGCCTAATGAGTTGGCAAGTATTTTAGAAATCTCAAAGCGTACAGCTTATAGGTATTTTATACTTTTAGAAGAGTTGGGATTTGTGATTGATGTAGATTTTGATAATCGCTATTTTATTCCTACTGATGAAGGTGATGAATACCAGTTTACTTTTAATGCAGAAGAATCCTTACTTATTAAGCAGTCTATAAAAAGTTTGTCTGCTTCGCATAATTTATCGGAACACATTCTAAAAAAACTCCACATGATGAGCGAGCAAGCTCAAATAGGAGAAAATATATTAAATGCGAGTAATGGTTTGAAAATTGAGAAACTATCCAAAGCCATTACCGAAAAGCTGCAAGTTAAGTTGATGAACTATTCATCGTTAAACTCCAATACAGATACCAATCGAATATTTGAGCCTATTACTTTTACCACTAATTATACAGGCGTTATAGGCGTTGATGTAGAAAACGCACCAAATGAGTCTCGGATTTTTAATATTAATCGTATTGGGCATGTAGATTTACTGCAAAAAAACCACGAGTTTGCTTCTCAAATAGAGGTTCAATCTATAGATGCTTTTGGCTATAAAGGAGAAAAGCTTCACGGTATAGAGTTGAATCTAAAACGCAAAGCTTATGCTCAGTTAATTCAGTTTTACCCAAAATCAAAGCTACTTATAAAGGGTAAAACAAACGCTTATGTTTTTAAGGCAAAGGTTTATTTTTCTGAAAACCTCTTTCGTTTCTTAATGTCTTTTCCTGATGAGGTACGTATTATAAAGCCTGCTAGCTTACAGATAGCTCTAAAGGAGTTTACGCAGACTTTTTAAGTTGTCTGCTCAAATTATTTATGCTTGTGCAAAGTTCTTCGAGTGAATTAATTACAAAATATTTTTCTTGTATAATATCTGTATGAAACTCACATGCCATCACTTCGTTAATATCGTATTTAAGGTGTGTTAATTTGGAATCGAAAACATGGTTTGTTTCTCCAAATGAAGATGCTATACCGGCTCCATAAACCTTTAGTTCTCCATTTTGTTTTATGAGCCCAAACTCTATAGTAAACCAATAAATACGTTGTAGGTTCAACAACATCTGTTCATCTCCTTTGTATTGTTGTCCGAGTTTTCCAAATGATTGTGCGAATTTTGAAAATGTAGGATTCAAGAGCAAGGGAATATGCCCAAATATATCGTGAAACATATCTGGCTCTTCTAAGTAGTCGATCTGTTCTCTTGTTCTCAACCACGTTGAAGAACAGAATTTCTTTTCCGCCAACAAGTCGAAAAACTCTTCTACTGGAATAAGTCCAGGAACAACATGAATTTGCCATCCTGTTTTGGATTTGAAAAAATGATTCATTTCCTCAAAATTTGGGATAGCCTTCTCGTTTAAACAAGAACTTAATTGCTCTAAACATTCGTTGTACTTCTCACTACCCTTTAAGTTTAGGTTTTCTTTTTGTCTCTTAAACAATAGCTGCCATACTTCTTGATCCTCTTTACTGTAGTTTTCGTAGTTCTGTTTCATGCTTTTTTGGAATAAAAAAAACACCCATCTCCTTTAGGAAATGGGTGTTGGTTATAAATTTATATACTACCAATTCATCCTATTCCTTATGGAGTGGAGTGAAATAATAATAGTAGTATGTGTTTTGTCTGCTCATCTGTTTCAAATATACAAATCTTTATATATAAACCAAATTTAATTTTGTGTCTCATTTGTCGAGCCTAAAGACTTCATTTGTAAAGTAGAATTAAAACCATAATCTATGATTACAACTTACTAACTCAGACAAAGTCCCTGTAAGATTTAACTTTTAGTATCCATTTTTCTAAAATGACAATCATTTAAGTATTTATAATTCTTGTTTTTTTAAACTATTTAGTACATGTGGAATTATAAAGAGAATACTATTTACAACTCATAAATTTGGAACAATTTATTTACCTGTTGTAAGATAAATTGTTTTGTATAAAACGAGGAGTGTGTTTATGGAGAATTTTACTCAACACAAGGAGAGGTAACTGTTTATTGATGGTATGATAAACAATCAAAAGCAAAGCGATTCATTTGATTTTAGAATTGATATATTTGAGAGAATTTAAAAATTAAAAGCATGAGTAATATGTTTAGGTCTGGAAATCCAGCATTAAAAAAAGAAACATTTAAAAATTTAACCTTCACCTCAGAAGAGGTTATGACCCTTGAAGGGACAGTTAATAAAACTGTTTTAGGTTTGTGTATTTTATTGGCTTCGGGTTATTATACCTATGTTAATGCGATAATGGATTACGTATTAATTGGTTTTATAGGCGGACTTATTGTAGCTATAATTACTATTTTCAAAAAGGAATGGTCGCCTATAACGGTACCCATTTATGCTATTTTAGAAGGTTTGGCATTAGGTGGCGTTTCTAAAATGTATGCCACCGCTTTTGAACCCGGAATTGTACCAAAAGCTATTTTTTTAACTTTAGGAATTTTGTTCGCATTACTATTTGCCTATAAAACGAAACTCATAAGACCCACAGAAAACTTTAAATTAATCGTGTTTTCTGCTACTGCTGGTATTGGAGTTGTTTATTTATTGAGCTTTGTAATGAGTATGTTTGGTTCTGGAGAAGGAATGGCAATAATGAGTCCAACAAATTCTTCTCTTATGAGTATTGGTTTTTCTTTGTTCGTGGTAGCTATCGCATCGCTTAACTTGGTTATGGATTTCGATTTTATAGAAGAAGGTGTTAAGTCTGGAGCTCCTAAATATATGGAGTGGTACGGAGCTTTTGGGCTGTTAGTTACCTTAATTTGGTTGTACCTAGAAATATTAAGACTCTTAGGGAAGCTAAGTTCAAGAAATTAGTCTTGAATAAA
>DKGK01000050.1:2380-4472 GCA_002453265.1 Flavobacteriales bacterium UBA6772 | reverse complement strand
CGGACTTTGTAAATAAACACAAACCTTTCGGTTAAGTAAAAGTACTCTATGCTTTTTATGCAGAGTTAGCACCAGTTTTATATCTTTTGTTTAACGGCTCTAGTGGCTATAAAAGATGGTAAAAAATCGTCTATATTCTCTCCTCCCCAATTGTCTTCAAACATTGCTGTTATTGTAAAACCTGCATCTAATTGTCCACCAATTTGGTCTGTCAAACTGTGTCCAAATGTTAGTGCCTCATTGTTATTTTTTAATGCTTCTAATTTTTCTGTCGGTAATGAATGTAAATCTGAAAATGGTTGTTTGTAAATTAGCTTTAAATCTTCTTCATCAACCTGAAATGAGATTGGATTCATTAAACCTGTCATTAAAATTCCATTAGGTTTCAAAACTCGAAAACATTCTTTCCAAACTGGTGAAATATTGTCAACAAATAGTATTGAGCAAGGGTTGAAAATTAGGTCAAATGATTTGTCCTCAAATATTGAAAGGTCTTTCATATCTCCTTGAACTGTTTTGATATCAAGGTCAAATTGATCGCTTAAATTTTTGTCTTGCTGTAATTGCTTTTCGGAATTGTCGAAAATTGTAACATCTGCGCCCAATTTAGCAAGGACTGGACCTTGTTGACCACCTCCAGAAGCAAGTCCTAGTATTTTCAAACCTTTCAAGGCAGGAAACCAATTATGTGGAACACTTTTTTTAGGTGTCAAAACGATACTCCAATTCCCGTATTTTACATCTTTTAACTCTTCTTTTGAAATAGGAATTGTCCACTTGTCTTTTTTGTCAACGTAATTATCCCAAGCGGATTTGTTATGTTTTACTATGTCCATTTATTTTTTGTATTTGTCGATTTTAATTGGTACTAATATATGTATAAACTCAGTATGAGTTAATATGTATTTAATTTCTGTTTTTTGTTCCCTTTGTAATCCTTGTTTAAGGCCTCTAAATAATTGTCTGGTGGGCTTTTTATTTTTCGCAAAACTTATCAGTAATAAAAGCTTAGACAGCTTTAGTTTTAGATGTTTGTTTACTAAGAGGGTTTGAAACTAGTAAAAAAAGTAGAGGGTTCTAATAAATTCTTATTAAAGTACTTAGGATTGTTATGTTCTACCTTACGAAGTAGGTGTTCTTGCAAGTTTACTATAAAGCTTCTAATAATTCTAGATATTTACTTTTTAATAAACGAATGGCTACTATTTCCATCAGATGATTTCATATTAATGATATAATAACCAGCTTCGAGAGATGATAAGTCCCAGTTTATAGTTTGCTCGTTTAACACTGTTTTAGATTCCAAAACCCTACCACTTAAATCAATTAAATCGAATGTTTTGGTTTCATTATTAGAGGTGTTAAGCAATAACGTTATAGTCTTTGATGCTGGGTTAGGGAAAAGCGAAAATTGATTTTCTAAGTTATTTGTAATAGAAAATTCATCAGGAGTAGAAACAAATACATTGTCTAGGTATAAATTATTTTGCTTTCCATTTACACTTGTAAATTTCACAATAAGGGTGTTTGCATTTGGTACATATTGAGCTAAATCAATTGTTTCGTTTCTCCAATGTGATGGATGCGATGGCTCGAAATTAAGGTCTAATGTATCGGTAGTTTCTAGTTGGTCACCACCTTTGGCAAATACTCTTTGGAAGTTTACGCCACAGTCGGTAGATATTTGAACAATTAACGAATCATCGTAAGAACCAATATTTCTGTTTTGGTGTGCGTAGGAGAAATAAAGATTGTAATCTGCTCCTTCTTCTAAATTAATATTTGGAGAGACTAAAGCATCTCTTTGTCCGATACTCGAATAATTATACATACGCATTTTTGCAGATAGGGTAGAGCCTTCAATTCCTTCAGCTTCTTCAATTTCCCATGTTCTATCAGCATCAATATTTTCAATTTTCCAATTATTAGTCTCTAAAGTATTACTTTCGAAAGTTTCTATAAAAGGAGCATTTGTAAATCCGTGATACGAAAATCGTTGGATTAAAGAATTGTTAAATACATCCTTTTCGTATATGTTGCTTAACGATACTTGTACTTGTAATTCGTGTTTTTGTGTAACATCTTCATCAAT
>DKGK01000050.1:0-1982 GCA_002453265.1 Flavobacteriales bacterium UBA6772 | reverse complement strand
AATTCTTCGCCATTAAGATTTACAAGTACTTGAATAGTGTGTAGCGTAGAATCTCCATTATTAATAATAACAAAACTCGGATTTACCGTAGCAGAGCAGAATAATTCCGATTGTGGTTCAAGAATTTCTAAGACCTCAACATCGTATAAGGTTTCAAATGGGTTTGTGGGAGTATTGGTAAGACTCAAGTATTCGAAGGCTGCAAGGCAATCTATTAATCCCATACCAAAAGTATTGTCTTCACCTAAATCGCCCATGTCTAAGGCTGTAAAGTAAAGGGCGGTTAATAAATCTGCACCACTTAAATTAGGGAAAGCTTCTTTGAGTAATAATACTGCACCAGAAACATGTGGTGCAGCCATAGAAGTTCCCGATTTACTATCGTATGAATTCATTCCAGTAGAAGAACGTACACTTTGTCCGGGAGCTACTACTTCTGGATGGATTATTAAAGAGCTATCTGTTGCTGGACATTGTAAAGGTCCTCTAGTAGAAAAAGTACTAATGGCAAACTCATCATCATTCGCATTTATGCTTCCTACAGAAAAGGTATTTACAATGGTCGTGTTTATTCTTTGTGGTGCATTTACACTTGTATTGCTAGGTCCTGAATTACCTCCAGAAAATACACTGGCAATTCCTGCTGCTTCTAAAGCATTCATTAAGTCTACTATATAATCGTTACAATGTACAGTATCGGCTTCATCTCTCCATCTCCAAGAATTGTTAATTACCGCAGGAATATCGAAGGTAGTTTCAGGATTCTCATCAGAATCTAAAGCCCACTCGTAAGCCGCAACAATATTTTCTAGTGGAGGTAGAGCTGCTACAGTAGTTGTAACCAAATCGCAAGCTATCCAATAAGCTCCAGGAGCAACACCAATAGTATCGCCCGAAGGTAATCCTTCGCCAAGAATAGTTCCTAAAGTGTGGGTTCCGTGGTCGCTGTTAATTTCATTAGGGAAATCTCTAAAGTAACCGTACCAACTTTGATCCATTGGAAAACGATTGGCTAAAAAACGTTCTTTTATTGCTGGATGTTCTGCACAAACTCCTGTATCGTAATCGTACACTAATAATCCTTTTCCGGTATAGCCTAAATCCCATAAAGCAGGAGCGTTTATAGCAATTAAGCCAGGTTCCATAGCATCTGCAGCTTCAAAATTCATAGGTTCAGATTCCATTATTTCTAGCGGAGAGCTTATGTCGGCGTTAAGATCAATAAAAGCGATGTCGTCTCTTTTTCCTAATTCGTAAATTAAGTTTATTGGAGCCTCTGCGTAAATATTGTTTATTACCCAGTAGTTTCTAAGCTTATTAAATACCTCAGGATTGGCAATTCTTATTACTTCTAAGAGTTCAAATTGTGTTTCTTTTGATTTCTGTTGTAAGCTTAAAACTGTTTGTCTTGCTCTTTCTTGAATAGGTGTTTCTAAACGCACAAATTCTTTATGCATTTCAAAAGCATCTACCTTGTCGAGCATTTGTATACGAATAGAAACCTTTTGATCTAAACGATTAATAGAGTTCAGTTCTTCCTGTAGCCTTTCGGTTAATACATGCTGAGCTTGGAGTATAGAACTTGAAATAAATAAGAGTAAAAATATTTTTTTCATAATCGCTTTTTTAGACAAGGTATTAGGTTTAAAAACAAAAGGCCTGACAATATTGTCAAGCCTTTTGTTTTTGTAAAATTGAATTAAATTATTGCTTTTTCTGCAGCCCAATCAAATCCTTTATAGTCGTTAATAATATTGTAAAGTGTACCTCTTTCTATCGGATGTTTTCCAATATCTTCTATGAGCTTACACAACTCTTCGGTAGATAAATTAGGGTTTTTATCTTCAGCTCCTGCCATAGAATAGATTTTTGTAGAATCGTCTATAGTTCCATCAATATCGTTTACACCGAAGTTAAGCGACATCTGTGCAGTACTTCTACCAATCATTGGCCAGTATGCTTTTATATGACTAAAATTATCT
>DKGK01000098.1:19758-22325 GCA_002453265.1 Flavobacteriales bacterium UBA6772 | reverse complement strand
GTTAATGCAAAAGCAGGTTAACCGAGGACAAGACGGTGCAGGTTTGGCAAACATCAAGCTCGATGTTGCGCCTGGTGAAAGGTATATCTCTCGTTACCGGTCTAATAAAACCAATTCTGTACAGGATGTTTTTAACTATATCAACAAAAAGTTTGAAGATGTAGAAGAAAAGAATCCCGGAAAAATTCAGGATGTACAATGGTTAAAAGACAATGTTTCTTTTTCGGGAGAGCTTTTCTTAGGGCATCTACGTTATGGAACTTATGGAGGTAATAGTGTGGAGCACTGCCACCCATTTTTACGTCAGAATAACTGGATGACCAGAAATTTAGTTTTGGCTGGTAACTTTAATATGACCAACGTAGATGAATTGTTTGATCAATTAATCGATTTAGGGCAGCACCCAAAAGAGAAATCTGATACGGTTACTATACTCGAAAAAATCGGTCATTTCTTAGATGAAGAAAACGACGAATTATACTATAAGCACAGAGACGAAATAAAGAGCAAGCAAGAGATGTCTAAATTCATCGCTTCAAAAATAAATGTGCAAAACGTACTTATTAATTCTGCAAAAAAGTGGGATGGTGGTTATGTAATGTGTGGTTTAATGGGGCATGGAGATGCTTTTGCCTTGAGAGACCCTGCAGGAATACGTCCTGGGTTTTATTATCAAGATGATGAAGTTGTAGTGGTAGCTTCAGAACGTGCAGTTATACAAACTGCTATGAATGTACCTCAAGATTCTATCGCCGAAATTACGCCAGGTCATGCACTCATCATCAAAAAAGATGGTCGTGTAAGTATGGATCAGATAACGGAGCCTTTAGAAAATAAAGCTTGTTCTTTTGAACGTATTTATTTTTCTAGAGGTAATGATGCAGATATTTATACCGAACGTAAAGAATTAGGGAAGTTAATTTGCCCTAAGATTATGGAAAGTATTGGTGGCGATTTAAAGAACTCTGTATTCTCATTTATTCCAAATACTGCCGAAACTTCGTTTTACGGTATGATAAAAGGATTGGAAGATCTCTATAAAGTAAAACAAGCTCAACAAGTCCTAGATCTAGGAAGTGATGCTACGGCAGCACAAATTACAGAAATATTTTCTGTGAGCCCTAGAATAGAGAAAATTGCGATTAAAGATGCTAAGTTAAGAACGTTTATTACAGATGAGAATAACCGTGATAGTCTTGTAGGGCACGTTTACGATATTACATACGGACAAGTAAGTAATACCGATAATTTGGTAATGATAGACGATAGTATTGTAAGAGGTACTACTTTAAAGAAAAGTATTCTAAAGATATTAGATCGTTTAAATCCAAAGAAGATTGTAATTGTCTCTTCCGCACCACAAATTCGTTACCCAGACTGTTATGGTATCGACATGGCTAGAATGGGCGATTTTATTGCCTTTAGAGCTGCTATTGCTTTGTTGAAAGATAGAGGTATGGAATCTGTGATTGACGAAGTTTATCAGAAATGTAAAGCACAAATTGACTTGCCTAAAGAAGAGGTTGTAAATTATGTAAAAGGAATATACGATCCATTCACACCAGAAGAAATTTCTGCTAAATGTGTAGAATTACTTAGACCCGATGAGGTTAAAACTGAAGTAGAAATAATCTTCCAAGGTATAAACGAGCTACATCAAGCCTGCCCTAACCATAAAGGAGATTGGTACTTTACAGGTAATTATCCTACTCCAGGAGGAAACAAAGTAGTAAATAAAGCGTTTATGTATTACGTAGATGGTAATCCTAATAGAGCATATTAAGTTAATGAAAAAACCTCCTTATCTGGAGTTTTTTTTGTTTAACACCAAGGAGTATTTCCTAATAAATTATCCGAACAAGAGTCTATACTTATGAGAAAATATGGAATCCTTTTAGCACTTATCCTTCCTTTTTTTGCCTTTGCACAAGATTGCTCAAAGGTTAATAAAAAGGCGGTAAAGCGTCTTAAAATTGATGTTTCTACTCTAGCGAGTGATCAAATGGAAGGACGCGAACCAGGTACAATAGGAGAAATAAAAGCCAGAGATTATATTGTAGAGCGAATGGAAGAAATAGGCTTGAGTCCGAAAGGTACCGATGGATTTGTACAAGCTTTTTCTTATTTCGAAACGGTTAAACAAAAACCGAATAAAACAAAGCTTTCCATAAACAATAAACTCATCAAGTTAAACCATGAGTTTTATCCAATTAACTTGTCTTCTAATGGTTCGCTTATAGATGTGCCTATATTGTCTGCAAGTTATGGAATACATCTGCCAGCAGAAGGATATTCTGATTATGCAAGATTAGATCTAGAAGTAAATGGATATATAGTCCAGCTGGATATTTCTACGCCTGAAAATATAGAATTTGAGGTGCCAGATTTGTTAAGTCGTGCTATTGAGGCAAGAGATAGAGGGGCAGTAGCTCTTTTATTGTACAGTTCTCAGGAGCGAGTTGACTTACCTATTTCAAATTTCAAACGAATAGAAAAAATTGGAATCCCTGTTGTGTTTTTAAAGACTTCTGCTTTTGCAAAAGTTCCTGTAGAATATTTAGAAAATG
>DKGK01000098.1:0-19364 GCA_002453265.1 Flavobacteriales bacterium UBA6772 | reverse complement strand
GATAACGGAGCCGAAAACACCATCGCTATAATGGGGCATTATGATCATTTGGGCTATGGAGGCGAAGGATCTATGTATAAAGGACCTCGTAAAATTCACAATGGAGCAGATGATAATGCGAGTGGTACTGCGGCGGTTTTAGAATTGGCTTATTACTTTTTAAATAATAAACCTACCGAGAAGTATAATTATTTATTTATTGCTTTTTCTGCAGAAGAAAAGGGCTTGTTAGGTTCTCAATATTTTGTGCAAAATCCAACTATACCATTAAGTGAATTAAATTTCGCGTTGAATATGGATATGGTAGGTCGTATGGAAAAGAATATGGATTTAACTATTGAAGGTGTTGGTAGTTCCTTAGTTTGGAAATCATCATTAAATGAAGTTGATTGTGATGCTTTTCCATTGAAATTAAAAATGCGCGAAGATGGTCCTTCCGATCATACGGCTTTCTATAAAATGGGCGTGCCGGCTTTGCATTTTTGGACTGGGAAACATAAGGATTACCACAAGCCTAGCGATGATATAGAAAAGATTAACTTTGAAGCTGAGTCGCAGATTATATCTTTTATAGAATCCTTTTTATTGAAAATGGACGATTTGGAAAAGGTTGAATTTCATTTGAGAAAAAAATAGATGAGTACAGATAAAAAAATAGCTGTTATAGGTGGTGGTAGTTGGGCTACTGCAATTGTAAAAATGTTGGCTAATAATGTAGATGAGCTTTTTTGGTGGATGCGTAATGAAGACGCTGTACAACATATTAAGGAAACGCAACACAATCCGCGTTACCTTAGTGGTGCTCGTATAGATACTGAAGTGGTTGAGGTAAGTAGCGATTTAAAAATGATTTGCGAGAATGCCGATGTAATTATATTAGCAGTTCCTTCTGCATTTTTACACAATACCTTAGCTGCTATAGATATTGATTTAAGAAAGAAAATATTCTTTTCAGCTGTAAAGGGAATAATCCCAGAATACAATCAAATTGTAGGAGAATATATACAGGAGCACTATAAAGTACCTCTTAACAATATTGGTGTTATTACTGGACCTTGTCATGCTGAAGAGGTTGCTTTAGAACGCCTTTCATACCTCACCGTTGCTTGTGAAGATAGTTCTGTTGCCGAATTTATGGCAAAGCAATTAAGGTGTAGATATATTAAAGCTACAATTTCAGACGATATTTATGGAACTGAGTATTCTGCAGTTCTTAAAAATGTAGTTGCCGTAGCTGCTGGTATAGCCCATGGTTTGGGTTATGGCGATAATTTCCAATCGGTATTAATTTCTAATGCTATTAGAGAAATAAAACGCTTTGTAGATACCGTTCACCCTATAACAAGAGACATTAAAGATTCTGCATATTTGGGTGATTTATTGGTTACTTCATATTCTAAGTTTAGTAGAAACAGAACCTTCGGTACTTATATAGGTCAGGGTTATTCTGTAAAAGCAGCTCAAATGGATATGAATATGATAGCTGAGGGTTACTATGCCGTAAAATGTATAAAAGAAATAAATAAAGAATTTGGAGTAAACATGCCAATCACCGATTCTGTTTATAGAATGGTGTACGAGAAAATGTCGCCAAGGTTAGAGTTTAAATTACTTTCTGAAGTCTTGGATTAAGGTTGGGTTTGTCAAAAGAGTCAATTGGTCAAAAAGTCTTTTAAGATTTGGCTTTGAAAAAGTTTTATCTCAATCACTGTTGAATACTTAACTCCTTTCTCCTGTTTTGAAAATTCTTGTTCTACTTATTACTTGAATTTACAGAAAACCATATCTTTACGCTAACATAAACTATATGATTCTCTTAAAAATCTTACAAGAAAGTTTCCGATTTGCTATTCAAGCATTGGTAGGGAATAAGCTACGCACACTCCTTTCACTTTTGGGAGTTACCATAGGTATATTTGCGATTATTTCTGTTTTTGCTGTGGTAGATTCTCTAGAACGTAACATCCGTACTAGTGTAGAATCTTTAGGCGATAATGTGGTTTTTGTAAACAAATGGCCTTGGCAAATGGGTGGCGATTACCCCTGGTGGAAATACTACCAACGTCCACTTCCAACCATTCAAGAACTTAATAATTTAGAGCAACGATTAGAAATGGCAGAAGCAGTTGCATTTGTTGCAGGTGCAGGAAATAAAACTGCAAAGTACAAATCTAACGATGTAGAAGGAATAGGTGTTGCAGCTGTTTCTCATGGCTATCAGGATGTATATGGATTTGAACTCTCTTCCGGTCGGTATTTTTCTATTTTAGAATCTGCTACCGGAAAACCTGTTGCCATTATTGGAGATAATATCGCTCAGTCTCTTTTTGCAGGTGAAAATCCTATTGGAAAAGTTGTTAAATTTATAGGACAAAGAGCCACCGTAATTGGGGTTTTTGAGAAGGCTGGAGACAGCATAATAGGTAGTAGTGATGACGATAATATTGTAATTCCTGTAAAATTTGCTAGAAACTTTATCCGATTGAATAGTGAATCTACTAACCCTATGTTTATGGTAAAAGCGAAGCAAGGGGTAAGCAACGAACAGTTAAAAGATGATTTAACTAGGGTAATGCGTTCTGTTAGACGACTATCGCCAAAGGCCGATAATAATTTTGCTTTAAATGAAACTAGTATTTTATCGAATGGGATAGATATGATGTTTAGTGTAATAGACCTAGCTGGGATTATTATTGGTGGTTTTTCGTTGTTGGTTGGTGGTTTTGGTATCGCCAATATTATGTTCGTTTCTGTAAAGGAAAGAACAAATATAATTGGGATTCAAAAAGCTATTGGAGCTAAAAATCACTTTATCCTACTTCAGTTTTTATTCGAGGCTATTTTATTATGTTTAATTGGAGGTTTAATTGGAATTTCTGTAGTTTATATAGGTACGCTCATAGCCAATTATTATATTGATTTCGACATTGCCTTATCTGCCAATAATGTTGTAACGGGCTTATGGGTTTCTGTTTTAATAGGAGTTATGTCTGGAATGATTCCTGCAATTTCGGCTTCTAAATTAGATCCTGTTGAGGCGATTCGATCTGGGATATAGAGAAGTATATTTGATGATGTACTGTATTATAAATATTTAATTTATAGGTAATCAAGTGCTTATGAAAACTTAAAAAAAAATTTTAAAAATAAAACCCCTTCCCGTATCTAGGGGAAGAGGTTTTCATCCTAACTCTTGTTAGTTATTTCAAACTACCACACATATCTTTTGGTTTTACCCAAGCGTCAAATTCTTCAGCAGTTAAGAAACCTAAATTCACAGATTCTTCTTTTAGTGTAGTTCCATTTTGGTGTGCAGTCTTAGCAATTTTAGCAGAGTTTTCGTACCCAATCTTAGTATTTAATGCCGTTACCAACATCAAAGAATTGTCTAAGTTCTTTTTTAGGTTTGCGTAATTAGGCTCAATCCCAATAGCACAGTTTTCTGTAAACGAAATACAAGCATCACCAATTAAACGAGCAGACTGTAAGAAGTTAGCTGCCATAACTGGTTTAAATACATTCAACTCGTAATGACCTTGGGCTCCACCCATAGTAATTGCAACGTCGTTACCCATAACCTGAGCACATACCATTGTAATTGCTTCACACTGCGTAGGGTTTACTTTACCTGGCATAATAGAAGAACCTGGCTCGTTTGAAGGGATGATAAGTTCACCAATCCCCGAACGAGGCCCGGAAGCCAACATACGAATATCATTTCCTATTTTATTTAGCGAAACCGAAAGTAGTTTTAGTGAACCATGGGTCTCTACAATAGCATCATGTGCAGCTAAGGCTTCAAATTTATTTTCTGCAGTAATAAATGGAAGACCTGTAAATTCAGCAATTTTTTCTGCTACCAATACATCGTATCCAGCAGGGGTGTTAATTCCTGTGCCTACAGCAGTTCCACCCAAAGCTAATTCCGAAAGGTGCTCTAATGTAAATCGCAAAGATTTTAAACCGTGGTTTAACTGAGATACATAACCCGAAAACTCCTGACCTAAAGTTAATGGAGTAGCATCCATCAAGTGGGTTCTACCAATCTTTACAACATCTTTAAATGCTTCCGATTTTGCTTGCAATACATCACGTAATCTTTCCACTCCTGGAATAGTACACTCTACCACCATTTTATATGCAGCAATATGCATTCCTGTTGGGAAGGTATCGTTAGACGATTGTGATTTGTTTACATCATCATTTGGATGAATAGCTTTTTCAATATCGTTTAAAGAACCACCTTTAATTACGTGAGCTCTGTTCGCAATTACTTCGTTAGTATTCATATTCGATTGCGTACCCGAACCTGTTTGCCAGATTACTAATGGGAATTCTGCATCGTGCATTCCTGTAAGAATCTCATCGCATACTTTAGAAATTAAATCTTTTTTATCTTCAGTCAAAGCACCTAATTCACAATTTGCGTGAGCTGCTGCTTTTTTAAGATAAGCAAAACCATAAATCACCTCTAAAGGCATACTTGCAGCAGTTCCAATCTTAAAGTTATTTCTCGAACGCTCTGTTTGCGCCCCCCAATATTTATCTACTGGGACTTTTACATCGCCCATAGTATCTTTCTCAATACGGAATTCCATAATATGTGTTTTGCTTAATGTTTGGTTTTTCGACCCAAAGATAAGAATCCTTTTCAAGGGCTAAACCTTTTAAAAAAAAGTCTTTACCAATCGTGTTTTAAATTCTAAATTACTTATCTTTATAAATAATGTAACTATAATGTTTTTGAGTATTAATAAAGCAATCGTATATTTGACCCTCATTTTGTTTGCTTTTAGTCATATAAATAAATTTATTAAACCCTAATTACCCTACATGAACTTGATTAATAAATTATTGATGTGTTTATTTTTGAGCTTAAGTATGTCTTCTATTGCTCAAAATTGTATTTTACCTAGTCAATTTGAAGGGTATTCTAACCATAATATGTCCGTGCAAATTAGTGAGCAGTTTTTAAGTTCACTACCAATTAATTCATCCTCATCTTATATTGTCGCTTTAACAGACTCAAATATAGTTGTAGGTTCAAAATTAGTGCATGGCTTAATTCAAAGTTCAATTGTTATTTCTGGAGACGATCCTGCAGCAGACTTTATTGGTGCAACAGATGGAGATGATATTAGGCTTCAGTTGGTTCAAGATGAGCTTGTATATGATATCGTAACTCCTTCGGTACTTGTTTTTATCGAAAACACCAATGTTGCGATGAATACAGGCGTTCTTTTTCAAATACATTGTAGTACAGCAGGTTTAAATAGTGACATTTATGGTTGTACAGAACCTCTTTCAATCAATTATAATGAATCAGCAACTTTTAACGATTTAAGTTGTATTCCAATCGTTTCAGGTTGTAACGACACTCTATATATTGAGTACCAATACGATGTAAACACGATAGATTCCTTGGCTTGTGAAACGTTAATTACCTATGGATGTATTAACCCTTATGCCTGTAATTATGATGAGGATGCCTTAATTGAAGACAATACCTGTATTTTTTCTGGAACAATTTTAGATTGCAATGGTGTTTGCCTAGCCGACATTGATTTAGATGGGGTTTGTGATTCAGATGAAGTTTACGGATGTGACGACTTAATGTATCAGGAATTTGATCCAATTGTAACAGAAAACAACGGTACTTGTATTTCTCCAATTTGGGGCTGTACTTATCCAGACTTTGAAGAATACAACGAATTAGCTATAAACGACGATAGCTCTTGTATTACACTAATTATAGGTGCTTGTTCAGATTCTACCTATTTAGAATTTAATGAAAACACTACGATTGTAGATTCTACACTGTGTTTAAACCTAATCGTTTTAGGCTGTATAAATAGTAATTATATCGAATATAATTCGAATGCTAATGTGTCCGATGGTTCTTGTAATACTCTAATTGTCTTCGGATGTATGGATTCTTTATATTTGGACTATAATCTTAATGCAAATATAAATATAGACAATTCAATGTGTTTAAACCTTATTGTAGCGGGTTGTACAAGTATTGATGCTTGTAATTATAATGAGTCTGCAAATGTTGCAGATGAGTCTTGTTATATATTTGATGTAAATCTAATCTATAACGAAGATGACTTACTAATTGATGTGGTAACCGATGCAGAAAACCCAAGCTATAATTGGACTTATAGCCTACAAGGAGTTTATCAGGATTTGGAAGTTACATCCTCAACTTATTCTCCACAAGATAATGGCTCATATATAGTAGAAGTAATAGATGAATTGAATTGTGCAGTTTCGTCTCAAATAAATATGTTTACTCTGCAAACTACTTCTGTAAGTTTAGAACCTAGTATTCATACATTTCCCAATCCTGTAAATGATGTATTGCATATCGAATTAGAATCTGTTCTGACAAACATCGAAATCCAGATTATAAATAACCTTGGAACACAATTATTGTCTCGTAGACTTGAAAGTGATGGTTTTGGGTTTAATTTAAATGTAAGTGAATTATCCAGCGGAATGTATTTTTTAAAAATAAATAATAGTCAGCATTCAATTGCTTGGATAAAGAACTAATTAAACAATTTTGAGATTAATAATCTTATTTTTTATGAAATAGATAGCAACCAGCCCCGATGATTAGGTTTTGCAACTGCCAGAAGACAGAGCTTAAGTAGTTTCTAAATTAAGTATATCCATTCATGCAGATCTTCTTAAAGGTTTTTCTGAGGAAATGTCTTACGGAATGATTGGTTATGTGGTTCCTCATTCACTTTATTCCTCGGGATATCACTGTAGCCCATATTTACCTTTAACTTTTATAAATGTAGCTTCCCAAAAGAATTTCATAGCTTTTTATCATATGGGAATTTATGCAAAGCAAAGCCTGTACGATTGGTTTGTTGGAGAATATCCTAAACATTTTAAAAGCAAATTAGATATGGGAAAAAGCTGTATTCGTTTCAATAAAATGGACGATATCCCTTATGAATTACTTGCAGAACTCGTTAAAAAAATGTCCGTTTCCGACTGGATAACTTTGTATGATAAAAAGTTTAAAAAGTAAATTTAATCCCCTAATAATGGGGTGTAAAATAAAGAATAAGTTTTAAATCTTAAATCTAGGTGCTGTGCATCTTATTATCCTCCATTAATTTGTATTTTTGCGCCCTATGAAAAAGCTAAGGGTTCACGATTTGGACTTTGAAATTTATCTCGAAGAAGACACCTTGAAAGAGCGTGTAGCTATAATGGCACACGATATCTTTATAGAGATGAATGGAAAAACGCCACATTTTGTTGCAATTCTAAATGGCTCCTTTGTATTTGCATCCGATTTACTCCGGGCTTATCCTGGCGATTGTAAAATATCATTTGTGAAATTGAGTTCATATGATGGTATGGTAAGTACAGGAAAAGTAAGAGAGTTGATTGGTTTAAAAGACGTTTCTAAAGAGGAAGCAATTATCGTATTAGAAGATATTGTTGATACAGGCGGAACACTTTTAAAGATTGATGAAATCTTTAAGCTTCAAGGTGTAGAATGGCAAATTGCAAGTTTGTTTTTTAAACCTAAAGCCTATAAAGGGAATAGAAAAATTGACTTTGTTGGTTTTGAAATCCCAAATGATTTTATTGTTGGTTACGGCTTGGACTACAATGGTTTTGGTCGGAATTTGAAAAACGTTTATCAATTGGCGAAAGCCTAAAAAACATATATGCTAAATTTAGTTTTATTTGGACCTCCAGGTGCAGGAAAAGGAACTCAGTCTGCCCTATTAATTGATAAGTACAATTTAGTACACCTTTCTACTGGAGATATTTTCCGTTGCAATATCAAAGAAAATACTGATTTAGGTAAATTAGCTAAGTCGTATATCGATAAAGGGGCTCTTGTTCCAGACGAGGTTACGATTGGAATGTTAGAAGCCGAAGTAAACTCTAATACAGAGTCTAAAGGTTTTATATTTGATGGCTTTCCTAGAACTAATGCTCAGGCTGAAGCCTTAGATGCTTTTTTAAGTTCTAAAGGAACTGCGATTTCTGCTATGTTAGCTCTCGAGGTAGATGAACAAGAACTACTTTCTCGTCTTTTGGAAAGAGGAAAATCTAGTGGTAGACCGGACGATCAAAATCCAGAAATAATAAAAAATAGAATTCAAGTTTACGAAAATGAAACAGTAATCTTGAAAGACTATTATACTGCTCAAAATAAATTTGTAGGTGTTAAAGGAGTCGGTTCTATAGAATCTATTACCCTTAGCCTATGTAAAGAAATAGACGCTTTAGTTTAATAAAATGGCTGTAAACGGATCAAATTTTGTCGATTATGTAAAGATTCATTGTGCTGCCGGTCATGGTGGTGCAGGTTCTGTACACCTTCATCGCTCGCGACTAACTGCTAAAGGAGGCCCCGATGGTGGGGATGGTGGACGCGGTGGTAATATATACCTTCGTGGAAACAATCAAATGTGGACTTTACTTCACCTGAAGTACAAAAGACACGTTAAAGGTGGTAGAGGTGGAGGAGGTTCTTCAAACAATAGTTTTGGAGACGACGGAAGTGATGAATACATCGATGTTCCTCTAGGTACTGTTGTTCGCGATGCCGAAACGCAAGAAATTATTTTTGAAGTTACCGATCATGGTGAAGAAATAATAATCCGTAAAGGTGGACTTGGTGGTAGAGGGAATTCTTGGTTTAAGAACTCTGTTCGTCAAACTCCACGTTATGCACAACCAGGTATCGAAGGCGAAGAAGGTTGGAACATATTAGAACTTAAAGTACTTGCAGATGTTGGTTTAGTAGGTTTTCCTAATGCTGGGAAATCAACTTTATTGTCTGTAATTTCTGCCGCTAAACCAAAAATTGCTGATTACGCTTTTACTACCCTAGTTCCAAATTTAGGGATTGTTGCTTACCGTGATGATCGTTCTTTTGTAATGGCCGATATTCCCGGAATTATCGAAGGTGCTAGTGAGGGTAAAGGTTTAGGTCTGCGTTTTCTGCGACATATAGAACGTAATTCTACACTTCTCTTCTTAGTACCTGCTGATGCGGATGATATTGCTAAGGAATACGAAATTCTGTTAAAAGAATTAGAAATCTACAATCCACAGTTGTTACATAAAGACCGCTTGTTAGCGATTTCTAAATCCGATATGTTGGACGAAGAACTAAAGGCAGAAGTAGCTGAAACACTTCCTGAGGGAGTTAAAACAGTATTCTTTTCTTCCGTAGCTCAACAGGGTTTAATGGAATTAAAGGATTTAATATGGCAACAACTTAATGCTTAATAAATTACTTCAATTGGATCAAGAGTTTTTTTTGCTGCTAAATGGAGCAGGAACAAAAAACTTTGATTCTTTTTTTGTTTTTATCTCAAGTACAAAATCAGCAATACCTCTTTTTTTATTTATTATCTTTTTGCTGATAAAAAAATACCGTAACTCTTTTTGGCAAGGCATAGTCCTCATACTTATTGTGGTGAGTTTAGCAGATTTAACTTCTGTGCATGCTTTTAAGAATGTGTTTATGCGTTTGCGCCCCAGCCACGAACCGGCTATTATAGATCAAATAAGATTGTTGGTTTCAAAAGGCGGCTTATATGGATTTGTATCCTCACACGCTGCAAACTTTTTTGCCATTGCTGCTATTGTTTCTTCCCTCTTTTCAGAACGTAAATATTTGCCATACCTCCTTTATTCATGGGCTTCAATCGTTGCATATAGCAGAGTGTATGTTGGTAAACATTATCCGCTTGATATTATAGGAGGTGCTGTCTTAGGAATTGTAATAGCTAAAATACTTTGGTTTGTTGCGAAGAGAATCAAGGTAAAGTATAACTTAGCTTTATGAATTTAGTTGCAATTTTTATTGGAGGAGGCTTAGGAAGTTTATGCCGTTATGGATTAGGGAAACTTAGCTCAACGTATCTAGCTTCTACCTTTGCTTACGCCACACTTTTTTCAAACCTATTTAGTACCTTAGTTTTAGCTACTTTTGTGTACTTGCTTCAAGATAAGTTTGGCTTGAGTAATACTTGGAAGCTCTTTGTAGTAACTGGATTTTGTGGTGGCTTTAGTACTTTTTCTACCTTTAGTTTTGAGACTTTCGAATTGCTTAAAAACGGGCAAATTGTTATGGCAGTATTTAATGTTTTTTTAAGTATTCTATGCTGTTTATTTATTCTTTACATCCTTTATAAAAATCAATAATATGAGACTTTTTACAGTTCTATTTTTATCGCTCCACATTAGTTTAATAGCTCAAGTAGAGCAACCAAAATTAGTGGTTGGCTTAGTAGTCGACCAAATGAGGTTTGATTATATAAATCGTTATTGGGATGAGTTTTCTGAAGGCGGATTTAAACGTTTAGTTTCCGAAGGGTATAACTGTAATAATACGAACTATAATTACATCCCAACTTATACAGGTCCCGGGCATGCTTCTATTTATACAGGAGCTACTCCTAGTAGTCATGGTATAATTGCGAATACTTGGTACGATAAAAATACTGAAGAATACAGTTATTGTGTTTCTGATGCCGAGATGAAAACTATTGGTGCGGATAATGAATCGGGGATGATGTCACCCTCAAAAATGTTGAATACTACTTTTGGAGACGAATTACGTTTGTTTACCATGAATAAATCTAAGGTAATAGGTGTTGCCTTAAAAGATCGTTCTGCTGTTTTGCCTGCTGGGCATATGGGTGATTTTGCTTTTTGGTTGGATTCTGAAACGGGCGATTTTGTTTCGAGTTCTTACTATGGGCTTCGATTGCCAAAATGGGCTCAGAAATTTAATAAAAATAACCATTGTGAGGCTTACCTTTCTGAGAAGTGGGAGTTACTGTTAAACTCTAAGTTATACGATGAGAGTTTAGTTGACAACAGTGTTTACGAAGAAGCTTTTAATGGGGAGAAATACCCGAAGTTCCCACACGACTTACCAAGTTTAGTAGCGTTAAATGGTAAAGGTTTAATTAAATCTACTCCTTTCGGGAATTCTCTTACCACAGATATGGCTATTGCTGCTATTGAAGGGGAGCGTTTAGGACAGGATGAATTTACCGATGTTTTGGCAGTTAGTTTTTCTTCCACCGATTATGTAGGTCATCAGTTTGGAGCAGACTCTAAAGAAACACAAGACACTTATTTAAGACTCGATAGAGATATTGAAACATTTTTGACTTATTTAGATGAGAATATTGGTAAAGAAAATGTATTGGTTTTTCTTACGGCAGATCATGGAGCTGTGAGAACACCTTCTTATTTGAAAGATAGAAATGTTCCAGCTGGTTATTTTGAAGCTGAGGAGCCTATAAAAGAGTTGAAACAATTTTTACAGAATATTTATGGTTTTGGTGATTGGGTAAAGACCTATGGAAATGCACAAATATTTTTAAACAGAGAGTTGATCTTTGAAAAATACTTAAGTTTAGAAGAGGTTCAGCAGCAAGCTGCCGATTTTATGTTGCGTTACGATGGTGTTCAAAAAGCGGTGTGTGGTAGGACTTTAGAAAATAGTGAGTTTACTTCTGGTTCTTTAGCTTCGTTACAAAAAGGATACAACCAAAAACGATCGGGTGATGTATTGTTAGTTCTAGATCCTGCATGGATTGAATATTCTCATACTGGAACAACACATGGTTCAGGTTATACATACGACCAACATGTGCCTTTAATTTGGTATGGTTGGAAAGTACAAGCTGGGAAATCTTCAGAAAAATTTGCTATTACAGAAATTGCCTCTACGATTTCTAGTTTATTAGGTATTAGTTTTCCGAATGGTTCTAAAACAAAGGTAATCCCTATTCCACTTAGCGAATAAGCGTAACAACTCCTTTAACCTGATAGGTGGTTTCTTCAATGGTTTTGTAATTTATTAGGTACACATAGTTGTCACTTTTTACTTCTATACCTGTTTTGTAATTTACTCCATCCCATTTGGGTTCTTCTCCTTCCTTATCGAAAACCATTTTCCCCCATCGGTCAAAAATTTGCATGCTATAACTTTCAACATTATAGTAAACTGGGAAAAAATAATCGTTTGTGGAGTTCCCGTTTGGCGTAAATACATTTGGAACCCAAAATGTGTGGTAGAACTCTATATTTACATTTACACTAGATGAGTCTATACATTCATATTCGTTGCTCACAAATTGCCAAATAGTAAAATCGCCTATAGAAGGAATTATGTATTCGGGCTCTTCCTCCGTACTTATTTTACCCGTACTAAATTTGTATAAATATGAGTCTCCATACTGGGCATTATTCGTTATTAGTATAGGATCGCCGTATATTAAGCTATCCGAATTAATGCTAAATCCCGAAATTGGTTGTGGCAATACAGTTATGTAGTCGTTTAAAGACAGATTTCCTTCGCATAATGTGTTTAGGTCTATTACATTTAAAGAAATACTGTAAATACCTTCCATATAGGTATTTTGAGGATTAGCTAACGTAGATGAAGTACCATTGTCTAAATCCCAATTGTAGGCATAAACGCCAAAAGGTAATAGGTTTTCGAATTCTACTGTAAATGGTTCACAACCTTCTGTTGGAGAGCTTTGAACTTCTATAGGTAATATATCCATTATCTCAATGGAACTTTGTGTAGCGTTTTCACAGCTGTTAAATAGTACATTTAATGAAATGCTTTGGGTTCCAATTGTAGCGAATATTATATCGTTGGGGTTTTGTTCACTCGAATATTGAGGACTTGCATTCGAACCAAAATCCCAAACGAAGGACGCTCCCGATGGATAAATACCTAGTGCCGAGAAATTAAATGAATTACCCTCTAAACATTGTGCAGCCAAAGAAGGGATTTCCGGAAAAATATCTTCTTCAAAAATCTCCACATTCGCTGTATAGGTTTCATCGCATTCTTGGTACTGAACGTTGAAAGTTACCGGGTAAGTTCCTACCGATGGAAAAGAAATATTACTTGGATTAAGAGAACCCGAATTTGTTGGACTTGCACTTGCCCCAAAATCCCAATTAACAACTGCACCAGCAGGAATTAGTCCTTCGCCTTCGAAAGAAAAAGAATTATTATCTAAACATTGCGGATCTGGATTTGTAAATATGGGGTTAAGCTCTGTTATTAAGGAAAATGAAACTGTATTTGTATCTGCACAAACTGTATTTGGATTCGCTATTAAAGTAACTGTATAATCGCCCGTATTTGGGTATGTGTAGTTCGGCTCAAAATCTGTGGATGTCGAAGTTCCTGTTCCAAACTCCCATAAATAGGTGTCTGCATTTGCGCTTGCATTCGTAAAATTAACAGTTAGGCCATTGCAAATCCAATCAGATAAAGGGCTTGAGGCAGTAGTTATATAACAATCAACTACCATAAATCTAAAATCTCGTACAACAGAGTTTATCAATACACCATCTCTGTATTCTTCTACTAGTACACCAATAATATACATTCCTATTTGTGTGGGAGTTCCAGTAATAAAACCCGAATTTACATTAATATTTATGGCAGGATCTGAATCTATTGGGTAGTTGGCAGAATAACCTGCCGCCCATGGTATGGTGGTGAAAGGTGGTGGTGTTATTAGTGTAGGGTTAATGTCGTTTGCTCCGTGAATAGGAGTTGTGAGAGAATAAACCAGTGAATCATTATCTGGGTCTATTGCTGAGAGATTCACATTTATATCATCTCCTAAACAAAGAGCCAAAGGAGGATAATCTTCAAAAGAAGGACTGCTATTACAATCGGAAATTAATTCTGAGCCTGGAATGTTGGTTGTATAGGTATTCCCAAATAAATTGGGTGTAACAATATTAATTATAGAAGGATTTCTACAACAACGTTGATAAGCCAACTGATAGCCTCCCTCAATAGGAGGTAATTCTACTTGTACCGTGTAAATACCTCTTAAAATACATAAATCTGCAGGTAGTTCTAAGCAATCATTCCCAACGGTTTCATCGCTTAATTCAATTTCATCAGCGTCGGAAATAGTTATTTCATTTACTAATACATTAGAGCTATTGTATATAGCTATAGTTCCGGTAGCATCAAAAGTAATTCCAGTAGTATTACTAGGACCACAGTCAACATAAATTATTAAAGTTATCTCGTATAGATTGTCACCTAAACAAGTATAGGTCATTTCGCCACCTATTAAGTGCGTGGCATAAGTGGTAATACTTAAGCAGCTGAATATAAAAAGTAAAAGTAGTTTTTTCAAAATAAATATTTTCTTCAATTTAGTGCAAATAAATTTAGTGCAAAAATTATTCCTTTTTTCGGCAAATCATCAAACCATCTCTAAGTGGGAGTAGTAGATTTTCTACTCTAGGATCTTCTTGTACTTTGCGATTGTATTCTAAAAGAGCTAGTGTAGATTTGTCGTTGGGATCCACTTCTTCTAGTACCTTTCCAGACCATAAAACATTGTCTGCAATAATCCATCCTCCAGTATTCATTTTATCTATAAGTAGATCAAAATAAAGCGGATAGTTTTTTTTATCGGCATCAATAAAAGCCAAATCGATGTTTAAGTCTAAACTAGAAATGAGTTTACTAGCATCGCCAATATGTTGGACTACTTGGTGTTCGAAACCTGCTTTTTTAAAGTAGCGTATATTCATTTCTTCCAACTCTTCATTCACATCAATAGTGTGTAAAACACCATCTACGGGTAAACCCTTAGCTAAACAAATAGCCGAATACCCAGTGTACGTTCCGATCTCTAAAATACATTTAGGTTGCATCATTCTACTTAGCATCGTTAAAAACTGCCCTTGTAAATTTCCCGAAATCATACGAGGATTTAATACCGAAGTATGTGTTTCTCTATTCAATTCTTCTAAAACATTACAGGCAGAACTTGTGTGTTCCTTACAGTAATTATCTAGTTTTTTTGAGATGAATTCCATTTAGATTTCTTTGGGTTCGTAGACAATGGTACTCAGTAATTTTTCGTCAAATATTTCTTGTGCAACCTCTTGAAGCTCTTCTGCTGTAATTGCTAATATTTTGTTTTTGGCTTCTTCTACACTTTCCACATCTCCAAAAGCTTGATAGCTTTTAGCGATAGTCTGCATTAAGTTGCAGTTGTTTTCTTGGGCAATTGCTAATTGTCCAATTAATTGTTGTTTGGCTTTTTGTAGCTGCTGAGGTCCTAGTTTAACCTCTCTTAACTTTTTTAATTCCTTAAAAATAAGCTTTAAGGTTTTTTGTACACTCTGCGGTTCTGTTCCGAAATAAATACTCCAAAGTCCAGTGTCGCAGTAGGTGGTATAGTTGGATTCTATTGTGTAAGTAAATCCATATTTTTCTCTAATTCCTAAATTTAATCTAGAATTCATTCCAGGACCACCCAATAAATTTGAAAGTAAAATAAGTGTTCTCGCCTTTGGGTTATGTGCACTGTAAGCTCTGTTCCCTAAAATACAATGTGCTTGAACGATATCTTTTTTTACACGTAATTCGCGTATTTTATACTCATTAATCTCCAATCGAGTTCCCTTTCTAAGGTTTGTTGGTATGTGTGCTAAATGTTTTTCTGCAATCTTAATTAATTTATTAAAGTCTATATTTCCAACCGAACTTACTATTATTTCGTCGGTATTGTAATGCTCTTTAATATAGTCTTTTGCTACTTTAGAGTTAAAGTTTTCAAGCGTTTCTTTAGTCCCTAATATATTACTTCCTATTGGATGCCCTTTGTAAATTAACTCTTCGAAATCATCAAAAATAGCTTCAGAAGGACTGTCTAAATAAGAATGAATTTCATCCATTATCACATCTTTTTCTTTGTCTAATTCCTTTTCGGGTAAGGTAGATTGGAAAACGATATCACTCAATAATTCGATAGAACGCTCGTAATATTCTTTCATAAAGGTAGAATAATACCAAGTTTCCTCTTTAGTAGTGTATGCATTTAATTCGCCACCAACATCCTCTAAACGACTTAGAATATGAAAAGCCTTCCGCTTTTTTGTGCCCTTAAAAAGTGCGTGTTCTATAAAATGAGCCATACCTTGTTCGCTGGCAACCTCATCTCTAGAGCCCGTATTAATCATAATTCCACAGTGAGCAACCTCGCTGTGTATGGAGTGATGTATAATACGTATGCCGTTGGCTAATTGGTGCGTTTCAATTTTCATGGGGTAAAGATAATTATTAGACTGATGTAAATGCAAAACATTTAAGGTAATGGTATGTTTCACTTGTTGAATTAATTGAACAACTAATACTCAAAAATGTACGATTATTGCCATGAAGGATTATCTTTGAAATTCAAATTTAAAATTATTGCGATGAAAAAATGGATTTACTGCTTTGGAATACTATTCACACTTGCTAGTGTGTCTCAACCTTTAGAAGCTCAGATCTTTAAGAAGAAAGATAAAACAGAGACTTCTAAAAAGAAATCTGCTAAAGATAAGTACAAGCAAAAAATAAAAAATACCGAAAAAATTGAAGGTCTTTTTACGCTATATCGCGATAAAGCGAAAGGTAAGTTGTTTTTGGAAATAACAGAAGAGCAGTTGAATAAGGAGTATATCCATTTTTCATATATTGAAAATGGAGTTACTGATGCTGGTTTCTTTAGAGGAAATTTTAGAAGTTCGAAAGTTTTTAAAATTCAAAAATACTACGATAGAATAGAGTTTATTCAAGAAAATACTCAATATTATTTTGATGAAGAGAGTGCATTGTCTCGCTCAGCAGATGCTAATATTAACAATCCTGTTTTAGTTAGCGAAGCAATACTTGTTACAAGTAAAGACAGCACTAAATTTTTGGTTGATGCAGACAAAATATTCTTAACAGAAACGCTTCAACAAATAAAAAGAGCAACCCGTCCTGGTTTTAAAGGCTTTCAAATAGGAAAACTAAGTAAAACAAAGACAAAATACCACAAGCTTAAAAACTATCCTGAAAACACCGATATTATTGTTCAATATTCGTACGATAATGCATTGCCAAAAAAGAATGGAAGTTCTGCTGTTGCAGATTCTCGTTATGTAAATGTATTGGTTCAACATTCTTTAATTGCTATGCCAGATAATAATTTTGAACCTCGTTTTGATGATCCTCGTGTTGGTTATTTTACTACTCGTGTAAACGATATGACTACTTCGGATGCTATTAATTATAGAGATTTAGTACATCGTTGGAATTTGGTTAAAAAACAGCCAGAACTAGCAATCTCCGAACCAGAAAATCCATTGGTTTATTGGATTGAAAATACGACACCAGTAGAGCTCAGGTCTTTAATAAAAGAAGGAGTAGAGTCTTGGAGTCTGGCATTTGAAAGTGCAGGGTTTAAAAATGCCGTTCAAGTAAAAATTCAGCCAGACGATGCGGAATGGGATGCTGGCGATATTCGGTATAATGTATTGCGTTGGACTTCTTCTCCAAATCCACCTTTTGGTGGTTACGGACCTAGTTTTGTGAATCCTAAAACAGGCGAGATATTAGGTGCAGATATTATGTTAGAGTGGGTTTACATTACTAAAAGAATTAAGCAAGGGGAACTGTTTGAAAACAATGCTTTGTTTTTAGACGAAGAAAATCCAATGGACGAACATTATTGTTCTGCTTCAGCTTTGATGCAGTCAAATAATTTATTTGCCCAAAGTGCTGTTGATGCAATGGAGCTTTCAGAAGCAAGTAAAGAAACTTTAATTAGAGAGTCTTTACGCAGATTAGTACTTCACGAGGTAGGGCATACTTTAGGTTTGAATCACAATTTTAAAGGTTCTAACTTATTAACCTATAAAGAAATATTGAACAAAGAAACAACTTATGAAAAAGGGCTTTGTTCTTCTGTAATGGAATATCCTTCCATAAATTTTAGTTTAAAACCAGAAAATCAAGGTTTGTATTACGATACTATTCCTGGTCCTTATGATCATTGGGCAATTCGTTTTGCTTATTCCGAAGTAGATGAAAAAGAATTGAATTCCATTTTAAATGAAAGTACGAAACATGAGCATGGTTTTGCAAATGATGCGGATGATATGCGTGGAACTGGAAAAGGAATGGATCCAGATGCGATGATTTACGATTTGACTTCTGAACCCGTTTTGTATGCCATAGATAGGATTAAGTTGGTGAATAACATTTTCCCAAATATCTTAGATAAGTATCGCAAGGAAGGTGATTCCCATCAAGAGCTTCTCAATTCGTATTATACTCTTACTGGACAATACGCTACTTCCCTAAAAATTATAAGTCGTCAGATTGCTGGCGTAAGAGTAAATCGTGCTATGGTTGGGCAAGATACCGACTCCAAGCCTTTTACGCCTGTTTCTGTGGAAGATCAAAAAGCGGCTATGGTTGCATTGAGTACATACGCATTTGCTCCAAATGCATTTGCTAATGCAGAAGCTTTATATCCTTATTTACAACAACAACGTAGAGGTTTTAGCACACCTTATAGAGGAGAAGATCCTAAAATTCATGAACGAGTATTAAGCGTTCAAAGAATGATTTTAGGACAATTACTTAACCGTAGTGTTTTAAATCGTTTGGTAAATACAAGCTTGTATGGTAACGAATATGAGCTTTCGGCTTACTTTAACGACTTAAATGATGCGATGTTTAAAGCTGATAAAAACAAAGAGGTTAATAGTTTTCGTCAGAATTTACAAGTCGAATATATAAACAGATTAATTCGTGTTGGTAAAGATAGAGTTACCAGTTCTCAGGTAAGAGCTCAAGTTTATAGTCAGCTAAACTCAATTTTAAAAACGGCTGAATCTGCCAACTTTACGAATGATGTATCCAAAGTACATAGAGAATATATTGCTCACCTTATAAATAAGCATTTTGATGAGTAGTGTTGTTTAAATATTGGATCGTATGAAATTCATTTCGCTTTATGGTTCGATGAAAATAGTAACAAAAAAGAGCCTCATTTGAGGCTCTTTTTTTGTCTAGTTTCTAACAAAGGTGAGCTGTATCCCGTCCACTTCGGGGTTCTGATCTATAATTAGTTCAGTTTCATTTACTATTAAGTTATAGTTTTCCTCATCTATAACAATTGTGCTGTCGTTTCCTGTATAATTAAAGCTCTCATTGTTAATTGAGCTATATGGAATATTAGAATTAAGTTCAAGTGAATCTTGAAAAGATACAAGTAGTTGGTTGTTATCGAATGTCCAAACCAACTCATTCATTTCAAATGTCTGATAGCCTCCCCAACCTAGCATAGCTTCTGTCATACTCCAAGAGCCTTCAACAGTATCTTCAGTCATTATAATACAAGTAGGCTCATCCTCTTCGCATGAGCTGAAGGTTATTCCCAGCAATATAGCCGATAACATAAAGTAAACTTTCATAATGTGTTTGTTTTATGGGTTCAGGTTTTAAATTACAATAATTACACCTAAAAATA
>DKGK01000097.1 GCA_002453265.1 Flavobacteriales bacterium UBA6772 | reverse complement strand
AATAAGTACAAGTAATTTTAACTTCATTTATTTATCTTTAGATGATGCGGTTATTTCTAAAATCAACATTTATCCTAATCCAAATACAGGCTCTTTTGCTATAACAGGATTAGAAAAAAATGAATCTGTAGCTATTATTAATTCTCTGGGACAAACCTTATACACCTATAGGGCAGAAAAGGAAAGCCTTCAAATTAACCTGAATTTAAAGAATGGGATTTACCTGATTAAAACAGAAGATAATATTCGACGTTTTATAGTAAGTCACTAAAAAGAAAAAAGCCTCCTAAATTAGGAGGCTTTTTATTATAGAACAACATTTATGTTATTCACTAGGGACAATAAATTTATGTTTGATCCTATTACCTAGGTAATTTCACCTACAAATATATAAAATATAGTTGTACCTACAAATAAATGGGGCTAAAATCTAGTTTTTAATAGAATAGCCACTACTTTACAGCAGTTCTTAAATTGTCTAAGAGTATATTAAGAACCATAAGTTGAGCTTCTGGGAGATTAATTACTTTTGAATTAAAATTAAAAACTTCTTCATCTAATACGTTCATAAGGTCAAAGCCTGGTTTTGTAATAGAAACTAAAATTTGCCGTTTATCCTCATCGCTTTTAATACGATCTGCAAATCCTTTTTCTACCAACTTATCTACTATACGGGTTGCATTAGACATTTTATGCAACATACGTTTTTGTAAATCACCACCTAAAATAGGATTAGGCGATTGGCCACGAAGAATCCTTAGCACATTATACTGTTGAGGGCTTAAACCAAAATCTTTTATAAATTGGCTAAACTCAGATTCAAAATAGGCGGCTGTATGAATTAGATTCACAAAAGTTTTCTCTTGTTCAGAGAAAAAACCTTTAGTCAATATTTCTTTTTTTAAACTCAATTATGCAATTATAGATCCGTTAGAACTTGAAGACTCTGGCTTCACAAAACGCAAGGTTCCATCTTTATCTTCTACCATTAAAACCATTCCCTGAGACTCTATTCCTTTAATAGTTCTGGGCGCTAGGTTTACCAAAATAGAAACCTGTTCTCCTACAATAGCCTCCGGCTTATAATGTTCTGCAATTCCAGAAACTACAGTACGCACATCTAAACCTGTCTCTATTGTTAACTTGAGAAGCTTTTTAGTTTTCTTTACTTTTTCTGCTTCTAAAATAGTTCCTATACGGATATCCATTCCAGAAAAATCGTCGAAGCTTATATTTTCCTTTTGAGGTTCTACAGCTTGATTAGCCAATTTTGTAGTTTCTAATTTTTGTAGCTGAGCTTCAATTTCACTATCCTCTACTTTACGGAATAATAATTCTGCTTTTTCTATTTGAGTACCCGCAAGAAGTAAATCTGCTGATCCTGCATGCTCCCAGCCTAATTTATCTAAACCTAACATCTTCGATAATTTAGTTGCCGTAAACGGAATAAATGGTTCAGAAACAATAGTTAAATTTGCAGCAATCTGTAAGGCAATATTCATAATCGTTTTGGTACGTACCTCATCCGTTTTAACCAACTTCCATGGCTCTTCATCAGCTAAATACTTATTACCTAAACGAGCTAAATTCATCACTTCAGACAAAGCTTCTCTAAAACGATATAACTCAATAGACTTAGCAATCTTAGCTGGAAAAGCCTTTAATTCGGCAAGCACTTCTTTATCGTAATCAGACAATTCTGATCTTTCTGGTACAGCTCCATCGTAATACTTATTGGTAAGTACCACTACTCTATTTATAAAGTTTCCGTAAATACCAACTAACTCAGAATTGTTACGTGTTTGGAAATCTTTCCAAGTAAAATCGTTGTCTTTAGTTTCTGGAGCAGTTGCACATAATACATAACGCATTACGTCTTGCATTCCAGGAAAATCTTCTAAATATTCGTGTAACCAAACAGCCCAGTTGCGAGAAGTAGAAATTTTGTCGCCTTCTAAATTCAAAAATTCATTGGCAGGTACATTTTCTGGAACAATAAAATCACCATGAGCTTTTAACATAGCTGGGAAAATAATACAGTGGAATACAATATTATCTTTTCCTATAAATTGAACCATTTTGGTGTCCTCAGATTTCCAATACGGCTCCCAATCTTTTCCATTTTCTTCAGCCCACTGCTTCGTAGCAGAAATATATCCTATAGGAGCGTCAAACCAAACGTAAAGCACTTTTCCTTCAGCTCCTTCTGCAGGAACAGGGATTCCCCAATCTAAATCTCTCGTTACAGCACGAGCTTGTAAGCCTTGATCTAACCACGATTTACATTGTCCGTAAACATTCGATTTCCAATCGGATTTATGACCTACTAAAATCCATTCTTTTAACCAAGCTTCGTATTTATCTAAAGGTAAAAACCAGTGTTTGGTTTCCTTCATCACAGGCTTGTTACCGCTTAATGCAGATTGTGGATTTATTAAATCTGTGGCATTTAAAGAAGTCCCACATTTTTCACACTGATCTCCATAAGCACCATCACTTTTACAATGAGGACAAGTTCCGGTAATGTATCTATCGGCTAGAAATTCGTTTTCTATTTCGTCGTAATACTGCTCGTTTACCTTTTCAATTAACAAGCCTTGGCTATTTAGATGCTTGAAAAATTCTGAGGCAGTTTCATGATGATTTTTCGCTGAAGTTCGGTGGTATTTATCAAAACTAACACCCAATTCTTTAAAAGAATCTCCAATAATTTTATGGTATTTATCTACCACTTCCTGAGGAGTAACACCTTCTTTTTTCGCAGTTATCGTAATGGGCACACCATGTTCATCGGATCCACAAACAAAGACAACGTCTTTATTGTTTGATCGTAAAAATCGAGCATATATATCACTTGGAATATAAACGCCTGCTAAATGCCCAATATGAACTGGTCCGTTGGTATATGGCAATGCTGCCGTTATGGTGTATCTTTTTACTTCTTGCGACATATGGAAATCCTTTTGTATAAGCTGCAAATATAAGCTTTTGGACTAATGTTTACGGAGCAATATTTTTTTGTTGTACTAGATAATTTTCAAAAGAATAGTAGTGTGAGTATAATACAAGAAACATATACTATATTGATTAAATAAAACTGGGGTACAAAAAAAACCTCAAACTTTTGTTTGAGGTTTTCGTTGAGGTCGGAAGCGGATTCGAACCGCTGTACATGGTTTTGCAGACCATTGCCTAGCCACTCGGCCATCCGACCCTAATTATAAGGTTGACAAATGTAACAATTTAGATAGCTTTTACAAAGAATCTAAAAAGAATTTCACACTTTTCTTATCGCATTCAATTCTACACTTACTCTTTGCACATCACCCTGGATAGGGGCTTTGTGTTTAATCACCACAACCTTAGACTCTTTAACACTTGGAAGCTCCAAGAGTAGTCGGTCTAAAATTCGTTGAGCAACGTGTTCAATTAATTTTGAACGAATAGCCATCTCTTCCTGTACAATTCGTGAGATAGCCACATAATCAACAGTATCACATAAATCATCGCTTTTTGCAGAAAGGGATAAATCGGTCTTAACTTTTACATTTACACTAAAATCAGTGCCAATTAATCCTTCTTCTTCCATGCAACCATGGTAAGCATAACAGCGAATGTCCTCTACTCGAATAATACCCAACATTATTTTTTTATGGTATTTAAAGCAACCTCTATACGTTTAAGAACCTCTTCTTTTCCTAATAAAGCAGCAATATTGTTCATAGAAGCTCCTGCGCCTAAGCCTGTAACCGACAAACGGAAACCAGGCATTACAGCACCAAAGCCTAATTCTTTTGCCTCTAAGAAAGACTTAAAACAAGCTCCAATACTTTCAGGATCGAAACTAGGAAGTTCTTTTAATAAACCACTCAGCTCAGTTATAATAGCTGGAGTTTGTTCTTTCCATTTTTTCTTGATGGTTTTCTCATCATACGAAGTAGGTGCTTCAAAAAAGTAACGACCTTCTTTTAAAATATCCTTTACAAAAGTAGCACGCTCTTTCATTAAATCACAAACCTGAGCAGTATATTCGTTCTCAGCTTCTAAGCTTTCAGCTTCTAAATAAGGCATTAACTGAGTAGCTAATTCAATACCAGTGTACATACGTAAGTATTGCTGATTGAACCAGTTTGTTTTATCGAAATCGAATTTAGCTCCTGCTTTACCAACTCGCTCTAAAGAGAAAGCTTGAATCAACTCTTCCATAGAGAACAATTCTTGAGTGGTACCAGGATTCCAACCTAAAAAGGCTAACATATTATTAAACGCTCCTGGATAATATCCTCTTTCTCTATAACCCGAAGATTGCTCTCCAGTTTCAGGATTCTTCCAATTGGTTGGGAAGACAGGAAAACCTAAACGATCTCCATCTCTCTTAGAGAGTTTTCCATTTCCATCTGGACGTAATATTAAAGGTAAATGTGCAAACTGAGGCATTTCATCGGCCCAGCCAAAAAAGCGATACAATAAAACGTGCAATGGAGCCGATGGCAACCATTCTTCTCCACGTATAACGTGCGAAATATTCATCAAATAATCATCAACTACGTTTGCCAAATGATAAGTAGGCATGCCGTCTGATTTAAACAAAACTTTATCGTCTAGGTTGTTTGTATTTACACAAACCCAACCACGGATAATATCTTCAAACTTCACTTCCTCGTTACGAGGCATTTTTACACGCACTATATATTTATCTCCTGCAGCCAAACGTTTTTGTACCTCTTCGACAGAAAGTGTTAG
>DKGK01000063.1 GCA_002453265.1 Flavobacteriales bacterium UBA6772 | reverse complement strand
AGAGCTATAATACAAGGAGACAGCGTAGAATTTATGAATATTGACGAGGCCATAAGCTCTCCATTAGCCATAAAACTATTCCATTTCCCCTTCGTAAAAGAGATTTTCATTGCTAAAAACTTCGTGTCTCTTACCAAGTATGAGATGATGGAGTGGGAAGATATCGTAATGGAGCTGCGTGAATTTATTCGTGAATATCTTGCTGATGGAGGTGTTGTTGTAAACGAGTTCGAAGAAAATATTTCTAAAAATGAAGCCCCTTTAACTGAAAAACAAGTTATTGAAGTAGCGAAGCCTGAAGAGTTAGGAGAGATAGAAACTAGAATAGTTGACATTCTTGAAGAATTTGTTGCTCCAGCTGTAGAATCTGATGGTGGAAATATTAAATTTATTTCTTTTGTAGATGGAAAAGTTTCTGTCTTATTGCAAGGTGCTTGTAGTGGCTGCCCCTCATCTACCTTGACTTTAAAACAAGGAATAGAGACTATTTTAAAGAAAATGCTACCAACTTTAATTACTGAGGTCGTTGCTATAAATGGGTAACTATTAGGTTTACAACCATAATAGTCCTATATTTAGTTTTTGTTGTTTGAAAAAGTATCAAGCGTTTGTAGGTTTTTATTTAATGTTACTTCATTAAGTTTATCTATTTAGCAAAATAGCCTGTTTTATACAGGCTTTTTTTATTTCTATGAGAAACGAAGAATTCATCCAAAAGAGACTACTTAATGAAAGTAAAAAACTTCGTGAGGCAGGTTTTATTTTTCCAACTTTTCTTTTGGTTAGTCAAGGTATAGAAACTTTAGGCGCTTTTATCGACAAAAAACCAATCGCTGTAAAAGCACAATCTAAAAAAAGGTTCCACCTTGCTATTGAGCAATTATTTCCTCAGAAATACCAAGACTTAACCAAAAATGATTGGCTGTATAAACAACTGCGCTGTAACTTAAGTCATATGTGTAGTGGTGGTGGTTTTATAGTATTTAGTACCGATAAAGAAAAGCTTGGCACTCATTTAGCACTCATTAATGGTAAGCGATTATTTTTGATGGAAGCACTCGTTAATGATTTTCAAAAAGCTTGTACTACTCTTATCGTACAACTAGAAAAGGGGGAATTAAAACAAAAGGCTATGGCACTGAGTTAAATCAGCTCTTATATAGCAAGCACATTCAGTAATTCAACGTATTTTTGCAAGCAAATTCATATACATGATTGTACATCCTTATTCTCGTCCACGAAGACTGCGTAAATCTGAAGCGATTCGTTCTTTAGTGCAAGAAAATCAAATTTCAGCCTGCGATTTTATTGTTCCTTTATTTTTTATGGATGGCGAAAACTGCAAGGAAGAGATTTCTTCTATGCCCGGCTATTTTCGTTTTACGCTCGACCTTTTATTGCAAGAGGTAAAAGAGTGTTACGAATTAGGCTTGCGTAGTGTTTTGTTGTTTGCTAAAGTTCCAGATGAGCTTAAAGACAATACAGGTACAGAATCTTTAAACCCCGATGGTTTAATGCAAAGAGCTATTAAGGCGATTAAAGAATTTCATCCTGAGATGTATGTTATGACTGATGTTGCACTAGACCCTTATTCGTCTAATGGACACGATGGTATAGTAGAAGATGGAGAAATTATAAACGATATAAGTGTAGAAATTCTTGGCGAAATGGCGCTTTCTCATGCTCAAGCTGGTGCCGATATGGTAGCACCTTCAGACATGATGGACGGTAGAATTGGTTTTATTCGTGAAGTACTAGAAGAAAATGAGTTCCCAAATGTGGGAATTATGGCCTATTCTGTAAAATACGCTTCTTGTTTTTACGGACCTTTTCGCGATGCTTTAGATTCTGCTCCCGGTTTTGGTGATAAAAAAACATACCAAATGGATCCAGCAAATGCTGAAGAAGGCTTAAGAGAATGTGCTTTAGATATTCAGGAAGGTGCCGATATTATTATGGTGAAACCAGGAATGCCTTATTTAGATATGGTGCGTATGGTAAGCGATAAATTTGAGGTTCCTGTGGCAGCTTACCAAGTGTCGGGAGAATATTCTATGATGCATGCCGCAGCTGAAAAAGGTTGGTTAAATTTAGAAGAAGCGATGTTAGAATCTATTATCGGATTTAAACGAGCAGGAGCTAGTTTAATAGCTAGTTATTTTGCTAAAGACATTGCCAAATTATTAAAAAAATAAATCAAATGAGGACTAGTAAAGACCTTTTCGAAAGAGCTCAATTATATATTCCAGGGGGTGTAAATTCCCCTGTAAGAGCCTTTAAATCTGTTGGTGGAACTCCTGTTTTCTTTAAAGAAGCAAAGGGCTCTATAATGGTAGATGTAGAAGGAAAAGAATACATAGATTATATAGGTTCTTGGGGACCAATGATTTTAGGTCACTGCCACCCGCCTGTTTTAGAGGCTTTAAAAAATGCAGCAGACAAATCTACTTCTTTCGGAGCTCCAACAGATTTAGAAACAGACATCGCAGAGTTAATATGTACTATGGTGCCTGCTGTAGATAAAGTAAGAATGGTAAATTCTGGTACCGAAGCTTGCATGAGTGCTATTCGTGTTGCTAGAGCTTATACCAGTAGAGAAAAGTTTATAAAATTTGAAGGTTGTTACCACGGTCATGCTGATGCCTTTTTGATAAAAGCAGGTTCGGGCGCTATTACTTTAGGAGTACCTAACTCTCCTGGAGTTACTTCAGGAACTGCTAAAGACACTCTTCTTGCTCGTTTTAACGATTTAGCGCAAGTAGAAGAAGTTTTGAATGTTAATAAGGATGAAGTTGCCGCTATAATTATAGAACCTGTTGCAGGTAATATGGGTTGTATTCCACCTCAAAAAGGGTTTTTAGAAGGCTTACGTAAACTCTGCGATGCACATGGAGCTGTCCTCATTTTTGATGAGGTTATGACTGGATTCCGTCTATCAACTGGTGGAGCTCATAAGCGTTTTAATATACAACCAGACATGGTTTGTATGGGTAAAATTATTGGCGGTGGAATGCCTGTAGGTGCTTTTGGTGGTAAAGAAGAAATCATGAATATGGTAGCTCCTTTAGGTCCCGTTTACCAAGCAGGTACACTTTCAGGTAATCCGCTAGCGATGTCTTGTGGTTATACGCTCTTAAAAGAGCTGAACGATAATCCAAGTATTTTTGCAGAGCTAGAGGAAAAAACTGAATATCTTGAACGTGGAATGCGTAAAGTGTTTGATAAATACAATTTAAAAGTGTGTATCAATCGTTTGGGCTCTATGATTAGTTTTCATTTTAATATTGATGAAGTTGCTAATTTTGATGATGCTTGTAATGCCGATGCCGATTACTTTAAAAACGTGTTCCAAGGAATGCTAAAGAGAGGGATTTATTTAGCTCCTTCTGCATTCGAAACCTTGTTTATTGCACGTACGCATACACAAGAATTATTAGATAAAACAATTCAAGCATTAGACGAATCTATACACGAAATTGAAGGGTGAGTTCATATCTTGAAATAGAAAAGTTAAGTCTGGAAATTATTTGTTCTGAGAAATCGGTAAACAATAAAATGCTTTTGTTGTGTAGTTTATTAGACAAGAAGTTGAGTCATTACAATTGGACGGGTTTTTATTTGGCAGATGTAGAAAACAAATTATTACACTTAGGTCCTTATATTGGTGAAGCAACCGACCATACGATCATCCCTTTTGGGAAAGGAATTTGCGGACAAGCGGCAGAAACAAATAAAACATTTTTGGTTGACGATGTAAATGCAGAAAGCAATTATATTTCGTGTAACATAAATGTAAAGTCCGAAATTGTTGTTCCTATTATAAAGGAAGGCGTTGTTTTAGGACAAATTGATATAGACTCTAATACGATTGCCGCTTTTAAGGAACAAGATCAGCTATTATTAGAAACTATTTGTAAAGCTTTAGCTCCCTATATTATATGAAAAAGGATTACGAATTTAGCGAAGGAGAGGTTTTGCTATTCAATAAACCGTTACATTGGACTAGTTTTCAGTTGGTAAATAAGGTACGTTGGTTGATTAAAAGAAAGCTTAAAGTAAAGAAAATAAAAGTTGGTCATGCTGGAACTTTAGATCCTTTAGCTACGGGGATGATGATTTTGTGTACAGGAAAAAAAACCAAAGAAATTGACCTTTATCAGGCAGCCGAAAAAGAGTACGTAGCAACTATTAAATTAGGTGCTACTACGCCAAGTTACGATGGCGAAACGGCAGAAAATTACTTTTTTGCTACTAAGCACATTAACGAGGAGCTGATAAAAAAAGCTTTACTCAACTTTTTAGGTGCTATAGAACAATTCCCACCAATATTTTCTGCTATAAAAGTAGGTGGAAAAAAGCTCTACGAAAGTGCTAGAAAAGGTGAGGAAGTAGAATTGAAACCGAGAAGTATTACAATTAAAGAAATAGAGCTACTCTCTATAAACTTGCCCTATGTGGAGTTTAGGGTAGCATGTAGTAAAGGAACCTACATCCGCTCCTTAGCTTTCGACTTAGGAAAGACACTTAATAGCGGTGCTTGGTTGTGTAAATTGGTCCGTACAAAAATTGGTGCCTACGATTTAAAAAACGCAATTGATATTCAAGAGTTTGAAGAAATGATGAAGTCGTCATAATACTTCACTACAATATTTAATTTCATATATTTGCAAGCCTTAAAAATAGACTTTCTATGATTACCAAAATGAAACTTTCTCACTTTGTCTATGAATTACCGGAAGAATTGCTGGCAAAAAGACCTGCAAAAAACCGTGATGAATCTAGACTAATGGTGGTACATCGTGATACAGGAAAAATTGAGCATAAAATGTTCAAAGACGTTTCTGATTACTTTGTCGATCAAGATGTTATGATTTTAAATAACACTAAGGTTTTCCCTGCTCGTATGTACGGTAACAAGGAAAAAACAGGTGCTAGAATCGAAGTGTTTTTATTGCGAGAATTAAACCAAGAAAACCGTCTTTGGGATGTATTGGTTGATCCTGCAAGAAAAATTCGTATCGGTAATAAATTGTACTTCGGAGAAGACGAATCTTTGGTTGCTGAAGTAATCGATAACACAACCTCTAGAGGAAGAACGTTACGATTTTTATATGACGGTCCTTACGAGGAATTCAGAAAAAAACTGAACGAACTTGGAGAAACGCCACTTCCAAAATATATAGATAGATCTCCTGATGCTGAAGATGACGAACGTTATCAAACAGTGTATGCTAAAGAACAAGGTGCTGTTGCAGCTCCTACTGCCGGGATGCACTTTAGTAAGAATTTACTTAAGCGTTTAGAAATTAAAGGAGTCAACTTTGCTGAAGTAACACTTCATGTTGGTTTAGGTACTTTCCGACAAGTAGAAGTAGAGGATTTATCTAAGCACAAAATGGAATCTGAGCAAATTCTTGTAAAGCAAGATGCCTGCGATGTTGTAAACAAAGCACTCGAAGAAAAGAGACGTATTTGTGTTGTAGGTACTACTGCACTTAGAGCTATTGAAAGTTCTGTTTCTACCCACGATACTTTAAATCCGTTTGATGGCTGGACAAATAAATTTATTTTCCCTCCATACGATTTTAAAATACCGAACTGTATGATTACTAATCTTCATACACCAAAATCAACTTTAATGATGCACACTGCTGCATTCTGTGGTTTTGAGCTACTTAAAAAAGCTTATGCTGAAGCAATTAAAGAAAAGTACAACTTCTTTACGTATGGCGATGCAATGTTGATTTTATAAAAATCATTAAATTTTATTAAAAAGCTAAGAGATGTTTTCATCTTTTAGCTTTTTTTTGTTTTTACTATATTGCAGTTGATATTTTCTTAGAAAAGAAAGTAAGATTTAGACTAAACAAAAAATGAACTATTACGCCATTATAGTAGCCGGAGGATCTGGACAAAGAATGAACAGCTC
>DKGK01000059.1:2569-2706 GCA_002453265.1 Flavobacteriales bacterium UBA6772 | reverse complement strand
CCTCCAAAGTCAGCATGCCCAGGTGTATCAATTACATTAATTTTTACATCTTTATAAGTAACAGATACATTTTTAGAAAGTATAGTAATACCTCTTTCTCTTTCTAAATCATTACTATCTAATAATAATTCTGTTCT
>DKGK01000059.1:0-2539 GCA_002453265.1 Flavobacteriales bacterium UBA6772 | reverse complement strand
TGGAGTACAGTTTTCCTTATCCACTTTGTTTACTACTACAATAGGCTTAAGACCTAAGTCGATTGCTTTACCCAGTACGAAACGCGTTTGAGGCATAGCACCTTCAAAAGCATCTACTAAAAGTAAAACACCATCAGCCATTTTCAATACACGCTCAACCTCACCACCAAAATCGGCGTGACCAGGAGTATCCAAAATGTTAATTTTAACACCTTTGTAATTCGCGGCAACATTCTTCGAAAGAATGGTGATTCCACGTTCTCTTTCTAAATCATTATTATCAAGAATGAGCTCACCAGTATCCTTGCGAGGATCCATAATTTGGCATTCGTGAATGATTTTGTCAACTAAGGTAGTTTTACCGTGATCGACGTGTGCAATAATTGCAATGTTACGTATTGATTTCATGGTCATTTTTTAAGACTGCAAAATTACGCAGAATAAATGATTGATGTACTATAATACTAAGTTATTTACATTAAAGTGAATTAAGTAACGGTTTAGAGATATCAGACAGAGAGCAAAATAATTGTTAATTGTTTGATGTGATTAAAGAATACAAGGCTGGATGAGTACACAATAAAACTAATACTAAAACCAAATGTTACCTTGAGGTTTATCGAAAGGAGAGAATTTGAACCAAACCGATTTACTATAGCTAAATGAAAGACTTATAGAAATAGCAACCTGAAAAATTAGCTTGTTACTCAAAAAATTACAGAGAGATACACAGAGAAAATTGAGATCCACTGAGAAAACAAAATGTTGTTTCTTCTTTTAGTGGCAAAACGTAAATAGTATTGATATTCAGGTATTTATATTTTTAGGATACAAATAAGATACAAAGCAACACCAAAACGAATGATAATATCCAACTATAATATGCAAAGCTAAACAACTTTAAAATACTCATTTTTACTCTCTAACTCAGAAAGTAAAATAAGATTTCGAATATATTAGAAACGAGGGCATAAAAAAAAACCTCTCGAGTGGCTTCTCTTTTTAATCCCCCTCAGGAATATGAAAAAACTTTACAACTTTTAAACGCCAAAAGTTTGCCAATTATTAGTCCATAATTCCAAATAACAATACGTTAACAAAATCAAAAAAGCCCGAACAAATGTTCGGGCTTTTTTGAAATCTATAAAATCTTAACGTTCGTTCACAGGAACATAGGGTCTTTCGTTGTGTCCGGTATAAACTTGACGAGGTCGACCAATAGGCTCTGCATTTTCACGCATTTCTTTCCATTGTCCAATCCAACCTGGTAAACGACCTAATGCGAACATTACTGTAAACATGTCTGTTGGAATACCTAAAGCACGGTATATAATTCCTGAGTAGAAATCTACATTTGGATACAAACCTCTGTCGATGAAGTATTGATCTTTTAAAGCAACTGCTTCTAATTCTTGTGCAATTTCTAAAACTGGATCGTCAATTCCTAAAGCTTCTAATACATCATCAGCTGCCTTTTTAATAATACGAGCACGAGGATCAAAGTTTTTATAAACTCTGTGTCCGAAGCCCATTAAACGGAAAGGATCTGATTTATCTTTGGCTTTAGCAACATATTTAGAAACATCTCCACCGTCGGCTTTAATATTTTCTAACATTTCGATAACTGCCTGATTAGCACCACCGTGAAGTGGCCCCCAAAGAGCTGCAATACCAGCAGAAACAGAAGCGTATAAACTTGCATGAGAAGAACCTACGATACGTACCGTAGAAGCCGAACAATTTTGCTCGTGATCTGCATGAAGAATTAATAATTTATCTAAGGCATTTGCTACAACCGGGTTAATGTTATACTCTTCGGTAGGTAAACCAAACATCATACGCAAGAAGTTAGAACAATAATCTAAACTATTGTTTGGATAAACCAAAGGCTGACGAACTCTGTTTTTAAATGCCCAAGCAGCCAAAGTAGGTAGCTTAGCAATTAAACGAATAATTGTTCCGTTAACTTCTTCTGCAGAACGATTAGGGTCTAAAGACTGAGGATAAAAAGCAGTTAAAGAAGAAACTAGAGAAGATAACACGCCCATTGGGTGTGCTTTTGAAGGGAAACCATCAAGAATTGACTTCACATCTTCGTGTACCAAAGTATGTTGGCTAATGTCATTTTGAAAAGAAGCTAATTCTTCTTTGGTAGGAAGCTCTCCGTAAATTACTAAATAAGAAACCTCAATAAAAGAGGATTTATCGGCTAGTTCTTCAATGGTGTATCCTCTGTGACGTAAAATACCTTTTTCTCCGTCTAAGAAAGTAATAGCACTTTCTGTAGAACCAGTATTTTTAAAACCTTTATCTATAGTTATAAGTCCCGAAGTACTTCTTAGTTTACTAATGTCAATAGCTTTTTCTCCTTCACTACCCTCTACTACTGGTAATTGATAGCTTTTACCATCGTATATTATCTCTGCAAAATCTGACATTTATTACTTTTATTAATCGTTAATTTTCTGTTCGTTCCTACTGCAAAATCGAAGCCAAAGTTTAGTTTTACTATTTTAAGAATTTAAAATCCTTACCAGGG
>DKGK01000003.1 GCA_002453265.1 Flavobacteriales bacterium UBA6772 | reverse complement strand
CTGAATTATATTCTGTATATAAAACATCAGTACAACCGTTTACAATAAGAGTTAAACAAGTTCCATTATCTGTATTGGCTGCAGAATTATATTCTAAATATAAAGCATTAGTACAACCTGACACAATTAAATTAACACAAGAACTAGGACTCGTATCGGTGTTTGCAGTAGAAGAGAATTCTAAATAAGTAGCATCTGTACAACCGTTTAGTATTGCAGTACAAGAACCATTAGATGTATTCACATCAGTTCCAAGAACTCCAGTTAAAGCGTTTGCTACACCATCGTTGTCATAATCGTTGTAGTTATAAGCTGAAGAAGATAAACATCCTTCTACTACAGCATAACAAGAAGCATTGTCAGTATTTGCTGTACTTACATAATTAAAAGCATTAACATCAGTACAACCAAGTACTTCAACGAATTGTATTACTAACTTATAATTAGTAATATTCAATATATCAACAGAACCTTCTTGGTTAATAGAATCAGTATCAAACTGAATACCATTAGCCGAACCGATACCACCAACTTCAATGATTAAAGGATATTCTCCAATTAAAGCATTAGAAGCTGAACCTGTTATAGACAAACAAGCAACCTCACCAGCTAGCACTTCACAAGAACCATCATTACAAGTATAAGTAAACCCAGCTGGAAGACCCTGAATACCACGTACTCTCAGACTTACAACATCAATATCTGTTACTGGCACACCTTGAAAATTCAAAGTTCCGTCCAAAACAGTATCTGTTGGTGCTAACAATTGAAGAGTAGCCTCATAAGACTCACCTGTAACAACTGTAGGAAGAGTGTAAATACCTGCGCTTAAAGTTGTTCCAATTGGAGCATGAATAAATTCACCCTCAAGGTCCGCATCTGGAACACATTGAGAGTAACTAATCTGACCTGCCAAAATGACAAAGGCAAAGAGTGTAAATAGATTTCTCATAATAATTTAGGGTTTAGTTTTTTTAAAACAGTTATTTTAACAAACAGATTTACATATAATTATTTATCAGTTTGAATTTACAAAAGTAAATTTTTTTTTTTATAAAATAGCATCTGTAAATAAAAAAGGTTGTTTCCACTAAAAATATGGGTGATTTCACCTACAAGAACCCTGCTAGAAAATAAAAAACTTACATACTTTCTCAAAAAACGCACGTGGATTTTCAGCATGTACCCAATGCCCAGAATTTTCTATTACTACAATTTCGGAATCGGGAAAATGAATCTCAATTAATTCTAAATCCTCCTCAAGGATATAATTAGAATTTCCTCCACTTATAAATAAAGTTGGATTTAAAAATACTGCATCCTCAAACAAAGCTTCTCCTACATTTTGAATCTCTTTTGATAAGGTTTTTAAATTAAACTTAAAAGTCAAATCTTTAGCCGTTTTCCAAAATAAGTTTTTTAATAAAAACTGTCTAATTCCAATTTCAGAAAAATGTTTTGCTAATATAGAATCCGCTTCCTTCCTAGAATTTAATTTCTCATTTTCCACCTCGTGCAAACCAGCTAGTATTTCTTGGTGATGGGGTGGGTAATATTTTGGTGCTATATCGACTACAACAAGACTCTCTAATCGTTCAGGGTATTTGCATGCAAATAACATGGCTACTTTACCGCCCATAGAATGCCCTAATAAATTAATCTTATCTAAGTTGTTTTCGTCTAAATAAAACAACAAATCGTCACACATCAGATCATAGGTATGCTTCTCAGAATGAAAAGACTTTCCGTGATTCCGTTGATCCAAGATATGCGTTTCGAAAAATTGTCCAAACTGCTTTGCCAGTCCTTGCCAATTATCGAGCATACCAAATAAACCATGTAATATAATAAGTGGTTTACCTTCTCCAAACTTTTTTGAATGTACTAAGTTAGTCATTTAATCGAGCTAAATACATTTGTACAATATTTTCTAAACCATAATACAAGGCATCAGAAATAAGAGCATGCCCAATAGAAACTTCCATTAAAGCGGGTACATTCTCAGCGAAATACCTTAAATTATCTAAACTCAAATCGTGCCCGGCATTTAAACCCAAACCTAATTCTTGAGCCAATAAACCTGCTGATATAAAAGGCTGAATAGCCTTTTCTTTATTTACAGGATAAAGATCGGCGTAAGGCTCAGTATATAATTCTACCCTATCGGCTCCTATAATTTTAGCTCCTTTAATAAAAGCTAAATCTGTACCAACGAATAAAGAGGTTCGAATGCCTTTACTCTTAAAATCAGTAATCACTTTCGTTAATAAGAACTTATTTTTTAGGGTATCCCAACCAGCATTAGAGGTTAATGCTCCAGGCTTATCTGGAACTAAAGTAACCTGACAAGGTTTAACCTCGTTTACTAAATCCAAAAACTGCTTATTAGGATAGCCTTCAATATTAAATTCTGTAGTTACTACAGAACCTAAATCTCTAACATCTGCATATCTAATATGTCGTTCATCTGGGCGAGGATGAACTGTTATTCCTTGGGCACCAAAGCGCTCAAGATCTTTTGCAACCTGAATTAGGTCTGGTGTATTGTGCCCTCTTGCATTTCGTAAAGTAGCCACTTTATTAATGTTTACACTTAGTCTAGTCATTTTTTAACATTTATTAGTACTAAATACTGAGAGGCAAAGTTAAAAAATACTAAGTTTGTACGAAGCATTCATTTATGATTACAAGCGAATTAATACAAATACAAATTCCTATCCTTTATTTATCGGACAGTATAAGTACTGCAATTAAGTTTTTCGATGACTATAAATTGTCTCAAATCCCAGTATTTGGAGAAGAGGGTTTTATAGGCTTAGTAGAGGAAGATGTGGTATTAGGTTGTGAAGAAAACAAAACAATTGAACATTTAACAAACTCATTTTTAAAGTACTCAATACACGAGGAGGAACACTTATTTAATGCTTTATCTTACTTTTCAAAATACAAATTGTGTATTCTTCCAGTAATTGATGCAAACGAAAAATATTTAGGATGCATAAGGGACACTGACTTATTTTATAAAACCTGCGAATGGTTAAATGTTGATGGTTTAGAAGGGCTATTACACTTAGAAATAGAACAACAAAATTATAGTCTTGCACAAATTGCACAAATCGTAGAATCTAATGGAGCGAAAATAATGAGCTGTGTTTGTATTCCTAAAAAGAACCAACCCACAATTGCCGAAATTATTTTAAAGATAAATAAGGAAGAATTATCTAGTATAATACATACATTTGAGCGCTATGAATATAAAATCATTGCATCATATCACAAAAACATTCATCAAAAAGGTTTGGACGACCGTTTCAATTCCTTTATTAGATATCTGAACGTATAAGTTATGAAAGTAGCTGTTTATGGAAAACAATTCCAAAAAGAAGTAACACCCTTTGTATTAGAACTTTTTCAGGAACTCGAAAAAGCTCAAATGGAAATTTTGGTTTACGGACCATTTTATGATTTCTTATCACAACAAACAAATTTAAATATATTATTAAACACCTTTAACACCTATGAAGATTTAAAAAAAGACATCGGATTGTTTATTAGTGTAGGTGGAGATGGAACTATTTTAGATGCAACTACACTTATTAGGGATTCTGGAATTCCAATTATTGGTGTAAATACTGGTCGTTTAGGATTCTTAGCAGATATTGCGAAAGATGAGATCCCTAAAACCATTAAACAATTGGTTCATAAAAAGTTTAGCATCGACCAGCGAACTTTATTAAAATTAGAAACCAAAGAACCCATTTTTGGAGATTTAAATTTTGCACTAAACGAAGTAACTATTTCTAGAAAAGACACGACCTCGATGATTACAATAACAACATATATAAATGATAAATATCTAAATTCTTACTGGGCTGATGGATTGATAATATCAACTCCAACCGGATCAACAGGTTATTCTCTAAGTTGTGGCGGACCTATTGTTATGCCTGGTTCCGACAACTTTATAATCACACCAATTGCACCGCACAATTTAAATGTACGTCCGCTCGTTATTAGCGATAAACACGAAGTAAAAGTAAAAGTAGAAGGAAGGGCAAACCAGTTTTTAGTTGCTCTAGACTCTAGAATACAAACTATTGATGCAGGGATAGAATTAACCATTAAAAAAGAAGACTTTAAGATTAATATGGTAGAAACTGACACTCAAGATTTTGCAAGTACTTTAAGAAACAAATTGCTTTGGGGGTTAGACAAACGAAATTGAGCTCTTTAAACACAAGTAAATTAGTATATTTGCACACTTTTAAAGAATTTCATGAACAAAATTAGTCTATTTTTTATAGGTGCTTTACTCTTATGTAATGGTGCTTTCGCTCAAAAAAATGAATATGGTTTTTTTGTAGGTAGCTCAGGCTATTTCGGAGATGTGGGTTATGAGAATGCAGAGAAAATGCTTGCTCACCAATCTCCTGCAATAGGGTTTATATACAAAAGAAACTCCCATGATTACCTAAGTTTTAGAACGAGCATTCAAGCTGGTAAAATTAAAGCTACTGATGAATGGGCTACAAATTCCACACGAAAAGCAAGAAATTTAAGTTTCGAATCTTCAATAATAGATCTTAATTTAGGCTTTGAATTCAACTTTTTTAAGTTTAGCACCCGCAAAAGAAAAATAACTTATAGCCCGTATTTGTTTGCAGGTATTTCTGCAATAGCATTTAACCCTAAAGTAATGGGTACTCAAATAGAACTTCAACCATTAGGAACAGAAGGACAAGGTACAAACCTACCGAATACAGAAAGTAAATACAATCGTTTTGCAGTAGCAATTCCATTTGGGTTTGGATACAAAATGAATGTTAGTAAGAAATGGTCTATCAGTTTAGAGTGGACATGGAGATCTGCTCAAACCGATTACTTAGACGATGTAAGTACACAATATATAAATCCTATTTTGTTAAGTTCTGAAGCTGCAACATGGAGTAATCCATCTGACGTAGAAATAACGAATGGAAAAAGTAGAGGAAACAAAAACAACAACGACTGGTATAACTTTACCGGAATTACATTTAGTTATAAAATCAGAAATAAACCCAATAAATGTCCTAAAGCATTACTACCCTAAATGAGTGATTTGTTAAAAAACATTAATAAGGATAAGATTCCACAACATATTGCCGTTGTTATGGACGGTAATGGGCGTTGGGCAAAAAAAAATGGATATCTTAGAGCTATTGGTCATAAAAGTGGTGTAAAAGCAGTTAGAGAAGTAGTACAAGCTTGCGATGACTTAGGCGTTAAATACCTCACTCTTTATACTTTTTCTACCGAAAACTGGAACAGACCAAAGCTTGAGGTAAATACATTAATGGAACTTATGGTAGATTCTTTAACAAAAGAACTTTCTGGTTTTATGAAGAACAACGTAAGGATTTTAACCATTGGGGATACAGATGATTTACCAAATAGATGCAAAAAAAAATTTGCTGATGCGGTAAGTAAAACCAAAACTAATACAGGATTAAATTTGATTTTCGCTTTGAGTTACAGTTCAAGAAAAGAAATTCTTACTGCTGTAAAATCGATTACGAATAGTGTTTTAAACAACGAGATTAAAACCGAAGATATAAATAGCGAATTAATGGACAAGCATTTGTACACAGCTGCTATTCCAGATCCTGATTTATTAATTAGAACAAGTGGCGAGCAAAGAATAAGTAATTTCTTACTTTGGCAGCTTGCTTATTCAGAATTACATTTTACATCGGTACTTTGGCCAGATTTTAAAAAAGACGACCTATTTGCTGCTGTAATCGATTATCAACAAAGAGAAAGACGATTTGGAAAGACTAGCGAACAAATCAAAAAATAACATGAAGAAACTATTTTTTATTCCTTTTTTATTCCTTTTAATTTCAAGTTCGCTTTCAGCGCAAATTAATTTAGGAAACAATATAGAAAATGTATCTTACGAAAGACCCGTAGAATACGAAGTGGCAGGTATTACCATAAAAGGTATTACAAATCTCGACAAAAATGCAATTATTACTTTATCTGGCTTAACGGTTGGCGATAAAATTATGGTTCCTGGAGAAGAGATATCGAAAGCTATTTCTAAACTTTGGGCTCAAAATTTATTTGCAGACATTCAAGTTGAAGTAAGTAAAATTCTTGGAAACAACATCTTCCTAGACATTGTTTTACAAGAATTGCCGCGTTTGTCTAAATTTGGTTTTAAAGGTGCTTCGAAATCTGAAGTAACTAAAATTAGAGAAAAAGTTGAACTTGTTAGAGGTAAAATCGTAAACGACAACCTAATTAACAACACACAACATATAGTAGAGGAATATTTCACAGAAAAAGGCTTTCTGAACACTATAGTTACTATAAATCAGATTAAAGATACGCTTACTGCGGCAAGCATCATCTTAGAAGTTGATATTAATAAAGGGGAGAAAATTAAAATTGAAGAAATTAATTTCTCTGGGGTTACAAAATTTAAAACTAAAAAACTTAAGCGTCAATTAAAGGAAACTAAAGAAAAAATGTTCTTTAGAGTTTTTAAAACTTCAAAATTCCTAGACGAAGCTTACCAAACAGATTTACAAAGTATAATTGCACTTTACAACGAAAAAGGGTATCGCGATGCAAGAATTGTAACAGAAGAAATTGTTGATGTATCTGATAAATTAATCCGTATAAATTTAACAATTGAAGAAGGCTTGCAATACCACTTTAGAGACATTTCTTGGTTAGGTAACACAAAATACGACTCAGAATTCCTTAATCAAATGTTAGGAATTAAAACTGGTGATGTTTACGATCAAAAAATGATGAATGAACGTTTGCAAATGAGCATGGCTGGAACAGATATTAGTTCATTATACATGGACGATGGCTACTTATTCTTCAATATCGAACCAATAGAAATTCTTGCAGAAGAAGATTCAATTGATTTTGAAATTAGAATTTACGAGGGGAAACAAGCTACAATAAACAAAGTTACGGTTGTAGGGAATACAAAAACAAACGAGCACGTTATAATGCGTGAAATTAGAACCAAGCCAGGAGAATTATTCCGCCGTTCTGATGTTATTCGTTCGCAAGAAGAATTAAATAGACTAAATTATTTCAATCCTCAAACTTTAGGTGTTACACCAAAACCAGACCCTCAAACAGGAAATGTAGATATTGAATATGCCGTTGAGGAAAAACCATCTGACCAAATAGAACTTCAAGGTGGATGGGGAGCTGGACGTGTAGTTGGTACTTTTGGATTAACTTTCAACAACTTCTCAATAAAAAATATATTCGACAAGTCTAGTTGGTCTCCATTACCATCTGGCGATGGGCAAAGAATTTCTTTAAGAGCAAGTTCTAATGGCTCATATTTCCAAAATTACTCTTTCTCGTTTACCGAACCTTGGCTAGGAGGCTCTAAACCAAACTCATTAAGCTTTACCATTTACCAATCTATTCAAAATTACAGTACAGATGCTGTAGAAAATAGAATGGATATTACAGGTATAAACTTAGGTTTAGGAAAAAGACTACGTTGGCCAGATGATTATTTCACCACAAACCAATCGATAAGTTTTCAACAGTACAAATTATCTAACAGACAACTCGTTCCTGGTTTCAGCAACGGAATTTCTAAAAACATTACCTATAGATCTGTAATCTCTAGAAGTTCAGTTTTCGATCCTATTTTCCCTAAAGCAGGTTCTCAATTTACACTTACCGGACACTTTACACCACCTTACTCTCTGTTTAACAACAAGGATTATAGCACCATGGATTTGGAAGAAAAGTATGAATGGTTGGAGTATTTCAAAGTTAAAATTAGCAGTACTTGGTACACCAATCCATTTGCCAACTTAGTGGTAAAAGCTCATAGTGAATTTGGTTTCTTAAACAGTTATAACGATGAAGTAGGTTTACCACCTTTTGAAAGATTCTATGTTGGTGGAGATGGCCTTTCGGGTTTTGCAATGGACGGTAGAGAAGTAGTTGGACTGAGAGGTTATGCAAATCAAACTGTTTCCCAACACCTTACTAATGGTGGAAGTATTTACAGTAAATACTACTTAGAAATGCGGTATCCATTATCACTTAATCCAAGTTCTACTATTTATGCTACCGCATACGCTGAAGCAGGAAATGCATGGGGCTCATTCCAAGACTTTAATCCATTCGAAGTAAAAAGATCTTTAGGTGTTGGAATTCGTATTTTTATGCCGATGTTTGGCTTATTAGGAGTTGATTTTGGACATGGTTACGA
>DKGK01000062.1:17708-18736 GCA_002453265.1 Flavobacteriales bacterium UBA6772 | reverse complement strand
ACCCAAGATTTAAAAGATTTACTTGGTAGAGGTAGGGCTAAAAGAGGAATGTTTGAAGGTGATTTATCAGAAGGTGAATTAGAAATTGGACAAATATCATCTGCTATAAACTCCATAAAACCTGCCGCTACTATTGTTAAAGAAGTATGGGAAGAGTACGCTCAAACCCTAAAGCGATTACATACAGTTTAATTTTTTTGTTATGACTCCAACTCTTATAATTTCGGTGTTAATCGCCTATTTTGCACTGTTAATTTTCATAGCTAGAATTACTTCTAAAGAAGAAAATAACGAAAGTTTTTTTATAGGAAATAGACAATCGCCTTGGTATATTGTAGCTTTTGGTATGATAGGGGCAAGTCTTTCTGGAGTAACATTTATTTCGGTTCCGGGTTGGGTAGCAAGCTCACAGTTTTCGTATTTCCAAATGGTATTGGGTTATTTGGTGGGTTATACGGTTATAGCAACCGTTTTAATGCCCATGTATTATCGACTTAATTTAACGTCTATTTACACCTACCTAGAAGATAGATTTGGTTTTTGGTCTTATAAATCAGGTGCTTTTTATTTTCTATTATCCAGAACTATAGGTGCTGCTTTTCGTTTGTTTTTAGTGGCAAATGTTTTACAAATTTTAGTTTTTGATGAATGGGGAGTTCCTTTTGCAATAACTGTTGCTTTAACCATTGCGCTAATATGGGTATATACCCATAAAGCAGGAATAAAAACCATTATTTGGACAGATACTTTACAAACCTTATTTATGCTTATTGCGGTGCTTTTGTGTTTTTATTATGTAGCCGATGCAATGGACTTTAGTTTAGCTACTGCCATTGAGCAAATATCCTTATCTAAATATTCTAAAATATTCTTTTTTGAGGACTTTAGCAGTGCTTCGTTCTTTCCAAAGAAGTTTTTTGCAGGAGCATTTTTAGCAATTGTTATGACGGGTTTAGATCAGGATATGATGCAAAAAAACTTGTCATGTAAAAGCCTTAAAGACGCTCAAAAAAATATGTTTTGGTTTA
>DKGK01000062.1:12383-17314 GCA_002453265.1 Flavobacteriales bacterium UBA6772 | reverse complement strand
CAAATCAATATGGTGTTGTTGCCACTGGAGATGACTTGTTTGCTACCGTGGCTATGCATCCTGAAATGCCCGTAGTAGTTGGTTTATTTTTCTTATTGGGCTTAATTGCCGCCGCCTATTCTAGTGCAGATTCTGCACTTACAGCTTTAACGACCTCCTTATGTGTTGATTTTCTAGATATTGAAAAAAGAGAAAAGTCTAAGCAATTGAAAATCCGTAAACGTGCACATATCTTCTTTTCAGTAATCCTATTCTTAGTCATACTCCTCTTTAAAATCATTAACGACGAAAGTGTAATTTCAGCACTCTTTAAAGTTGCTGGCTATACCTACGGTCCTTTATTAGGAATGTATGCTTTTGGATTGTTTACCACTTGGAAAATTAAAGATCATTTAATTATTCCAGTAGTTATTGCCGCTCCAATATTGTCTTATATTCTTCAAGTAAATGCACCAAATTGGTGGGGCTTTGAGTTTGGTTTTGAACTGCTTATAGTTAATGGTTTATTGTGCTTTTTAGGAATGATGATGATTAGAACAAAAAGTGTTTCTTAAGCTTACCTTTACAGTATTGCTTTTAAAAAATATTTATGAACGATCAAATTATTGGGCAGTTGTTTCCCACATTAGTATTACTTATTCTTGTTATAATAGAAGCTTTTGGAGGTTTGTATAGTAATACTAAAAGATCTAAAAACGACTTTACTGTAGAGGTTTTAAGTCTGGCAATACTGCCTACTCTAATACAACTCACGATATTTTGACTATGTTTTTGGTTTATGGCAAAATATTTTCCAGAATTGGATTCCTATTTCATAGACAGCTCTTTCTGGTTTTGTTTTTTAGCTTTTTTATTGTTTGATGATTTAAGTCAATACTGTTGGCATAGGCTGTCGCATGTAAATAAAACCATGTGGAAATTTCACCGTCCACACCACGTAGTAGAAGAAATGGGCATTTTAGTAACCTACAGAAATGCGGTTCTTTATTATGCTATGATACCGGGAATATGGTTTTCTGGAATGTTAGTATTTATGGGTATGGGCACAACTTTACTCATTTATTTATCTTTAAAACTTACAATTATCTTATTAGCACATAGCGAAGTTAGATGGGATAAAATTATTTTTAAACACAAATTTATTGAGCCCTTAGCTTGGCTTGTAGAAAGTACAATTTCTACGCCTTGTATAAATTTTGCTCATCACGGACTTACTTAGTAAGATGGTATTTCGCAGCCAAATGGTAATTTGAGAAATATGTTGTTTTATGGGATGTGCTTTTTGGAACTGCAAAAATCACACATAAATATCCAGAAAAATTTGGTGCTTGGAATCAAATTAAAGAACCTTGGCAGGTGCCATTATTTTTTCTTTTTATAAAATCTAAGAACGCTAATAGCCAAATTCACTCCTTAACTTCGAGCCCTAAACAAATAGAAAAAGATAAATTATTTAATTCCTAAAATTATAATCGTAAGATCAATAAGGTTCTCGTTTACCTAAACAAACTCACATTTCCCGAAATTGTTTTGTAAACATCTTTGTTCGTCTTGTAATCTATAAGCCAAAAATAAACTCCTTCAGAACAGTTTTCATTAAAGTGTTTCCCGTTCCACCCTTTTTCTATCTCATTTGTATTCCATACAACAGCTCCCCAACGATTAAAAATTTTTATTGTAGATTGAGAAATGAATTCGTATTCGATCGGGATAAAGAAATCATTTGATAAATCGTTATTTGGCGTAAACACGTTTGGCATTGTAATAAGCTCGCAATCATCTTTGTCTAGCACTGTAAATATTATTTCTTGCACACACTCATTGCTATCTGAAAATTCTACCGCATATTCCCCAGATATATTTACTGTTATAGAACTACTTGTATTAGTTGTGGACCATAAATAGGAATTCCATTCTCCCTCTCCAAGATTCAATTCTGAAGTTTGCCCAAAACAAATTTCGCTCACTAGTTCAGGGTTTGGATTTATTAAAGCATGAACCTCTATACTATGTGTTGCATTAGTAGCACAAAATATACTTGGGATATAGGTAATTATATTTTCGCCTATTTCAGCAGTTTGTGGATTGAAAACACCAGTATTAACACCTGTAGTCTCTGCTCCAGACCATGTTCCGGGACCTGGAAGTCCTTCAATAAGAATAGGGGTATTATTAGAGCATAATTCGGTAACCGCTGTAATATTAGACTCTATTTCTTCTACCACGTTTATTATTACAGTATCTGTTGCACCACAAGCCGATGAAATAGTATAAGTAATAAGGTGCTCTCCATCTCCTGCCGAAGCGGGTGAAAATAAACCAGTTGTAGAATTTGTAATACCATTTCCAGTCCAAACACCTCCTTGATCAACAGCGTTTAAATCTACTATTGAACCCGTTTCGCATAAAGTATTTACAGAAAATATGGTTGCATTTGCTTGAGCTCCCAAAGTTACATTAATTGTTTCTGAGGCTGTACAAAGCGTAGTAAAGGTTATGTTATCAAGTCCAAAATCATTTCCTCCTCCACCGATATTTTGATTGACAATACAAATCTCGGCCACAGTATTTGTTCCTGATTCCCATGAGGCATTAAAGGTATCCCAGCTTCCTATGATTGACGGTGCAGAAAAGGTAGTTCCGATTTCGACTCCATTTATTGAGAATTGAAGTAATGCTTCATTTCCTCCAGCAACAGTACTTACTAGGGAGGAGAAATTATAACTGGATGCAGATTCAACTTGTATATCTTGGCACCAAACTTCCGTTCCTGGAGAGGTGGAACCATTGACCACCAGAAAATTACCTGCACCTGTCCCTGTGAATCCATTGTGCACAAAATTTGCATTGGTTGTCACCGCATAAACTCCCTCAGGATAGAGATTAGTAGCACTATAATTATATGAACTATTGAAATCGGTATTTCCAGCATTAAAATCCCCATTTGTAACTAAGTTGTTTGTGAAAAATGAACTCGTTACGGTATAATTACCAGGGAAGCTAATATTTATTCCTTGAGTACTTGCATCTGTGTTCCAATTATAATTTTGAAATCCATTATTTGCAAAAATTACAATCGACTCGTCGTTACAAATAATGGTATCATTTACGCTTAGTAAGTCCATTTCGCCACAAGGATCTTGCGCAAAAGAATTTAGGATAATAAAGATACTGAGACTAAAAAGTAACCTAATGTTTAACATTCTATTTTTTTTTAAAGATATAAATTTACTTTTAGTTTTTACCTGTAATAATTTCATCTAAAAGTTGTGTTTATTAATGGGTGTTAAGTTACCATTTAGTAAATTGAAAAATCAAAATAATAATCAAATAATATAAGGGTGCTCATTGTATAATTTGTATTAATTTTGCAGCATGCAAGAAAAGATACTAATCCTCGACTTTGGCTCTCAGTATACGCAGTTAATTGCGCGTAGAGTGAGAGAATTGAATATATATTGTGAGATTCATCCTTACAATAAAATCCCTGAATTAACAGGGAATTTAAAAGGTGTAATCCTATCTGGTTCTCCTCATTCTGTAAGAGAAGAAAATGCACCCATACCAAACCTAGAAAATATTAAAGGTAAATTGCCTTTATTAGGCGTTTGTTATGGTGCACAGCACTTAGCTCATAAGTTTGGTGGTGAGGTTTTACCATCTCAAATTCGTGAATACGGAAGAGCCAATTTATCTTATGTAGATGAAACTCACCCTTTACTAAAAGGAGTTCCAAATGGATCTCAAGTATGGATGAGTCATGGAGATACTATCTCAACACTTCCTGATGGATATAAAGTAATCGCTTCGACAAAAGATGTTGAATGTGCCGGTTATTATATAGAAAATGAATCTACTTATGCGATTCAATTTCACCCAGAAGTTTACCATTCTACTGATGGTGCTACTTTACTGAAAAATTTCTTGGTAGATATATGTGGATGCCTTCAAGACTGGACTCCAGATAATTTTGTAGATACTACTGTTGCATCTCTAAAAGAAAAATTAGGAAACGATAAAGTAGTTCTTGGTTTATCTGGTGGAGTAGATTCTACGGTAACTGCAGTATTATTACACAAAGCAATCGGTGAAAACTTACACTGTGTATTTGTTGATAATGGCTTGTTGCGTAAGAATGAATTTACCAGCGTTTTAAAGCAATACGAAGGTATGGGCTTAAATGTAACAGGTGTAAATGCTAAAGATCGTTTTTATAGAGATTTAGCTGGTTTATCTGATCCTGAGAAAAAGCGTAAAGCGATAGGTAAAGCATTTATTGATGTTTTCGATGAGGAGTCTCATAAAATACAAGATGTTGTTTGGTTGGCACAAGGAACAATTTATCCTGATGTTATCGAATCTGTTTCTGCTACTGGCGGACCTTCAGCTACTATTAAATCGCACCATAATGTGGGTGGTTTACCAGATTATATGAAATTGAAAATTGTGGAACCTCTTAATACTTTATTTAAAGATGAAGTACGTAGAGTAGGGAAATCTATGGGTTTATCTCACGAGCTTCTAGGTCGTCACCCTTTTCCAGGTCCAGGATTGGCAATTCGTATTTTAGGAGATATAACTCCAGATAAAGTAGAGATTTTACAAGAAGTAGATCATGTATTTATTCAAGGTTTAAAAGATGCTGGTTTATATGACAGCGTTTGGCAAGCGGGAGCCATGTTGCTTCCAGTACAATCTGTTGGTGTAATGGGCGATGAGCGTACCTACGAAAAAGTAGTTGCACTTAGAGCCGTAGAATCTGTTGATGGTATGACTGCCGATTGGGTTCACTTACCGTATGAATTCCTTGCAAAAGTTTCTAACGACATTATAAATAAAGTGAAAGGTGTAAATAGAGTTGTTTACGACATTAGCTCTAAGCCTCCCGCTACTATTGAATGGGAATAGTATTACAAACAATAAAAGCACTC